>CAYJID010000406.1:0-1507 GCA_964370135.1 uncultured Akkermansia sp. | reverse complement strand
TACAAGATGCTCCAGAGCCACTTTGGGCTCAAGCAGGGCGAGATCGCCCGCCACGTGGGCAAGGCTCGCAGCGTCATTGCTAATATGATACGCCTGCTCGACCTCCAGAGCGAGGTGCGCGATATGCTCAACGACGAGCGCATCACCATCGGGCATGCCAAGGTATTGCTCCAGCTCAAGGAGCCCGACATGCAGCTACGCGCCGCCGAGCGCGTCATCATGCGCCAGCTCACCGTGCGCCAGACCGAGCAGCTCGTGCGCGATACGCTCAATCCCAATGATAGACTGCATCGCGAGCCCTCCTCACTACCGCCCGCCTATGTCAATGTCTGCCGCCGCCTCACTGCCGACCTCGGCACGCCCGTGCAGATCAGCATGAAGGGAGAGAACAAGGGCACCATTGAGATCCCCTACATGAGCAAGTCGGATTTCACCCGCATCATGCAGATTCTCGGCATCGACGACCCTCTATGAAGACGACATTTCACACATCTTTTTTGATCACGACAGCGAGCCTCAGCTCGCTGTTTCTCCTTTCTAGCTGCGGCGAGCAGGCAGTCAAGCCCACAGCGGCGACACCGAGCAGCCCTCAGCCAGCAGCACCACTCCAGCTCGTCGATAGCCCCGAGGCCTCGGGGGAGAATGCCTACATCCACACACAGACCTTCTGCGATATGGGGCTGCGCGTCACAGGCTCGCCCGCTTACGAGGCGCAGCTACGCTACCTCGAGCAGCAGCTCCAAGCCCTCGGCTGGACGACGCAGCGTCGCAGCTTTACCGGACAGGGCAAGCCCATGGTGAATCTCTACGCGACCTATGGCAAGGACGCCTTCGCTGCGCGCCCCCTGCTGCTGAGCTGCCATATTGATGCAAAGATTGGAGTCTCCGAGCAATTCCAAGCGGCGAATGACGGAGCCTCAGGTGCTGCCGCCCTCATCGAGGTCGCGCGCCTCCTCGCCAAGAAGCCCCAGCAGGCGCAGCGCGTCGAGATGGTTTTTCTCGATGGCGAGGAATCCTTTGCTTGGAATATGACGAGCAGCGACGGGCTGTACGGTTCGACTTGGGATGCGGCACGCCGCGCACAGGAGGGCAGCCTACCAAAGTGGCAGATCAATCTCGATATGGTGGGTGGCCACCGCATCCCCATTGCCATTCCCATGCACGATACCCCGATGGAGATGTACCGCGAGTATTCCAAGGCGATTGATGTGTTGAAACTCCCCCGCAGCCAATGGACGGTGGCGGCGACATCCGTCATGGATGATCACCAGCCCTATCTCCAGCGCGGCGTGCAGAGTATCAACTTGATTGGCGATTTTATTGATTCAGACTGGTGGCATACAGACAAGGATAGTATGAGCCTGATCTCAAAGTCGAAGCTGGAGCAATCCTGCCGCATGACTATGCAGCTCATCAAGCAGCTGCTCGCACAGTGATTTTTTTTTCTGATAATAAAGGGGGCTTCTAAATTCTCGTCATTCTAAATAAGAAAATTCAGAAAATCGCT
>CAYJID010000405.1:0-1516 GCA_964370135.1 uncultured Akkermansia sp. | reverse complement strand
CCCATCTGGCGCAGCGAGATGCCCTCATCGGGCTGCTCCTCGGGCGCGCAGGTGGCGGCGATCTTGAGCACAAAGAGGCTATCGCGCACCTTGCGGCAGAGCTTCTCGACGAGATCTTGGATTCGCGGGCGCGCGTTGAAGCGGTAGTCCTTGAGCTCCACGAGCCAGAGCTCACGCTTGCGCGGGCGGTAGAGGACAAAATCCATCTCCTTGCAGCTCGTGCAGAAGTTCTGCGCTCGATGAGCATAGAAATCAGAGCACTCAAAGCGGCATACCTGCATCTCGGGCTCAAAGTCGAGACGGAAGACCCCCTCGATATAATGGGGATCGGCGATCGCCGTCTCAGAGGATGGATGATGTGGAGGCATGTGCGTTTTATACATCATACTCATCTATCCTCTCGACCTCCTCGCGACTCATCGTCGGCACGCCCATACCGAGGTAGCGGTCTGCCTGTGCGATCTCCGCATCGAGACTCTCCAGATGCTCGAGCTCATCAAAGCTATCCGCAGCACTCACCTGCACGGCTGTGCCCTCCATCCCCTGCCGCTGCTGGAGACTGATGAAGTGGCGCGGCACGTCCTTGTTCTCATGTAGCTGAATGGTCAGCTCGCGCAGCAAGAAAAGACTATGCGTGCTGAGCACCAGCTGCACGCCCGCCTGACTGAGGCAGAGCATGACACGGACGAGCAGGGGGAGGTGGCTCGCGTTGAGATTCATCTCCGGCTCATCCCAGAAGAGCATCGTGCCTTGGCGCACACTGCCATTGCCTATCAGTAGTGCCAGCGTGCCCATACGCTTGAATCCCTCGGCGAGCAGATTGAGCTCCACCTGCCCTGTGCTCGGGCGATCGAGGTAGAAGCGTGCCTGCTGACGCTGGAGCTGCCCACCGAGCAGCTGCTCGATGAGCTGGAGTGCCTCACCGAGAGCACCCGAGGGACGCTGCTTGAGCGCGCTGTGATCCAGAGCCTGACAGAGACGCAGACTTACGCCGTCTACGAGACCGGGGTAGCGATCGACACTCTGCATGTAGTAGGGAAAGATACTGAGCACCTCGCGCGCGGCGATGAAAAGAGTATTCTCTAAGATAAAGCGCTCGGGCATGCTCTCAATCTTGAGCCCGCGCTGATCGGGATCGGGGTAGAAGGCGCAGCTGAGCTCCGAGCTCCCCTCCGGGGCGCGCTCACCTGAGAAACGCCCGCGCATCTCGGCACGAGCGCGGATCGAATGATGGGAGCAGAGCGAGGCAAGATTCTGAATGCCAAAGACACGGAGCATCTCCTTGCGCAGGCCTCGCTCCTCGACCGACTGCTCGGGCATATCGCGGCGGCTGTGATTGCTCATCCAGTAGGCGAGCGCGTAGCTGAGCTTGAGCAGGTGACTTTTCCCTGAATCATTGCCGCCGACAATCACATTGACCCCGTCGACGAAGTCAAAGACCTCGCGCTGGGGAAAGACGGTGATACCATGCAACAAGAGCTGATTAATCATACTCTTAGTTGTAACACAAGAGTAG
>CAYJID010000404.1:0-1524 GCA_964370135.1 uncultured Akkermansia sp. | reverse complement strand
GAAGCGATTTTCTGAATTTTCTTATTTAGAATGACGAGAATTTAGAAGCCCCCTTCAGAATGACGAGAATTTAGAAGCCCCCTACAGACTGCGAGAATGAAAATTGCGAAGAAAAAGCCTTGCATCTCAGTGCGAGAGCTGCTAGTATAGCGGCTCGCCTATTTGCTCCGGTAGCTCAGCTGGATAGAGCACGAGCCTTCTAAGCTTGGGGTCCCGCGTTCGAGTCGCGGCCGGAGTGTAGGGCATAGAGAAACACCGAATGAGGTCATCGCCTCATCTGGTGTTTTTTTGTGAGCACAGAAGCGTCGTTTTACACCTAGGAGAGGTCTTGGGTTTTCTACGTGTTGACCCGCGCGCAGACGCGGCAATCATCCCAGCTCCCCCAAGGCAGCGCCTCAATGAGTGCGTCCTCTTCTTTTTGTTTGCATTCGCGCAGTAGTTTTGGCATACTAGTGCATAGCTATGGCACTTGTATTTATTAAAAGATCTGACGGGACGAAGAACAAATACCGCCTCCCTGCCAAGGAGGGACTCGTCATCTCCATCGGCCGCAATCCTGACTGCATCATTAGCTTGCCCGACGTGGTCGGTATCTCAGGCGTACACTGTTCCATCGTCTGTCGTGAGGGCTCCTTCTATATCAAGGATGAAGGATCCACCAATGGCACACGACGCGAGGGAGCTCTCGTCACCGATGCAGAGCCACTCCAGGAGGGCGTCGAGTACCAGCTCGGCGAAGCCCAGCTCACCTACGACGCACAGGGTGCCACCATCCCCGCTCTCGCCGTGAGTGCCCCCGGTGCAGCCACCCCGCCCAGGGCAAAGCTCATCACCCCCGCCGCCTCGGCCGCCTCGGCGGATGGCGTGCCAGCGCCCAAGCGCCCGCCGAGCAAGAAAGAGGCGCGCCCCGCCTACGTGCCCAAGAAGGAAGATGGCTTTGCCCCCATCTTTGCCGTCATCATCGTGGTGGTCTCCTTCATCGCAGGCATGACGCTGCGTCACTGGAAGGACACAGGTGGCTTCTTCCCCTCTGAGGCCATGTCCTCCCCGCCCGCAGATGCGAGCAAACCAGCAGCGGCCAAGGCAAAGCCCGCCGTGACAAAGCCGACTAGTGCGCAGCCTCAGCCTTAGCCCAGCGCGTACGCCGTCGCAGACAACGCCGCAGTCGACGACGCCTGCACAGGGTGGTCGCGCCTAGCGTCATGAGAGCTGTGGGTGTGGAGCTTTTTTTGTTAGCAGTTCTCAAGCTTCAAAATACTCCCTCACAGCAGCTTTTGCAGAGATGACTGCGGGAGCAATGCGATGGCTGCGAGGCAGAACAAAATACTTTGGGCTTGATTTTTCCCGCGTGAGGGTGTAACGTTCTCCGCAGCAAGAGCTGCTTGCTCGATCAACCCGTAGCCCCACGATGGAAACCAAAATCCAACCCGAAAGAATCAACCGCGCCCTCATCTCTGTCTCAGACAAGACGGGGCTCGATCAGTTTGCCCAAGGCCTTGTCAACCAAGGTGTCACTCTCATCTC
>CAYJID010000403.1:0-1582 GCA_964370135.1 uncultured Akkermansia sp. | reverse complement strand
CTGAGAGGAGTCAGTACAAGGCTCTGGAGGAGAAGCACCGCTTTTGGCTCACTCCTTGCATGAATGCCTACGATGCGCTGCTCATGAAGATCATGCGCCCAAGAACGCCCAAGGATACAGATGAGAAAAAACTCCTTGCCAAGACTGTAGAGGCACTCATGCTCCAGCTCGCAGCGATGGACGATGAGCAGGTCTGGCAGCTCTCCCAGCAGATCAGCGAGCTCTCCCGCAGCAGTCTCAAGCCCTTGCTAGGCACCAAGACGGGCGAGGGGGAGCAGCAACGAGCGCTGGAAGAGTTCCTCACGCGTCTCTTAATTCTTCTTCACCAGCTCCCTGAGCCCATGCAGGCGAGCTATTTGTCGGCGAGCGAGCTAGTTCTCCATGATATGAGAGGTGAGGCGCCCTCTGATCTATCCGCGCTCAGCGTGCAGCAGCTCGCGGCCTACTACATGATGGCGGATGCCATCAGTGCAGGGCTGCGCGATCGCTAAGGCGTGGATTGGAGCTGTAATTTGATATAAAAAGCGTTCAGGGTGGGGTGGTAATAGATCTCACCCTGAGCGTGCTTCTTGAGCAGCTGCGCCGACCACGCCTCGCTGGAGATCCAGCCCTGATGCTGCTTGAGCGAGGGCGGGTAGCTGGGTGTGATGCTGACGATCTCATGC
This sequence comes from uncultured Akkermansia sp., assembly GCA_964370135.1. Lineage (GTDB taxonomy): Bacteria > Verrucomicrobiota > Verrucomicrobiia > Verrucomicrobiales > Akkermansiaceae > Akkermansia. The sequence goes on along the minus strand of CAYJID010000403.1, from coordinate 917 downwards.
TTGTCAGGCAGACTGGGGCGGTAGTGAGGCTTCATGGTGATGAGTCCTTCGGCTCGGATATCGGGGTCGATGTAAGGAGGGGAGAACCATGAATCATCCTTCAGGCTATTGGCATCATAGCCCTGAACCTCGAGGCTGGCGATGTCGCTCTCTTGTAGATTCAGCTGATCGGAGGCAAAGCCGATGCGGCTGATGACAGAGTATTGGGGTTGTTGCGCCTGCCAGCAGCTCGAGAGCAGTAGGAGGAGGGCTGTGGTGCCGAGGAGATTTTTCATCTGTGTGTTCTGAGTGAGAAATTAATCACGGTGGTAGGGGGCACCCGCCAGCAGCGTGTGGATGCGGTAGACCTGCTCGAGCAGGACGAGGAGTGCGAGCTCATGCTGCATGGTGTGCTTGCCGAGGCAGAGCAGGACATCGGCGCGGTCGCGCAGCTGCTGCGTGTGCCCATCGGCCGCACCGATGAGAAAGGCGATGCGCTTGACAGAGTGGAGCTGCCATTTTTTGAACTGCGCCTCCCATGTGCGCGTCGGCCAGTGCTCGCCGCGCTCGTCGAGCACGATGCGTAGCGCGCCCTCGCTCGCCGCGAGCAGGCGTGTGGAGACATCCTCGGAGCTGCCAGCCTTGAGGTACTGGATGTTGACCTTGCCTAGCGGACGTAGGCGCTGTTCGAAGAAGGAGACGCCCTCCTTGACATAGGAGATGGCGGGCTTGCCAGCGACGATGATGTTCGTTTCCATTGGGGGAGTATAGAGCATTTGTAGCGAAGCGTCAAGGGGGTGATGCTGTCTTGGAGGATATTCTTCGTGCGCGAAAGAAGAATCGCATTTGCTGGCTGCGCTTTGAAAAGTCTTGCATCTCATCGGAGAATGCGCTACCCTCACCCTCATGTTCGTCGACAACATTCGTATCTTCGCAAG
>CAYJID010000402.1:0-1589 GCA_964370135.1 uncultured Akkermansia sp. | reverse complement strand
AAGATGACCTTGGTATGAAGCGACTGTGGTCACGATACGATTCTGACGGAGTGCCCAAAAAAGCCCCTCTTCAGATTAACTGCTAGACCTAACTGCTCGCCTTCCCCCTCCACTCGTGGCATCATAGCATCATGCCTGCCCTCATCGCCTCCAGCCTCATCATCCTGCTATTCACATGGATCCTGCACCGCTACCAGCAGATCAGCAGCTATTGGAACTCCGTGCTGCACGAATGGCAGCTGAGTCTCAATCAGCTCAAGACCCAGCACCGCGAGCTCAGCGCCCTACTCTCCCAGTGGGCGCGCTACCCCCTCGAGCAGCAGGCGCAAGCACGCGCTGAGCTCGAAGACATCGAGCAGCAGCTCGCCCACCTCATCCTCCAAGGGCACGACGTCGTCAACAACGAGCAATCCATGGCGCGCCTCCAGCTCTGCGAGGAGCAGCTACGCGTCGGGCTCGACCGCTACAGCCAGCAGATCTGCGAGACCGCTGAACAATGGCATGATGAGCGCCTCTCCAGCAAGCTCGCGGGACTAGAAATAGCCTACCACGACCAGCATCAGCTGAGCCGACTGTACAATCAGGCAGTAGAGCGCTATAATGAGGAGCTCTGTAGCGCAGGCGGGCAGATGACAGCGAGTCTCTTTGCCTTTCGCCCCGCGCGAGCCTTTGACACAGCAGACGAGGAGTCATAGCAGTCATAATAGCCCCCCTCCCCCACACACAGATATTCAAAACCACCAGCACCATGAACACCACCCCCCCTATCCACCCAGCCAAGCCCGCCCTACTCGTCATCGACATCCAGAACGACTACTTCCCCGGAGGCACCTACCCTCTTTGGAATACAGCAGATGTACTCGAGCATGTGAAAGAGAGCATCCAGCGCTTCCAATCCTCGGAGCTGCCCGTCATCTACATCCAGCACATCGCGGATCCTCAGCAGGGCCTCGCTCCTTTCTTCAACTCTGAGACCCTGGGCGCGGAGATCCACGCGGAGCTGCGCGCCCTCGCGCCGCTCGCCCCCATCGTGGTCAAGCACTATGCCGATAGCTTCCACCAGACGGAGCTCGCCCGCCAGCTCGAAGCCCACAGCGTCACCGAGCTCTACATCTGCGGCATGATGACGCAGAACTGCGTCACCCACACCGCGCTCTCACTCGCCGCCCAGTGCTACCCCGTCAGCGTGATTAGCGATGCCTGCACGACGGTAGATGAGATGCTGCATCTCATCGCCCTCCACGCCCTCTCGACGCGCGTCAAGCTACTGACGGCGCAGGAAATCAAGCTTTGCAGTTGCACCGAGGACTGATAAGAAACTTCTACTTTCAAATATCGGCACTCAAAATCTGGCACTCCGTCAGAATCGTATCATGATTTCCTCACTCGATAAGAAGGCTAGTATTAGTAATGAGGAAGCTATAGAAAAAGTAGCGTGATTTAGCAGCTGATCGCTTTATCTCCCCGATCATGTGCTTCATTTGGAGGGAAAAGACAAAGTCTTTTTCAACCAAATGAAGATACATGCTACCGCCCTCAGAGAGCGAAGTTAGTCAAGAGAAAAACGGAATAAATAGCGAGCAGAGCGC
>CAYJID010000401.1:0-1603 GCA_964370135.1 uncultured Akkermansia sp. | reverse complement strand
GGTTGTGCCAGACGATGGGGTTCTCCATCCAGAGCTTGATGATGGTGTCGCTCATCTCTTCACCGCGCGCCTCAAGCAGGTAGTTCATGACGTGGGCGGGCGTCTGGATACCGTTGGCCTGGTTGATGCCAAAGAGGCGGTAGGCCTCCTCTGCGGTGCGCTTGTTGTTAGGCGCGGAGTAGGTGATGAGGGCCTCGACGAGTGCGGCGTGTGTCTGGGGCTCGGTGCTCCAATTGTCCTCCAGTACCTCTAGAATGGTGTCGACGACGTCGATACGCAGCAGCGGGGAGTTCGCGACGGCGAGGGCGGTGGCTGCCTCACGGACGCGGTCGGAGACCTTGCTCTGGAGTTCCTCTATATTCGCGTTGACAAAGGAGGGGTGTGAGGGGGAGTTGATCGCCTCGGGGCTGTAGCTATTGGACATGCGCGAGATCTCGCCCGAGTAGTTCACCTCATAGATGCCGTCATCTTTGCTCGCGTAGTGTACCTTGCCAAATCGCTGCGCGATGGCGGTCATGTCTTCGAGCTGGCGCGAGGGGGTCTCGATGATGATGAGGTAGCCGCGCTTTTTGCTGTAGAGGGCTTTGTAAGACGCCGTGGTCAGGCGCGCAATGGCGTCTTGGATGTTGTTGCGCTGGAGAGGGTCGGCATTGTTGATGAAAAAGCCATACACAGCGTTGTGACTCTGGCTGCGGCGTAGGCGCAGGCTCTCGAGGTCATCCTCATCAAGCAAGCGTCCCTTGACTGGGGTGACGTGACGTCTTTCTTCATTTTCGAGGGTGGCTAGCCCGTCGTTCGCATCGGCGGGCACCGTCTTCTTGATCATGGTGGCCAGATCAGGGGCGAACCAACCAAAGACGACAACGCAGAACGCGGTGATTCGGAAGAGCTTTTTGTGGCGGATGCTCGCCTTGAACAGGAAGCAGGCTGCCACGAAGCAGAAAATCATCGTAAAGATGCGCATCTGGCTCTCATCGAGGCTGATGGTGGCCGAGGTGGTGTTATCCTTGTTATTGATCAGCAAGGCAAAGATGCAGATGCTCAAGAGAAAGCCTGCGACGATGGCGTTGACCTTTCCAGAGGCGGTGAAGTGTGAACCTGAGTTGTAACTCTGATTCATTATCTCGGCTCGGTCGCGTTGTCTCTTGCGAACGTCTTCGAGCGAGGCGATGACTTCTTCACGGAAACTCGTATCGACGTGTTCCTTGCCTGTATTGGAAAACTCTGCTTCAAGGCAGCTGGCGCAGACGTCGGTGATTTTGGAACCGGGGTGGAAGCTCTTTCCACATTTTGAACACTGATGCTCCATATGGTCAAATAGTATCACGTCGTCCGCGCTCTGGCAAGTACATAGTTGCTGATGTCGTACTAGCTCCACACGTGTCCTAAATAGCGAATATGTAGAAATGTGTTTTTAAATTATTATTATTCTAAATAAGCTAATGGGAAGACTCGCGCTTCGAGGCTGATTTTGAGTCTTTTTCAGCTGGGTTTCTCCCGAATTCTCGTCGCAGAGGGCGCTCTGAGCCATGAAATCGAAACAAATTCCGGCACTCCGTCAGAATCGTATCGTGACCACAGTCGCTTCATACCAAGGTCATCT
>CAYJID010000400.1:0-1643 GCA_964370135.1 uncultured Akkermansia sp. | reverse complement strand
GTAGCCCTCATCCTCGACTGGCTGCGCAATCAGGAGCGCGGTCTCTACCGCGCCGCCATCAATGAGCTCTCCGCGCTCAAGAAGCTGCGCCCCCAGTTCGTCAAGCAGAAGCCCGTCACCGAGCAGTTCGAATGGCTCAAGAAAATGCTCTCTTGGAAGCCCGCTGAGACCATCGGTGACCACCTGCTCCAGGTCTGGCTCGTGCGCAAGCAAGAAGGCATGCTCGTCGAGTTCCTCAACGCGCTGGGTATCGAGCACAATGGGCACGGCATGGTCGATGGTGATCTCCCCGATAGCCTCGATGCTGAGAAGCTCAAGCCCGCTGTCGCGGAGCTCTTTGACAAGAATCCCGCCGGCGTCGTCTCCGTCTACCTCCAGATGTTCCAGAATCAGACGGAAAACGGCTGGACAGAGCTGCAGGAGATCCTCGACACTGAGCCTCGCTTCACCCTGCGTGGTGAATAATCTAGCTCGAATATCATTTTACAACTCGCCGTGCTTTTCTAGAGTGCGGCGATTTTTTTTCAGAGATGTTTTCAGAGATGATGACGGACGATGAGCGCTACATGCAGCTCGCGATGCGTGAGGCGGAGAAGGCACGCGCAGCTACCGAGGTGCCCTGCGGCTGCGTGATTGTGAAGGACGGCCGCGTGATTGCGCGCGGTTGGAATCAGGTGGAGACGCTGAAGGACGCAACGGCGCATGCCGAGATGCTCGCGCTGACAGCGGCTGAGGCTGCGGTGGGTGACTGGCGGCTCGAGGGCTGCACGGTCTATGTCACGAAGGAACCCTGCCCCATGTGCGCGGGGGCTCTGGTGCACTGCCGCCCCGATCGCGTCGTCTTTGGCATACGTGATCCGAAGGGAGGCGCCTGCGGCGGGTGGATCAATTTGCTCGATGCGAACCCTCCGCTCAATCATCGCTGCGAGGTGACAGCAGGGGTGCTGGAGGTGGAGTGTCTCGAGCAGTTCCAGAGCTTTTTCCGAGAGGCGCGTGCGGAGGCAAAGCGTCGCAAGATCGCCGCGCGTGAAGCAGCAGCTCAAGAGATCATAGAGGAGGGGGGTGACGCATGATCCCGCAGCTTGAGCTCTACCTCCATGCCCACGATAGCTGGGTCACGGAGCAGGATCTAGCCCCGCTCCAGTCAGCCTTGGAAGCGCTGCTCGCCGATCTCCTCGAGGCGGCAAAGGGGCCTGACCACGTCCTCTCAGAGCTGGCGTTCATCGAGCTCAATCTCGTCGATGATGAGACCATCGCGCAGGTGCACGGTGAGTTCTTGGACGACCCGACGGCGACTGATGTCATCACCTTTCACCATGGTGAGATCTTTGTGAGTGTCGACACGGCGAGGCATTATGCCGCGCAGCACGGACTCTGCGAGAGAGAAGAGCTCTTCCGCTACCTCGTGCATGGTCTCGTGCATCTGCATGGCTACCTCGATGATACGCCCGAGCGTCGCGAGGCACTCTTCGCCGTCCAAGAGCCACTCGTGGCGCGGTACCTTCCTAGGTGAGTGCGCGCTGGGGGAGCGCTTCTGTTCGCTTATAGGGGACCTTGCAAAATTAGTTTTGGGAAATTGCAGATTTCAAAAATGAGCGTCACAGCACGTCTTTTGCTGCATTTTGGCGAGAATTCGCAGCTTT
>CAYJID010000399.1:0-1682 GCA_964370135.1 uncultured Akkermansia sp. | reverse complement strand
TCCTAACAGTGTATAAACCCCGCATGTCTACGACGGTACGCACACGATTCGCTCCCTCGCCTACGGGCTACCTCCACATCGGTGGAGCACGTACGGCTCTCTTTAATTATCTCTTTGCAAAGAAATTAGGCGGCACCTTTGTTCTGCGCATCGAGGATACCGATCAGGAGAGACACAATGAGGAGGCGATGTCGGCGATCTTCTCAGGCATGCAGTGGCTGGGTCTCGACTGGGATGAGGGCGAGGGCGTCGGTGGCGACTACGCTCCCTACTACCAGAGTCAGCGACAGGAGATCTATGATCGCTACTTTGAGCAGCTGCGCGCCTCAGGGCATGTTTACGAATGCCCCGCGCCCAACAAGCGCGACAAGAATGGCGATGAGATCCCTGGCACGAGTGAAGGCACCGTCTGGCGCTTCCGCTTCAAGCGTGAGGGTATTATGACGCTCCACGACATGGTCTGCGGTGATATCAACGTCGACTACACGCAGGAGGAGAACACACCTGACATGGTGGTGAAGCGCACCGACGGCAGCTACATTTTCCATCTCGTCAATGTCGTGGATGACATCGAGATGAAGATCACCCACGTCATCCGCGGTGAGGATCATGTGATGAACACATTCAAGCATCTCCAGCTCTTTGACGCCTTTGGCATAGAGCCTCCTCACTACGCGCACATCCCCCTCATTCAGAATCCCGATGGCTCCAAGATGAGCAAGCGCGACGTCGGCGCCCAGCTGGGCAACTATCCTGAGGACGGCTTCCTGCCTGATGCGGTGGTGAACTTCATCGCGCTTCTCGGTTGGAACCCCAAGAATGATGAAGAAATTTTCTCCAAAGAGCAGCTCGTCGAGCTCTTCAGCCTCGAAAACGTGAACCGCAATGCGGCGAAGTTCGACATCACAAAGTGCAAGTGGATGAACCAGCAGCACCTCATGCGCCTGAGTGCGGAGGACTTCACCACGCGTGCGCTGCCCTTCTGCACCGCCGCGGGGCTGAGTGACACGGACACCCTGCGCGCAGCCATCCCCACCGTGCAGACGAAGGTGCAGCTGCTCTCCGAGGTACCCACTTGGCTCAAGTGGCTCGAGCAGCTCGATTACGAAGCTGAGGCCATGGGCAAGCTCCAGCCCAATGCTGGCGAGCTGCTCGCCCTCTTTGCACAGGCAGTAGCCGAGCTCCCTGAGTGGAGTGGCAAGGAGGCCACCGCCCTCATCAAGCCCCTGACCAAGGGTGCAGGCGTGAAGGTAGGTGCCATGATGTTCCCCCTGCGCATCGCGCTGACAGGCAGCCATGCAGGTCCCGATCTCGGTGACATCATGCAGCTGCTGGGACGTGACGAGGTGCTGCGCCGCCTGAGTGTCTTCCCCTGCTAAGATTAAATTACACACCATCAAGCACGTGCGTACCGCTGACTTTGATTATCACCTGCCCAGCGAGCTCATCGCGGCTCACCCTCTGCCCCATCGCGACTCCTCGCGCATGATGGTGCTCCATCGTGACACGGGGCTCATCGAGCATCGGTCATTCCGCGACATCCTTGAGTACACGCGGGCGGGAGATCACTTCACCTTCAACAACACGCGCGTGCTGCCCTCGCGCTACTTTTCCAATGACGGTGGTATCGAGCTGGTGCGCACCAGCTTCACCGATGCCCTCGTCTGGAAGAGCCTCGTGCG
>CAYJID010000398.1:0-1686 GCA_964370135.1 uncultured Akkermansia sp. | reverse complement strand
TAGCCCTCCTCGACGAGCTCGCGCAGCTTGCGCTTGCTCATGACCGTGTAGGTGATGTTGAGGCGGGAGAACTCGCGCTGCTTGGGCGTGGCGGGGACGGGGCAGTTCTCTATAGCCCAGTCGTAGAGCGGTCGGTGGTTCTCAAACTCCAGCGTGCAGAGCGAGTGCGTGATGTGCTCGTAGGCATCCTCCAGCGGGTGGGCAAAGTCGTACATGGGGTAGATGCACCATGCGGTGCCCGTGTTGTGGTGCGACTCGTAGGAGATGCGGTAGATGACAGGATCGCGCATGTTCATATTGCTGCTGGACATGTCGATCTTGGCGCGTAGGATGGCTTCACCTTCCTTAAATTTACCCTCTTTCATCTCGGTGAAGAGGCGCAGATTCTCCTCCACGGGTGTGTCGCGGTAGGGAGAGTGTGTGCCAGGGGTCTTGAGATCACCACGCTGGGCGCGGATGGTATCGCGGTCTTGGAGATCCACATAGGCGAGCCCATTCTTGATGAGATGAACCGCGCAGTCATAGTAGAACTGGAAAATATCAGAGGCAAAATACAGATGATCACCCCAGTCAAAGCCCAGCCACTGGATGTCCTCTTGGATGGAGCGGACGAACTCGATGTCCTCCTTGCAAGGATTGGTGTCATCAAAGCGCAGGTGGCAGCGCGCGCCGAGGCTGGCGTATTCTTGGGCTAGGCCAAAGTTGAGACAGACTGCTTTCGCATGTCCAATATGAAGGTAGCCATTGGGCTCGGGTGGGAATCGGGTGATGGGTACGTCGCAGTAGCCCTCGGCAAGATCACGGGCAATCATATCGCGAATGAAATCGCGCTTGCTGCTCGTAGACGCGTCTGTCTCATTGTTCATGCGCGCGATTCTACGCTGATGTGATGCATTTTGCAAGCCTTTTCATCACGCGGTGCCGTCATGCCCTCCCCCTTGCCGCTGCTGTTACACAATTGTTACATTCTCTGCGCTACTTTCACCTGTCTTTCCCTTCTCCGCCCTGCTATGATATCTGACATGATCACGCACCACCTTCACGGCACCATCCCATGCGCCTGCTTGCTCGCTCTGGCAAGCAGTCATTGCGTCCTTGCGAGAACGACAGTGAAGCGCCCACCCACCCCCGAGCCCCACATCTACTCAACGATCAACTCATTAACAACTCACCCTATCGATCCGCCTCCAGAAGGTGCCGCACTGATCGAGTACATGGACGTGCTAGGCATCGAGGGCAGCGATCTAGGCCGGGGGCTCTTTGATTCAATGGACGAGGAGTCACCTGACCTCCGACTCGAGGTGCGCGAGCGTGCAGCGATCCTTCGCATGAGAATAAATAAGCTCATCGACCTACTAAAGAGTGATCCTAAGAGGCTTAAATTCAAAAGCTAAAAATCTGTTACATTATTGTTACACTTCAAAATACCATTGAGACTTTCATCTTTTCAGCGATGATGCTATACTCCCCCAGTAACATTCCACTTCTAAAGGGGGGCTTCTAAATTCTCGTCATTCTAAATAAGAAAATTCAGAAAATCGCTTCACGAGGCAGCTTTTGAGTGCTTTTAGGCTGGATTTTCCCCGAATTTTCGTCTCAGAGGACACTCTGAGCCATCAATTCGTGAAAAATCCAACTCTAAAAATCATCTCAAAATCTTACCTCGCGAGAAATTAGAAGCCCCCT
>CAYJID010000397.1:0-1688 GCA_964370135.1 uncultured Akkermansia sp. | reverse complement strand
CAGCTTCCCTTTATGAATTTCTTCGACGGCTTCCGCACCTCGCACGAGGTGGGCAAGATCGCCGACATCAGCGACGAGACACTCAAGGCGATGATGAAGCCCGAGCTCGTCTCACGCTTCCACCAGCGCGGCCTCACTCCCGACGCCCCCGTCATCCGCGGTACAGCGCAGAACCCCGACGTCTACTTCCAAGGACGCGAGACGGTGAATAGCTACTACACCGCCCTGCCCGCCATCGTCAAGAACACGATGAAGCAGTTCGGCGACCTCACGGGCCGCTACTACGACCTCGTTGAATACATCGGCTCCCCTGAGGCGACACGCGTCATCATCATCATGGGCTCGGGTGCTGAAGCCTGCCTTGAAACCGTCAAGGTCCTCTCTGAGGACATCGGCGTGCTCAAGATCCGCCTCTACCGCCCCTTCCCCACCGAAGACGTCATCGCTGCCCTCCCCGCGACCGTCAAGAAGATCGCCGTGCTCGACCGCACGAAGGAACCCGGCAGCCTCGGCGAGCCCCTCCTCCAAGACGTCGTGCAGGCACTCTCCACCGCGCACATCGCAGGTACACTCCCCTTCCCCATGCCCCTCATCGTCGGCGGTCGCTACGGTCTGGGTTCCAAGGAATTCACCCCCGCTATGGTCAAGGCTATCTTCGACGAGCTCCAGAAGGACGCGCCGAAGAGCAACTTCACCATCGGCATCGAGGACGACGTGACAAACCTGTCGCTGCCCTACGACGCCAGCTTCTCCACCGAGGCTGACACCGTCACACGCTGCATGTTCTACGGACTGGGCTCGGACGGCACCGTCGGCGCGAACAAAGACGCTATTAAAATCATCGGTGAGAACACGGATCTCTACGTGCAAGGCTACTTCGAATACGACTCCAAGAAGTCGGGCTCGACGACCACCTCGCACCTGCGCTTTGGATCGACCCCCATCCACAGCACCTACACCATCACGAATGCGAACTTCATCGCCCTGCACCAGCCCTCCATCCTCAATCTCTATGATTTCTTGAAGAACGCGGCGCAGGACTCCACCTTCCTCATCAACACAGACGTCGCTCCTGAGGGAGTCTGGGACAGCCTGCCTGCACGCATGCAGCAGCAGATCGTGGACAAGAACATCAGCGTCTACTGCATCGACGCCTTCAAGGTCGCGAAGGCCTCCGGCATGGGTGGTCGTATCAACACCATCATGCAGACCTGCTTCTTCAAGCTCGCGAACGTGATCCCCGCTGATGAAGCCATCGCTCTCATCAAGAAAGCAATCCAAAAGACCTACGGCAAGAAGGGTCAAGACGTGGTTGATAAGAACATCGCCGCTGTCGACGCATCCCTCGACAATCTCTACGAAGTCCCCGTCACGGACAAGACCATCACCGGTCACGCCATCCCCGCGACCATGCCCGACACAGCACCCGACTTTGTCAAGAACGTCCTCTCCCGCCTCGGCGTGGGCGAAGGCAACAGCGTCAAGGTCTCGGAAATGCCCTGCGACGGCACCTTCCCCAACGGCACAACCCAGTACGAAAAGCGCAACCTCGCGCTCGAACTGCCCGTCTGGACGCCCAAGAGCTGCATCCAGTGTGGTAAATGTACCGTCGTCTGCCCCCATGGCTGTATCCGTGCCCAGATCACCGATCCTGCCAACCTCGAGGCAGCCCCCGAGGGCTTCCAGAG
>CAYJID010000396.1:0-1690 GCA_964370135.1 uncultured Akkermansia sp. | reverse complement strand
AATATAACAAATAGAGACATTTTTGATCCTAAATGGTATGATTCCAGTATCACTTCACTCGAATCACACCACGATATGAACGACAAGAAACTCACCACGGCCGCAGGCGCGCCCGTCCCCGATAATCAGAACTCCATGACCGCTGGCAAGCGCGGTCCCGTCCTCCTCCAAGACGTCTGGCTCATTGAGAAGCTCGCCCAGTTCCACCGCGAGGTCATCCCCGAGCGACGCATGCACGCGAAGGGCTCGGGTGCCTTCGGGCACTTCACCGTCACGAACGATATCAGCGCGTACACGAAGGCCGCGCTCTTCTCCGAAGTAGGCAAGCAGACGGAGGTTTTCATGCGCTTCTCCACCGTCGCAGGTGAGCGCGGCGCGGCCGATGCGGAGCGCGATATTCGTGGCTTTGCTGTCAAGTTCTACACCGAGCAGGGGAACTGGGACCTCGTGGGCAACAACACGCCTGTGTTCTTTTTCCGCGATCCTCTCAAATTCCCCGATCTCAACCACGCCGTCAAGCGCGACCCGAAGACCAACATGCGCAGCGCGCTCAACAACTGGGACTTCTGGACGAATCTCCCCGAGGCACTGCACCAAGTCACCATCGTCATGAGCGATCGCGGCATCCCCAAGAGCTACCGCCACATGCACGGCTTTGGCAGCCATACCTACAGCATGATCAATGCGGACAACGAGCGCGTCTGGGTCAAGTTCCACTTCGTCAGCCAGCAGGGCATTGAGAATCTCAGCGACGCCGAGGCCGCCGAGCTCATCGGGCAGGACCGCGAGAGCCACCAGAACGACCTCTTCACCAGCATTGAGAAGGGAGAGAACCCCCAGTGGAAGCTCTGCATTCAGGTCATGACGGAGGAGCAAGCGAATGCCTGCCCTTACAACCCCTTTGATCTCACGAAGGTGTGGTCCAAGAAGCAATACCCCCTCATCGAGGTCGGTATTCTTGAGCTCAACCGCAATCCGGAGAACTACTTTGCCGATGTCGAGCAGGCCGCCTTCTCCCCCGCAAGCGTCGTACCAGGCATTGGCTTCTCCCCCGACCGTATGCTTCAAGCGCGCCTCTTTGCCTACGCGGACGCACACCGCTACCGCCTCGGGGTGAATCATCACCAGATCCCTGTCAATCAGCCTCGCTGCCCCATGCACAGCTTCCACCGCGATGGCGCGATGCGCGTGGATGGCAACTATGGTGCTGCGACCTCCTACGAGCCCAATAGCTTTGGCGAGTGGCAGGAGCAGCCCGAGCATCGTGAGCCCGCCCTGCCCCTGCATGGCGATGCCGATCGCTACGACTTCCGCGAGGATGATGACCAGTATTTCTTCCAAGTCGGCGACCTCTTCCGCCTGATGAGCGCGGAGCAGCAGCAGCTTCTCTTTGAGAACACCGCGCGCGCAATGGGAGATATCCCCGAGATGATCAAGCGTCGCCACATCATGCACTGCATGCAGGCAGATCCCGCCTACGGCGCTGGCGTCGCCCTTGCGCTCGGTCTGAGCATCGAGGGAGCCTAAGAAACCTTCGAATCTAGCATCAAGCAGAGCCTTCTTTTCCCCTTTGACTGAGGGGGAAAGGAGGCTTTTTTATGCCTGCATGTAGCCTTGACAAAATAGCTGCTAGAGTCTAACATAAGGGGGATGAATTTGAAAGTCGTGGCGTTGCTCGCCCTCTGTATTG
>CAYJID010000395.1:0-1697 GCA_964370135.1 uncultured Akkermansia sp. | reverse complement strand
AGTGGGGAAGCGCGCACGAGGCTCGCTTCAGATCGAAAAAATCGCCCACATCGCTGTAGTTGTAGCAGCGCTGGAGCTTGTAGCTGCGCCTCGCGGAGAGCGCGCAGTCGAGGATGCGCTCGCGCTTCGCTGGCCGTGCTGCGTAGCTGAGCGCACGAGGGATCACATCACCGTACTGCGTGAGGAATTGCTTCATCTCATTCATCGGCGTGCCAATTCTGGAAAAATCTTCTTGCGCGTGCCGAAGAATCGGTGACTAAGCAGAATAGAAGTGATGGTCAGCGAAATGATAAAGCTCACCCACGCCCCCGCAGGCCCCATCGCGGGGACGATCCAGTCGGTGCGTACGAGCGCGTAGCTCAGGGGGAAGCCGATGAGCCAGTAGCTGCCCAGATTCACCCAGGTGATGATGGTCGTATCGTGGCAGCCGCGCAGCAGCCCCGCCATGAGAGCCTGGATGGCATCGGGGATCTGGTAGAGCGCGCAGAGGATGACGAGCATCTGTGCGAGATTGATAATGTCTTGCGAGTCGGTGAAGAGTCCGAGCACAGGGTAGCGCACGAGGAAGATGACGGTCATCGAGATGAGTACGCCTGTCATCGCGGTGATGAACAGCGTGCTAAAGTGTGACTGAAAGCCCGCGACATTCTTACACCCTATATGAAAGCTCGCGCGTATCGAGCCCGCGATGCCAAAGGAGAGCGGCATCATGAAGAGCACGCCTGAGATATTGAGCGCGACTTGCTGCGCGGAGACCGCGAGCGTGCCCAGAGGGGCGATGATGAGCGTGACGACGCAGAAGAACGAAACCTCGCAGAGTGTCGCGACCCCCATGGGGAAGCCCAGCTTGAGAATGCGCTTGATCTGCGCGCCATCGGGAGCTCTCCAGTGCAGCATCGTATGCGCATTGAGTCGGTGCTGACGCACACGCAGCATGATGGTGAGCATGCCCAGCATCATGAACCAATTGAGCAGAGCCGTGGCGAGGCCACAGCCTGCACCGCCGAGCGCGGGGATGGGCCCCCAGCCAAAGACGAACAAGAGATTGAGCGGGTAGTTGAGCATCATCCCGCAGATGGCGACGGCCATGGCGGGGCGCGTCTGCGCGTAGCCCTCAAAATTCCCCTGAATCACGCGCATCATCATCACGGCGGGCACACCGAGTATCATGAAGAAGACATAGTTCTGCGCGATGACGGCACTCTGCGCATCCTTCGCAATACTGGCAAAGACATGACTCGCGCCATAGAGAGCAGCGGCGGCGATGAGCATGAGGCCTAGAGCGAGCCATTTCGCATTGTTGAGCAGATGTCCGATTCGTTGCTCTTTGCGCTCGCCGCGCAAGCGCGCGATCATGGGAGCGACGATGGCGACGATATGCCCGAGCGCGATGAGAATGGGCCAGCAGATGGCCGTGCCCATGGCAACACCAGCTAGATCAATCTCCCCTGCTCGCCCTGCAACGAGGGTGTCGATGAGGCTCATGCAGGTTTGGATGAGATTCGCCACATAGAGAGGGGCAAAGATAGCGAGGAGGCGTTTGAACTCCGTCTTGTCAAAAAGACGGTCAGCTAAGGAGGGCGTTGATGTATTCATAAATGCTAGGTACAAAAAAACTGCCTCATTTCTGAGACAGTTTTTCGTTTCACATCTGGTACGGGACTCGAACCCGTGTTGCCCGCGTGAAAGGCGGGAGT
>CAYJID010000394.1:0-1746 GCA_964370135.1 uncultured Akkermansia sp. | reverse complement strand
TGGATGACTTCTTCGCGTACAACGAGGGCGGTGCCCGCCTGCAGCTGCTCAGTCATGATGCGGTAGTCGATGATCTGGTCGATGGAGCAGGCCTTGAGCTGATGCTTGGCTTGGAAGCTACCCAGATCGCCGAGGCGTGCCATGGTGCCGTCATCCTTCATGATCTCGCAGCAAACGCCCACGGGCTGGAGGCCGCAGATCTTCATGAGATCGACGGTCGCCTCGGTGTGGCCTGCACGGCGCAGAACGCCTCCTGCGAGTGAGCGCAGGGGGAAGCTGTGACCAGGCTGGACGAAGTCGTCCTTCGTCGCGGTCGGGTCGGCGAGCTTGATGGTGGTGATGGAGCGCTCAAAGGCACTGATACCCGTCGTGATGCCTTCCTTCGCATCGACGCTGACGGTGAAGGCGGTGTGGTGCTTCTCCGTGTTGTGCGATGTCTGCATGGGGATGGCGAGCTGAGCCACACGCTCATCGGACATGGGCACGCAGATGAGACCGCGTGCGTGGGTTGCCATGAAGTTGATGTTCTCAGGCGTGGCGAACTCACCGGCGCAGACGAGGTCGGCCTCGTTCTCACGTGCGGGGTCGTCGGTGACGAGGATCATCTTGCCCGCCTTGAGGTCTTCGAGGACTTCGGAGAAGGGTGAGTAGATGATGGGGTCGACGCCATCGGCGACGGGGACGGGGATCTCACGGGCTGCCTGTGGGCAGTCGCAGGGGATGGGATTCTCCCCATCGGGGGTGCAGGGATTGCTCACGGCTTCTTCTGTGTCCATGCCGCTGACGGCGGCGTCGCATTGGGTGATGAAGCGGCTCATGTCAAAGGAGCCGCCTTCGCTGTTGAATTCTACTGTCTTGCTCATGCTTTTTTTTGCTTCGCCCAGGAGTCACGGAGACCGACGGAGCGGTTGAAGGTGGGGTGGTTGGTGCTGTGGTCGCGACGGTCGGCGACGAAGTAGCCGAGGCGTTCGAATTGGCAGAGATACTCAGGCGAGACGGTCGCGAGAGCGGGCTCGACGATGGCGTCGGAGATGGTGGTCAGCGAGTCCTGATTGAGGGAGGCGAGGAAGCCGTCGGGGTTCGCATCGGGGGCTTCATCGGCAAAGAGTCTGTCGTAGAGACGCACCTCGGCGCGTACGCCATGCGTCGCGGAGACCCAGTGGATGGCGCCCTTGCACTTGATGCCCTCGGGGGGAGCTTGTCCCATCGTGCCCTCGAGCAGCTCGGCCTGCACCTCGATCACGCGCCCCTCGGCGTCGGTCTCGTAGCCTGTGGCCACGATGCAGTACGCGCCGCGCAGACGCACACAGGCACCGGGGGTGAGGCGCTTGTATTTCTTGGGTGCTTCGATCATGAAGTCGTCTTGCTCGATGTAGACCTCGCGGGTGAGGCGCACGCTGCGCTTGCCCAGCTCGGGCTGCTCGGGGTTGATGAGCAGCTCGACTTCTTCATCAAAGTCGGCGGGCACATTGCTCAGCACGAGCTTGAGGGGGGCGAGCACGGCCATGTGGCGGGGGGCGGTGGCGTTGAGCTCCGAGCGCACGGCGTTCTCGAGGCGAGCGACGTCGGTGTTGCCGTTGAACTTCGTGATGCCGACGCCTTCGCAGAAGGAGACGATGGCGGGCGCGGGGTAGCCGCGGCGGCGCATACCGCAGAGCGTGGGCATGCGGGGATCATCCCAGCCGCTCACGTAGCCCTCCTCGACGAGCTCGCGCAGCTTGCGCTTGCTCATGACCGTGTAGGTGA
>CAYJID010000393.1:0-1747 GCA_964370135.1 uncultured Akkermansia sp. | reverse complement strand
CGTCGGGGTCCTTCAGCTGGATGGTGCAGAGGCGCGTGCCCATGACGGCGTTGTGGATGATCAGTAGACCTGTCTTGTCGACCGAGAGCAGGTAGTTGTTGTTCTCACAGATGCTGCTTTCTACATCCGCGCGCGGGGTGGAGTTGGCGTGGCTCAGGGGGGCGGAGAGTAGGCAGAGGGTACTGAGTAATAAAGTAATTTTCATCGTTGTAGGGGTGGGGGTAATAGATGGTGCTGCTAGGGAGCTAGCAACATGATAGATAGCATAAAATAAATTGAATGAAAAGGATTAAATGCTTGCTTCGTAATATGTTAGACTCTAGCAAGCCTGTAATCAGGCGTCTTCTGCGGTGCTGCGCTCTATCATGGTGATGGCTCCAGTAGGGCAGACGCGCATGCAGACGCGGCAGCCGATGCAGGCGCGGGGATCGACGCGGGCTGGCTCGCCCTCGCGGAGGCTGATGGCATCACGCGGGCAGTGTCGGACGCAGAGTCCGTGCCCTTGGCAGGTGGAGCTGATGTGGGAGAGGAGGCGAGGGGCGCGCATGGCGTGAGGGGAGTGAGGGGGGGAAAGAAGGAGAGGATCTCTCCGGCGTGGAAAGATCCTCTCGGGTGCGTGTGTGTGCGCGAATCAGATTTTTGCCTCATAGCAGTTCATGTAGAGCTGCTCGAGGTCTTGGAGAGTGACGGGGCGGGGGTTGCCACCCGTGCAGGCGTCGGCGAGGGCTTGCTCGGCGAGCTTGGGGATATCCGCGACTTGGAAGGCGGTGTCCTTGAGGGCGGGGATGTTGAGCTTCTGGCAGAGCTCGAGGATGGTGTCGATGGCGAGCTGGGCGGCTGCCTCGTCGCTCAGACCAGTGATGTCCTTGCCCAGTGCCTCGGCGATCTTGGCGAACTTGGCCGGGCATTGCTGCGCGTTGAAGGCCTCGACGTAGGGCATGAGGATGGCGTTGGCGACACCGTGGGCGATGTTGTATTCTGAGCCGAGCTGATGCGCCATGGAGTGGACGATGCCCAGCCCTGCATTGGAGAAGGAGAGACCCGCGATGTAGGAGGCCCAGGCCATCTTGCTGCGTGCGGTGATGTCCTGACCGTTGTTGACGGCGTCTTCGAGTGATTCGCCGATGAGGCGGATGGCCTCATAGCTCAGCACGTCGGAGAGGCCAAAGGCACCTGCGGTGACGTAGGATTCAACGGCGTGGCAGAGCGCGTCAAGACCGGTGGCGGCAGTGGTCGCCTGAGGGACGCTGAGCATGAGCTCGGGGTCGTTGATGGCGACGAGGGGGAGGCAGTTCGGGTCGACCATGACCATCTTGATCTTGCGGATCTCATCGGTGATGACGTAGTTGATCGTGACCTCCGAGGCGGTGCCAGCCGTGGTGTTGATGGCGATGGTGGGGATGGCGCGCTTGGTTGATTTTTCTATGCCTTCGTAGTCGCTGATGGCGCCACCATTGGTGGCGAGGACGCCGATGGCCTTCGCGCAGTCCTGTGGGGAGCCGCCGCCGAGTGAGATGATGGCGTCGCAGCCTTCGGCTTGGAAGAGGGCGAGGCCGTCGTTGACATTCTGCATGGTGGGGTTGGGGACGGCGCCGTCGTAGATCACGTAGGCGATGTCGGCACTCTGGAGTACGGCTTCAATCTTGGCCGCGATGCCGAATTGGACGAGGGGGGCGTCGGTGACAAGCAGGATCTTTTTCCAGCCGCGTTTCGTGACTTCGGGGGCGATGTGGGCGATGGCGCCAGG
>CAYJID010000392.1:0-1754 GCA_964370135.1 uncultured Akkermansia sp. | reverse complement strand
CGCGTTTACTTCGCCTCGATCACGCCGAACTCGGAGATGGCGGCGGAGTCACCACCGCTGTGTCCGTTGAGGACGACGAGGCGGATGTAGTTCGCCTTGACGGGGGCGGCAAAGAGGATTTGCTGCTCGCTTTCGTTGTTCGCCAGTGCTCCCTTGGCGACTGGGCTACCCCATGTCTTGCCGTCGGTGCTGACGTAGATCTCGTAGTCCTTCACGCGGGCTTCTGCCACTGGGGCGGACTTGATGGTGATACCCTTGAGCGCGTAGCTGTCGCCGAGGTTGAACTGCAGCTCGTGGGGGTAGCTCGCGAGGGTGACTCCCTTCATGGTGTGCCAGTAGGTACCGGCATTGCCATCGAGGATGTAGCGGGCTTCTCCCGAGCCGGGGAGCTCGGAGCCGACGTAGCTCACGGTCATGAAGGCGCGGGCAGGGTACTGTCCAGTGACCTTCGTAACGAGGGGCTTGAGCTCGGCCATGGACGTGTACTTCACACCGGCCTTGAGGGGCTCGGTGGCAACCATCTTGACAAAGCGGCCAGCGACGGGCTTCGCGAATTTCGCGATGACGTCGGCGTCACTCGTGCCGATGGTGACGGTGGCGAGAGGCTTGTCTGTCCACTGATCCGCGCTCTGCGAGACGTAGAGCTCCACGGTCTTGGGGCGTGAGTCTGTCTGTCCCTGTCGGGGGGTCAGTGCGATGCCGTCCAGCTCAGAGTCGACACCGAGATCGACGATGACCTGATGGGGGAATGGGGGCATGCCACCCGCGTACTGGCTGTGCCAGATGGTGCTCTTGTTGCCGTCGATGAGGTTGTTGACGCTCTCTCCACCACCGGCATTGCTGCTGGCGGAGTGGATGCGCATGAGGTTACCTGGCTGCCAGAGGGGGAGCACGAGGCTGCTCTCATCGGAGGGGATGAAGCTCTTCTTGCTCGCTGAGGCGGTGATGGTGCCAGCCTGACGGTAGAGGAAGGGACCGGTGTAGGTCTTCTTCGTCCCATCGGGCATGGTCAGCGTGATGGTGGCATCCGCGGTGTTCGTCTTCGCAATCACGTAGCCAGAGCGGTCACGCTCGAGGGAGACGGGGTTGACGATGGCGTAGGTGGGGCGTGCCTCATCGGCCATGTTCTCTCCCGCGCTGAAGGGGCGGATGGAGAAGCTGAAGCTGGTGGGCTTGGACAGCGGGATGTCACGCTCGATGGGGCGAGGTCCGCAGGACGCGCCGCCGAGACCCAGTGTGAGGGTGTCGAGGCTGAGGATGGTGGCTCCAGCGGGCTTGAGCTCGTGGGGGTGTGCCGCCTCAGTGATGGCCTGTGGGGTGTAGGGGAGTGCCGAGAAGTTGAAGGTCTCGTCCTCACCTGCGACGAAGAGGAAGCCGTTGCCATTCTTGTTCGTCAGACCGACCCAGCGGGTGTCGTTGCGGTTGCCCATTTCCATGGGTTTGGGGTAGTCCTCTACCATGCCTTCGACGGTCTGCGTGTAGATGCCTACAGGCGTGCCTGTCTTGCGGTCGGGGTAGTTCTCCCCTGGGCCGCGACCATACCAGGTGACCTGATCGAGGCTGGGGTCGAGCGGGAGGATGTAGCCGAGCTTGGGCAGCACGTAGTTGCTGTGGCTAGGCGTGATGTTCGCCTGCACATTGAGTGTGCCGTCGGGGAAGAGCGTGTAGATGAGCTGGCTGTCGAAGTGGAAGCCGTCTGCGGGCATCTTGCCCTGATCGACGACCTTGCCCTTGCCGCTGAAGAGACCTGTGAG
>CAYJID010000391.1:0-1761 GCA_964370135.1 uncultured Akkermansia sp. | reverse complement strand
TGACTGACGAAGCGCTCTGAGGTACGCAAGCGGTGGTTGCGCAACAACAGCCTACATACCTGAAGCCGCCGCAGCAACCTTGCCAAATTAGCAGCAAAAGACGTGCTGTGACGCTCATTTTCGAAATCTGCAATTTCCCAAAACTAATTTTGCAAGATCCCCTATAGCCAAAGTAATAAAAAACTCCCCCCTCGCACAATGTTGGATCTTGTGTGAGGAGGCAGTGAGTAGCTAGCGTGCGTACACGCTATTGCACTTCAATTTTTGTCCCTTTGGGCATATTCTTGTAGAGAACTGGAGCAACTGACGTGGGGACACGCACGCAGCCATTGGAAGCAGGCCGGCTGTGCAGTCTACCCGCATGGATACCTATCGCGCCATTGAACCGCATCCAGTAGGGCATCTTGGTTCCGTAGATATTGGAGCGCTTGTTTACAATTTTTTCCGTGGTGCTAAACGAGCCCTTCGGCGTACGCTTGCCTGACTTGCCCGTAGTCACGGGGAAATCCATCACGAGATCATCGCCCGCGTAGAGCTTGCCACGCTGGGTCTTGGTATCAATGACAAGGCGACGCTGAGCATCTGTCTTGAGTGTCTTCTTGGAGGTATCCCAAAGCTCGGCATTTTTTCTATACCCTGTCTTCGATCCAATGTAGCGTTTCGAGACAGGTTTTTTCTTTTTGGGAGCTGTGGGTTTGGCGACTGCAGGTTTGGCGGTCGTGACAGGCTCTGTTGGTGCGGCAGGTGGCGCCTTCTTGCTGGATTCGCAAGACAGCAGACTGAGGGATACTGCGAGAGGCAGCACGAGGAGGGGGGTTTTCATAGTACTGATGATATTTGTGTTTAGAGTTGGGTATGGTGTTTCTTTTTTTGATCGCTTGGGATCATATATCGGCTCAAGTAAGCGAAAAACACAAATAACATGTTTCTAACTTACTATCAAAAAGTTATATTACAATACATCAAAAATAAAGGTATGCGAATGCTCGTGCTATCCGCAAGGGAGCTGTTGTTATGTTGCGCGCGAGTCAGCGAGATCGCATGCTCGGGGCATATGATGAAAAAATTAATTCTCTATTTTGTATTCATTGATACGGGCGGCAAATTCCTTGGGCAAGATGGCTTCGATGATGGAGTTGCCCTCCTCATCGTACTCGGTAGACAGAACCTTGCCATCGCGATGCATGATGGCGGGCAGGCGGCTGTCGGTATAGGGGATGCGGTAGCGGGCGCGCTCGACGCGGTGGCTGAGCTTCTCGACGCAGGCGAGCAGCAGGGCGTCGCCGCCGAGCTGGTCTTTCACACTCATGATGTGGCCTGTCTCTTGGAGCTTTGCATTGAGCTCGGCGATGCGGGCGTCGCGCTCTTCTTCGGGGATGAGGTCGCATTTGTTCCACACGACGATCATGGGCTTGTCACCAGCACCGAGCTCTGCGAGCACGGCGCAGGTGGTCTCGTAGTGGCACCATGCGTCTTTGTCACTGGCGTCGACGACCTGGATGAGGAAGTCCGCGAGGGCGGCTTCTTCGAGCGTGGATTTGAAGGCCTCGACGAGGCGGTGGGGCAGGTTGCGGATGAAGCCAACGGTGTCCGTGAGCACGAGGGGCTGACCATTTGGCAGCTCGATCTTGCGGCTCGTGGTCTCAAGGGTCGCAAAGAGGATGTTCTTTGCGAGCACCTCGGCCTCTGTGAGCATATTGAGCAGTGAGGATTTCCCCGCGTTCGTGTAGCCGACGATGGCGGCAGTGGGGATACCCTGTC
>CAYJID010000390.1:0-1767 GCA_964370135.1 uncultured Akkermansia sp. | reverse complement strand
TTAATAATAAAAGCTAGGAGACTATATTATCGTCCAGCCTCGTGGACAAGGGCATATTACGCTTTTTTTACGTAGTTTTCAAGGAAAAATTTCATCAAATTTCATTTTTCTATCAAAAAAATCACGCTGTTAGAATTTATCTATTTATAATGAATGCTTAACAAATGTCATCGGAGTGACGATGTCCGCATCCCCAGCGCGAGGAGCAGGGCGGTGAAGTGCGCGTAGTCGTGCTCACGGTCGCCTGAGACGAGGCGATACTGATACTCTCCCGCGCGAGCATTCTCCTCGCGCGCGTTGTGCAAGCGCAGGGCCACGACATCTTCGCTATCCGAGGCTCTCCCGCGCAGGCGGTTCTCTACCTCCTCATCGGACAGATAGATGTAGACATCTGCATAGGCGGAGCGGATCAGCTCATCGTCGCATGCACGCACGCACGCGGCCCCCTGCACGTCGATATCCATGACGACATCCTTGCCCTCGGAGAGCTGCTGCTTGACGTGGGAGAGCAGGGTGCCGTAGCTGTTGGCGTGGACGGTGGCGTGCTCGAGGAATTCTCCAGCGGCGACCTTCGTGGCGAACTCATCAGGACTCAGGAAGTAGTAATCCACACCATGCTCCTCACCGGGGCGCGGCGCGCGCGTGGTGCAGGAGGTGGAGTAGCTGGCGAGGCCCGCGGAGGCGGCGCGGCGGCAGAGGGTGGTCTTGCCCGAGCCTGAGGGACCTGAGACGATGAGGAGGGTTCCGATTTTATTGGTCATGGGGATGAATAGAATGGATGGGAAAGGGGGAGGGGGGGAGGGAAGATTATTCGACATTCTGCACCTGCTCGCGTATTTTTTCGAGCTCAGTCTTGGCGGTGACGACGATCTGGGCGAGTGATGCGTTGTTCACCTTGGAGCCTGTCGTGTTGAGCTCGCGGAAGATCTCTTGGCAGAGGAAGTCGAGGGGGCGTCCGATGGGCTCATCTTTCTCACAGATGGCGCAGAACTGATCGAGATGCGAGTCGAGGCGCGTGAGCTCTTCGCTGATGTCGCAGCGATCGGCATAGAGGGCGATCTCCTTGACGATGCGCTCATCATCTAGCGCGAGTGGGAGCCCCGCCTCTTCGAGGCGTGTGAGTAGCAGCTCGCGGTAGCGCTGCGCGCAGCCCTCCGCTCCCGCAGCGAGCTGCTGGCGTAGATCGCGCAGCGTCTCGATGCGCTGGAGCAGATCGCGCTGGAGATTGTAGCCTTCCTGACTTCTCATCTCGATAAAGGCACTGAGTGCTTGGCGCAGGAGTGCCTCGAGCTCAGGTAGGCGCTGCTCCGCGCCGCAGTCGGTGGCCTCATCGCTGCTCTCTTCAATGATGTTGAGCCGCATGAGCTCGGCGATACCGAGCTCCATCTCGCGCCCGAGCTGCTGCTGGAGGGTGGGGAGTAGCTCGAGTAGGGAAGCGAGCTTGCCCTCATGGAGGCGGTAGCTGCCCGTCGTCTCACTCGTGCGATCTGAGCTGATGCTCACCTGCACGCGACCGCGCGAGATCTGCTCGCCGATGACACGGCGCAGGGGCGTCTCCAGCTCTGCCCAGCTGCGGGGCATATTGAGCGCGATCTCCAATTGCTTGCGATTGATGCCGCTGAGCTCGAGGCGCAGCATCTGTCCTAGTACGGGGGCAGATGCCGCCCCGAATCCTGTCATGCTTTTCATGGTATGTCTATTAAATGATCAGCCCTGCGCCGATGACATCGACGAGGCGTACGTCAAAGGCGAGCGAGTCTTTGACAT
>CAYJID010000389.1:0-1783 GCA_964370135.1 uncultured Akkermansia sp. | reverse complement strand
CATTCGCTAAAAAAGCTTGCATCTGAGTCCGACTCGCGCTATTCTGAACGCGATACTATGGCCAATGATCAATTAGAATACCTTGACAAGAATTACGTCTCCGACCCCAATGCCGACGGAGGGTTTTTCTTTACCACCCTTGAGGCAGCCATCAACTGGGTGCACAAGACTTCCATCTGGCCCATGCCCATGGGAACCTCCTGCTGCGCGATTGAGTTCATGGCCACGGCCTGCTCACGCTATGACATCTCGCGCTTCGGCGCGGAGGTGAACCGCTTTGCCCCACGTCAGGCGGACTGCATGTTCATCTGCGGCACCATCACCTACAAGATGGCACTCATGGTGCGCCGCATCTGGGATCAGATGGCCGAGCCAAAGTGGGCGATCGCCTGCGGTGCCTGCGCCTGCACGGGTGGTATGTTCCGCTCCTACTCCGTCCTCCAAGGTGTCGACCAGATCCTGCCCGTCGACGTCTACATCTCGGGCTGCCCACCGCGCCCTGAGGCACTCATTGAGGGACTCATGACGCTGCAAAACAAGATCGCCACGACGGGCAAGCCCCTCGACGGCTTCTTCTCCCAGCATGATCCTCGTCCTGCCAACGAAGCGGACCGCCTCTCGACCTCGATGAAGATAGGCGACTGATTTTTCTTTTACAATAATACTATTTTTTGCCATGCCTATTCCCACCACATTTGAGCGCCAGCAGGCGGCTGCGGAAAAGCTCTGCGCGCGCTACGCCACGGCGAGCAGCAATGAGTTCCGCGGTGATTTCACCATAACCGTAGCCAAGGAAGAATTCTACGACCTCATGCGCTACGCGAAGGAAGCCTGCGGCTTTGACATGCTACTCTGCGTCTCCTCCGTCGACCGTGGGCTCGATGCTGAGCCACGCTTTGAGTCGAACTACACCCTCACACAGGCCGAGACTGGAGCAAATCTACTCGTGCGCGTCCTCATCGAGGAGTCCAGCATGACTGTCCCCTCCATCGTCGCCCTCTGGAAAGCGGCGAACTGGCTCGAGCGCGAGCAGTACGATATGATGGGCATCATCTATGATGGTCACCCTGACCTGCGCCGCATCATGATGTGGGACGGCTATCCCTACCACCCCATGCACAAGGATTTCCCCGTCGAAGGCAAGCCAACGGAACTCCCTGGAGTCGCCTTTACAGAGAAGGCACCTATGCGCGGTGCACCCTTTGTCACACGCTCGGGGGCGACCTCGGGAGAGCGTGAGCCACGTCAGCGCGGCTGATTTTTTTCACCCCCATTCTGCATCCCATGGCACAGCTCCCGCCCGATCTTGATCCCGTCATCCGCGCTCAGGCTTGGGTGGGTGATGCAGTACTTGCGCTTTACGTGCGAGAATGGATCCTCAGCTTCCGAGATGAAATAGACGGGAAGCTCTTTATTGAATTTACCAGCAACCAATTCCTCCGACTGAGGGGGAACGCGACGGCAGTCGAGGCGCAGATCGGGCGCATCTACAAGGCTGACGGCATGGAAGCGGCGTACGCGTGGATCGAGCAAGAACTGCGACCACATATGGAAACGCGACTGCGCGTACTGCGTCGCGGAGAACGTTGAGTCTGTGTAGCAAAAAAGCCCTTCGCAAACCCACCCGCGAAAGAAATTGGATTCTTAAGGCATTTTGCACTGCAAAATGAGACGAAAAGAGCCCAAGACACCTCTTGGGCGGTTCTCGCGAAGCGAGAACTCTGAGGATAGACCTTAAGCGATCACCGGCGATCGTTCGCCGGCGGGTCCGGGCAGAGCCCGG
>CAYJID010000388.1:0-1785 GCA_964370135.1 uncultured Akkermansia sp. | reverse complement strand
ACGCACTATGCCGAGGGGAAAAAAGCTCTGTCAACCCGCTGGAATTGCTATTGACTGGACATGCCTCTGTGATAGAATGAGCCCCAGAAGGTGGCTGGTACATTTCACTGATCTGTCTGGGAGAGCTGTTGTGCAAATAATAATAGTTTGACAAAGAGTAAAAAAATGATATTATGAGGAATCTTTCTGTCATATACTGTATTCCTATTCAAATTTAGAAATACAGTGGGATGAAAGAAAATGTCTTCTCTCTCATATTTCCATGGATATTACTAATTATTATATTGGCTTACTCTCACTGATCGACCCTTTACTAATGTTCTTTTTAATTGGCCTATGCTTAGTATTTAATGCGATAATAGTCTATTGTGTATTACGAAGCCTCTTTTTTGATAATGATAGTGGTGGGGGTGGCTGTACGGCCGATGGCGGATACGCCAGAGGGTATCGTAGAGGCTACATTGACGGAAGTCGTTAGTTGACTGGGCTTATGATAAAAATTTTTAGAAATAAACTTTAAACACTTGTAACTATGGATAAAATCAAGTTCGCTGGTTTTTTTGTACTTGTTGCTATAGTTGTGAATTGGTTTGCTGTGTTCCTACTTGAACGCTATGCAGATGCCAAAATTCCAGAGCTACATGCAGCCGCTTTAAAAGGAGATAAAGAGGCTATGAATCAGCTAGGTAATCTATTTGCTCTAAAAAAAGGTGTTTTTTTAGATAATTATCATTATATCAAGCCTTGGATAGAGCACCGCGACAGCGTTAGAGTCAAAGAAGCGAGGCAAAAGCGTCGCAATAGAGAAAGGTCGCCATTCTAAATCGTTGCTTGTCGGCCTAGAGACTAGATGAAAACCTTCGCAGAAGATGAGGAGGTGCGCACCGAGGGCGTTGATTTTCAGATTAGCTGATTATAGAATGATGTGAACGTAGAAGCCTTCTTGAGATGAAGCAGTGCAGCTCTCGTATCGCTCTAGTCAGGATGTATGTGGACGTTACATTGCTGGGACTCGCTCAGATCAGGTGATCCATGATGGTGACGCGAGCGAGGAGGTGCATGTTTGCAGCAGTATGATTGAGAAGCGACATCCCCGTGTGGAGGATGTCGCTTCTTGGCTTTGCAGAATGGGATGTCCTGTTACGCGCCACCCGCATTAGCGATGCCTGCGGATTCAGGAGGAAGGAAGTTGCGGAAGCGCGACTTGTCAATTGCCTTCATGTAGGCTTCCTCAGGGGAGACCATGCCATTTTGCAGCTTTTGCCAGATGGCGTCGTCCATGAACTGCATGCCCAGTGCCTTGCCGCCTGTGATGACGTCGGCGAGCTTTTGCGTCGCGCCTTCGCGGATGATGGCGCCGACGGCGGGCGTGGCGAACATGATCTCGTTGACCGCGCAGCGGCCAGGCTTGTCATGACGCTTCATGAGTAGCTGGGCGACCACACCGCGTAGCGAGCCTGCGAGCATCGTGCGAGCCTGCGCCTGCTGCTCGGCGGGGAAGACGTCAATGATACGGTCGACGGTCTTGCGCGCGTTGTTCGTATGCAGTGTGCCAAAGACGAGCAGCCCTGTCTCTGCTGCCGTGAGGGCGAGCGAGATGGTCTCCAAGTCGCGCATTTCACCCACGAGCACGATGTCGGCATCCTCACGCAGCGAGGCGCGTAGACCGTCGGCGAAGGTGGGGGTGTGGTGGGGCACCTCACGCTGGGTGATGATGCTCTGCTTGGAGGGGTGGACGAACTCGATGGGCTCTTCTACCGTGATGATGTGGCGCGCGTAGTTGGT
>CAYJID010000387.1:0-1822 GCA_964370135.1 uncultured Akkermansia sp. | reverse complement strand
CCCCTTCACCCCACTGGGCTCTGCCCAGACCCGCAAGGGCGCCGCCCTTGACCCGCTGGGGTCTGGCCCCCAGACGACCACCAAAGACCTCGCGGGTCTCTGGACTCTCGCATCTGGTGTCGCTACCTCGTGGTGTCACTCTGTGCGTGATTGCCACCCTTTGCTTGCTCCCCGCTTTCTTCTTGCACGCTCCCCCTCTCCCGCCCCAACACCAGCCCATAAAAAAGCCCGCACTCTCGTACGGGCTTGAACTAATATGAAACAAGAAAGGGGAAATTTTGCGTATCCTGATTCCTTACGCTCCCAGCTGGAAGCGGAAGAAGCCTGCCACCTTGATGCTGTCACCGAGGTCCTTGCCGACCGCTGCAACGAGCTTCTCAACAGAGAGGCTAGGATCTTTTACAAAGTCCTGATTGAGCAAGCAGCTCTGCTTGTAGAGCGCATTGAGCTTGCCAGGGAGGATCTTGTCAAGGAGGGCTTCAGGCTTGCCTTCAGCGATGAGCTGTGCCTTAGCGATTTCCTGCTCTTCTGCAACGAATGCTGCGTCAAGCGAGGAGGAGTCAACGCTCTTGGGAGCACTCGCGGCAATGTGCAGCGTGAGGTCCTTGCTCAGCGTCTGGAAGGCGTCAGCGGCTGCTGTGTCTGCCTTGTCCGTGGTAAGAAGAAGAAGGACGCCTACCTTGCCACCCATGTGGATGTAGGAAGCAATCGAGCCTGTGCCCGCCAGCGTGTAGCGGCCATACTTGCTCAGCTTCATGTTCTCACCGATGACAGCGCACTGTTCCGCGATGTAGGTCTCAACAGTCGTGCCATTGATGGCAGCGGCCTGTGCTTCTTCGAGAGTCGTAGCAGCAGATGCCTTGAGAGCGGCGCCTACTTCTGCAACGAGTGTGCGGAATTTGTCACCCTTCGAGCAGAAGTCTGTCTCGCAGTTGATCTCATAGATGAGACCGTCCTTCTCGTCGACGAGCGTGGAGATGATGCCTTCCTTAGCTTCGCGACCAGACTTGGCAGCGGCCTTGGCGATGCCCTTTTCGCGGAGGAACTTGACGGCTTCGTCCATGTTGCCATCACACTCGATGAGTGCCTTTTTGCAGTCCATCATGCCAGCATCAGTCTTGATGCGCAGCTCCTTGACCATTTGTGCTGTGATTTCAGCCATAGTGTGTTTTCTATGTGTTAAATTGGGTGTGAATTATGGCTTGGCCTTGTTGATGGCGTCGACCATCTCGGAGAGGATGAGGCGGATGGAGCGCACGGCGTCGTCGTTGCCAGGGATGGGGTATTCAACCGCATCAGGATTCGCCGTGGTGTCGGTGAGGACGATGACGGGGACGCCGAGGATGTGTGCTTCGCGGATAGCGATGTCTTCGTGGTCAGCGCCGATGGCGACCATGACGTCAGGTGTGCCACCCATGTTGCGGATACCCTGCAGGTTGCGGCGGAGCTTTTCACACTCACGTGCGAGAGCTGCGAGTTCCTTCTTGGACATGGACTTGAACTCAGGCTGCTTTTCAATGTTTTCCAGCCAGTCGAGACGAGCGATGCTCTTCTTGATGGTGCTCATGTTGGTGAGCATACCACCCAGCCAGCGATGGTTGACGTAGAACTGACCTGTAGCTTCTGCTGCGTCCTTGACAGCTTCCTGTGCCTGACGCTTGCAGCCGACGAAGAGGATCTTCTTGTTCTTGGCAGCGAGGGTGCTGAGGAAGTCAGTAGCCTTGACGAGGCACTTTTCGGTTTCCTCAAGGTTGATGATGTGGATGCCATTCTTCTGTGTGAGAATGTACTTCTTCATGTTGGGGTGCCACTTGCGGGTCTG
>CAYJID010000386.1:0-1841 GCA_964370135.1 uncultured Akkermansia sp. | reverse complement strand
AGAGCCGCGTCGCCGTCATCATGGAGGCAAAGGGCGAGATCCTCAGCTCCATGGGCTACAGCTCGCTCATCATTCTGCTGGTCTTCACCCCCCTGCTCTTCCTTAGCGGACTCGAGGGACAGTTCTACAAGCCGCTAGGCCTCTCCTACATGGTGGCACTCCTCGCCTCACTCATCGTCGCGCTCACCATCACGCCCGTGCTCATCCTGCTCTTCTTCAAGCCTAGCAAGAAGAAGAATCAAGAAAAGAACAACACGGGCGACTCCAGCAGCGCACGCCTCATCAAGATCCTCTACGCCCCCCTGCTGCGCCTCTGCATGCGCTGGCCGAGGAGCATCTGCTCCGCCATGCTCAGCATCACGGCGGGCGCGATCTGGCTTGCCAGCGGCTTTGGCACGAGCTTCCTGCCTCCCTTCAACGAGGACTGCTACACCGTCTTTGTCAATGCCGTCCCCGGCACCTCGCTCGCCGAGACCGAGATCATGGCGCGACAGGTCATGACGAAACTCGAAAAAGTCGAGGGCGTGAAATCCGTCGCCCAGCGCGCAGGCCGCGCCGAGAATGACGAGCACGCCGAGCCCGTCAGCGCGGCCGAGCTGCTCGTACGCGTCGACCTCGCCCAAGACCAGAAACGCATCCGCGCCGACATCAAAGCCATCCTCGACGGCGTCCCCGGCATGGGAGGCATGATAGGCTACCCGCTCGCGCACCGCATCAGCAGCGCGCTCTCAGGCTCGAACTCCGAGATCGCCATCAACATCTACAGCACCGACCTCGCCACCCTGCGCGAAGCGGCGAAGAAAGCCGCCGACATCCTCAACGCCCTCCCCGAGGTCGCCGATGCACGCGCCAACCGAGAGATCCTCGTCGACACGCTGCGCATCGAGTACGAGCGCGAGAAGCTCGCCGCCTACGGCCTTACCATGGAAGAAGCCGCCAAGCAAGTCTCCGCCGCCTTCTACGGACTGGAGCTCGGCGAGATCATCCAGAATGTCGACCGCTGGAACATCATGATGCGCCTCGACACCGATCTACGCCAATCGCTCAGCGATGTCAAGCGACTCCAGCTGCTCGCCCCCGGTGGACGCATCGTGAAGCTCGACGACGTCGCCCACATCTACCGCATCGAGGACACGAACCTCATCTTGCGTGACAATGGCTTGCGCAAGGCGATGATCTCCTGCAACCCCGCCCCCGACTCCAACCTCGGCGACCTCGCCCGCGCCTGCCGCGAGCAGCTCAACCCCGCCATGGAGGCCATGGGCTGCTCCGTCGAGTACGCTGGCACCATCAAGAGCCGCGAAGACGCGGAGAAGCGCCTCTACCTCATGGGCGGCATCATCCTGCTGCTCATCGTGCTGCTACTCTCCCGCAGCCTCGGCGGCATGCGACGCGCGCTGCTCACGCTGGTAAATGTACCACTCTGCCTCGTCGGCGGCATCGCCGCCGTCTGGCTCTCGGCGAATCACTCCTGGTCCGCCATCCTCGCGGGTGAGTGGAGCAACCCCATCCTCTCCGTGAGCTCGCTGGTGGGATTCGTCACCGTCATCGGCTTCGCCATCCGCTCGGGACTCATCCTGCTCAACCGCTACCGCAACCTAGAGGAATCGGGGCTCAGCGCCACCGACGCCATCCGCGAGGGCTCACTTGAGCGCGTCATCCCCATCATCATGACCTCGCTGACCACCATCCTCGGTCTGCTGCCGCTCATCTGGGCGATGGACAAGCCCGGCGGCGAGCTCCTCGCCCCGCTCGCCATCGTGCAGTTCGGTGGTCTGCTGAGCGCCACCGTGCTCAACCTGCTCGTCATCCCCGCGTCCAGCGTCATCGTCGCGCCTTGG
>CAYJID010000385.1:0-1846 GCA_964370135.1 uncultured Akkermansia sp. | reverse complement strand
TGGGCGAGGATGAGATCAGTACCCGCCACAGCATCGCGGGCATGCTCCGCGCCGTAGAGACAAAGATCAGCAAGAGTGGGCAGAAATTCGCCATCGTCATCATCGAAGACTTCACTGGCACCACCGAGGCACTCCTCTGGGGAGACTCCTATGCGAAAACAGCAGCTACCGAAGGCGCGCTCGTGGTGGGGAACTTCGTGCGCACCAACGTACGCATCAGCCTCGATGAACGCTCGGGCGGGAAAAAAGTATCAGCTGGCATGCTCGAGCTCTTCACGAGCAGACGCCGCGGTGTCGCCAAGAATAAAAACTACTACGAGATCATCCTCAACACCGCCCGCCACGGAGCTGACGATCTCAGCTACATCAAGTCCACGCTGCGCGAGCATGCGGGTGGCATGCCTGTGCATCTCACCTTCCGCAACTCGCTGGGCTCGCGCCTCAGCATCGAGCTCGACGAGCGCTACCGCATCGAGGAAAGCCAAGAACTCGATGACAAACTCTCCCTCTATCTCTAAAAGTGCATCACTCATTTATTTTTTATTATGAAAACATTTCAAATCTTCTTTGGGGTTTTTATCCTCATCGCCTGTCTAGGTGTCATCCTCCGCTTCAGCCATGATGACAGCGAGCTGAGTGACCTGAGCTGGGACTCGCTCATGTTCTGGAAAGTAGACAAAAAGCTCTCCGACGAGCCCGAGATCGAGATGCCCGAGGGTGGCGTGAAGGGTAACGCGCTCGCGCTGCACTGCTTTAAGCTGCAACTGCAGAACGAGACCAAGAAGAACATCGTCTTCTCCCCCCTCGCCACAGGCATGCTGCTCAAGCAATGGAGCGAGATCACCAGCAACATCCAATCTGGACTCATCCAAAAGCTCCTTGAGAAAAACGGGCTGACGGGTCTCAATGCCGACGCGAGCAACAGCCCCAGCGGCATCGTCATGCCCATCGTCGACAGCCAGCTACCGCTGATCGAGAATGACGCCACACGCGAGCTCGCCCTTGCCCCCTTCACCACCGACCGCGTACAAGCCGTCATGAGTATCAACAACTGGGTGGATGTCAATACGGAAGAAACCATCAAAGTCGCGCTGCCCACGGCAGCACTGACCCCGCGCACGCAGCTCATCTCACTGAGCGCTCTGAGCGCGCCCTACCAGTGGCTGCATCCCATGCATCGTGATGAGAACAATGCCATTGCCTTCTATGACGAGGAGAACTCCAGCTCATACTATGTGAACACGATACGCATGAATGCACCACTGCGCTATCTGAACGAGAGCGACTTCCTCGCGGTGGCACTCTTTTTCAAGACGGAGAATCTCAATGCCCCTCGCACCTGCCTGCTGATGATCATGCCAAAGTATGAGAAGCTACGCCCCTTTGCGCAGGAGCTCGAGCTGGATAGACTCAACGCCATACGCCAGCTACTGGCGACGACAGACGCGATACGAACGGAGCTGCGCATGCCCAGCTTCCAAGTACATCCCATCCTTGAATCACAGAAGGAGCTCTTTACACAGCTGGGGCTAGGAGCCTTATTTGACACGGAGCATGGCTTTGGCAACCTGAGCACACGCGCATGCAGGATGCAGGACGCATGGCAAACCTATAGCTTCCAGGCGATTGCTAGTAAAGAATCGACAGACAGCGACGGGGAGTACAGTGCCCATGAGGAGTATGTGAATGCCTTTGCGCTAAGCATCAACCGCCCCTTTATCTGGATGCTGACGGATCTGACGACCGATGCCCCCCCCCAGCTCATGGGCGTCGTGGAGAAGCTGTAAACTCCTAAGGGGGCTTCTAATTTCTCGCGAGGTAAGATTTTGAGATGATTTTAGAGTTG
>CAYJID010000384.1:0-1855 GCA_964370135.1 uncultured Akkermansia sp. | reverse complement strand
GCACGGATGCGTGTGGGCATGAGCTCAGAGAGCGCGAGCCAGACACAGACACCAGGACCTGCGGCGAAGAAGGCGATGAAGACGGCGAAGAAGGCAGTCACCATCCAGCCTGTGAAGGCGGAGGGAGTCATGCCGATCTCGGCGCGCGAGATCTCGATGGTCTTGAGCGTACCGGGCTCGGGGAGCGTCTTCCAGAACATCATGTTGTCGAGGAAGTCAGCCTTGCCAAAGCAGGCGGGGGAGATGAGCATGCGGTCGCCGTTGCTCTCCAGCTTCTGGAGGGTCTTGACGGCTTCTTCGCGCTGTTTTTCTGTGCCTGTGAAGGGGATTTCCTTGTTGGCGAGCTTGGCGGAGAGAGGAGCGGGGCCCTTCTCGGCGACCTTATCCGCGAGGATGGCGGCCTTGGTCGTGGCGACAAATTCAGCGACATTGACGTCAGCCATAGCGGCATTCGAGTCGTAGCCTGTGACGCCAAGGTCTGCGAGCTTCTTGAGCTCAGCTTCGCGGTCAAAGAGCTTGGACATTTTCTGGTAGGAGTCGCCACCCTGCGTGTAGGTCACGATGAGCTGGGCGCCCTCGAGTGGCTTGCCATCCTTCATGAGCTCGGCGGTAGCCTTCTGTGCGACGACATCGCCGACGGAGAGCTTGAAGTAGGCATTTTCCTTGAGCTGAGCCTTGACGATGTCGGTGACATCGACGCGCTTGCTCTCCAGCAGGTGGAACATAGCACCGACGCCGAGCAGACCGACGATGATACCAGCTGTACCCATCTTGAGGAGGAACTTGCGGCCCTTCTTGTCCACGAGGGAGACGGCGACGATGGTCATGAGCATGTTGACCATCTTGATGGCGAAGTCGGCTATGTTGGCCGAGTCACCTTCGAGACCTGCCTGCTGGAAGATCATCACCGAGTAGTTGAGCACCGAGTTGATACCCGTGGCCTGATTGCAGGCGAGGATGACCACAGCGAGGAGGAAGGGGATGACGTACTTGCGCTGGAAGATGGAGTCGCCCTTGGCGGCTTCCTTTTGCGCGAGTTTCTCACGCTCAGCGGCGGCGTCGGCCTCGATCATCTCGTTGAGGATCTCTTGGGCGGCGGCGTCACCGTTGTTCGCGGCGAGGGAGGCGAGTGCCTCTTCCTTGCGGCCGCGCTTGTAGAGCCAGCGTGGGGATTCCTTCAGGCGGAAGGCTCCGAAGAAGAGGAGGACACCAGGTGCAATGGAGCACCAGAAGATGAGCTGCCATGCCTGAGTCTTGTCCGCGTCAGCCACGGTGACATCTGTCGCAGCACCGACGAAGTTCGTCGTCGCCAGGCCAATTGCCGCAGCGAAGACGAGACCCACCGTGAGGAGGAATTGGAACATGCCTGTTCCCTTGCCTCGAGCGGAGGCACCGAGGCACTCAGCGAGGTACATGGGCACGACCACGCCGATGAGACCGGCGGAGGCACCCTGCAGGAGGCGACCGGCGACGAGCGCGTTGAAGTCACCATTGGAGAGGCAGATCACGGGGATACTCAGCGTGAAGAGCAGAGCGGAGACGATGATCATCATCTTGCGGCCGAATGCCTCGGCGAGCATCCCTGCGACGAGCGAGGAGAGCACCGAGCCGAGGAGAACCGCGGCTACCAAGAAGGAGAGATTGGATGGCGTGAGCGTGGTAGTAGCTTCAATATAAGGAAGAGCCGCGGCAATGATGCCTACGTCTACCCCGTAAAGAAGACCACCGAGACCGGCCATCGTCGTGAGATAGCGCGCGTAACTTTTCACTTTGGCTGGTAATTCAGCCTGCGTGGTTTCTGTAGTCATAGTGCTTTTTACTATAGCAAAATGATGACACACTGCAACTATAAAGT
>CAYJID010000383.1:0-1887 GCA_964370135.1 uncultured Akkermansia sp. | reverse complement strand
AGAAAGCCTACCGCCTCAACATCGACATCCCCAGCACCCTCACCGCCACCCTGCGTGACTACCAAGTCGAGGGCTACGAATGGCTCAGCCGCCTCGCCGCATGGGGAGCGGGCGCCTGCCTCGCCGACGACATGGGCCTAGGCAAGAGTGTGCAATCCATCGCCGTGCTCCTCGATAGGGCGAAGAAAGGCGCGTCGCTCATCGTCGCGCCCGCCTCCATCATGCACAACTGGCGCAACGAGATCGCGCGCTTCGCCCCCAGCCTCCGCTGCCACCTGCTCCACGAGAGCATCGAGCAGCGAGAAGACATCATCCAGCAGGCAGGCAAGCACGACATCGTCATCACCACCTACGGACTACTCCCCCGCATCGGCGAGCTCCTGCACGCCCGCACGTGGAACGTCCTACTACTCGATGAAGCGCACAACATCAAGAACCGCGATACGAAGAGCTCGAAAATAGCCATGGAACTCCAGGGCGACTTCCGCATCGCGCTCACCGGCACCCCCGTGCAGAACCACCTCGGCGAGATCTGGAATCTTTTTAACTTCACCAACCCGGGACTCCTCGGCAGCTTTGATCAATTCAACGAACGCTACATCAGCCCCATTGAGAAAGACAAAGACCGCGCAAAGCAGCAGCAGCTCAAGCGCATGCTCCAGCCCTTCCTCCTGAGGCGTACGAAGAGCGAAGTCCTCGACGAGCTCCCCTCCAAGACCGAAATCGTCCACTACGTCGAGCTCTCGGCGGCGGAGCGCGCCATCTATGAGAACATCCGCCAGCATGCCATCAGCAGCATCGAGCACGGGGAGCTCAACCCCATCCAGACACTGGCAGAGATCACGAAACTACGACAGGCGGCGTGCCACCCGCGCCTCATTGACGAGAGTTTTTCATTGCCCAGCTCGGCGAAACTCGACAGCCTGATGGAAATCGTCGGGGAACTCATCGAGAACAAACACCGCGCGCTCGTCTTTAGTCAATTCACCTCCTTTCTGGCGCAGGCGAAAAAACTGCTTGATACGTTAAAAATCCCCTACCTCTACCTCGATGGGCAGACGCCTATCAAGGAACGAGCGCGACTGGTCGAGGAGTACCAGCAGGGGGATGCACCACTCTTTCTTATTAGCTTGAAAGCGGGGGGGACGGGATTGAACCTCACGGCGGCGGACTACGTGATCCATCTCGACCCGTGGTGGAACCCTGCGATCGAGGATCAGGCGTCGGACCGCTCGCACCGCATGGGGCAAACGCGACCTGTGACCATCTACAAGATCATCGCCTCGCAGACCATCGAGGAGCGTATTTTGGAGATGCATCGCAACAAGAAAAGCCTCTCGGACTCGCTGCTGGAGGGGGGAGACATGTCGACGAAGCTGACGAAGAAGGATATACTCAACATGCTGCAGGACTCGTACCTGTGATCCACGCAGGCAGACTCCACACCCCGCCGCGAAAGAAATTGGATTCTTAAGGTCTAGACCTTAAGCGATCTCCGGCGATCGTTCGCCGGCGGGTGGGGGGCGGAGCCCTTGTGGGGTGTGGGGCGAAGCCCCGCAAGCAGCGCGGAGCCAAGGGCACCGCAGGGCGTCAGTTCAAGCAAATAAGCACACGCCCGCGTGGCAAACCCAGCATGGCGTCAACGCCGCCAACTGACGCCCCCGTTAATCCGCGCCCGAAGGGCGACACTTCTCTACCGTCGCAAACGCGAAGCGTCCACTGGCAGGCTCTTCAAATACAACACCACACCAAGATGCAAGAGCAAACGAAAAACAAACCACTCACCCTCCGCGCCCGCCTCCACAGCTTCACCCACGCTGAGTACCACCCTCTAGGGGGCTTCTAAATTCTCGTCATTCTAAATAAGCAAATACAGAAAATCGCTAC
>CAYJID010000382.1:0-1902 GCA_964370135.1 uncultured Akkermansia sp. | reverse complement strand
TTTGGATGAGAATTTGCGGCGTTTGGGCGCGCATAGCGAGCTATGTAAGCCTAAAAAGCCGCGAATTCTCGCCAAAATGCAGCAAAAGCCGTGCTGTGACACTCATTTTCGAAATCTGCAATTTCCCAAAACTAATTTTGCAAGCTTCCCTTCAGCATCTTGAGCGCCTCGGCGGCGTAGAGATCGCCCTGTGTGGCGGCGCGTTTGTACCATTTCGCCGCTTGCTTGCGATTCTTGGGCACACCTTCGCCGCATTCGTAGCTGATAGCGAGTCCTGTGAGGGCTGCGGGGTAGTTCTGCTCTGCGGCTTTGGTATACCATTTCACCGCTTCGGGGTAGCTCTGCTGTACTCCGAGTCCATTGCGGTAGCAGTCGCCTAGATTGCACTGGGCAGAGGCGCAGCCTTGGAGCGCGGCTTGGGTGTAGAGCCGCGCGGCTTTCTTGAGATCCTCATCGACGCCATCGCCGAGCTCGTAGCAGATGCCGAGATGGTCTTGGGCGAGCGCGTAGCCCCTGTCTGCGGCGCGTTGGAACCATTTCGCGGCCTCGTCGTAGTCCTGTGTGACGCTCTCGCCCTCGTAATAGAGCTTGCCGAGGATGTACTCGGCTGCGGCGTTCTTTTGCTTGGCGGCACGCGTCAGGGATTGGACCGCCTGCTCAGTCTGCCGCTGGTCGGTGGGACCCATCAGCAGGAAAAGCCCCTGATAGACCAAGGCCTCCGCGTTGCCCTTCGCCGCGCGTGGCTTGAGGTGGAGGTAGAGCTGGCGGTGCTGCGGTGTATCTAGGGATAGCTTGTTGCGCTGCCACGCGCTGAGCAGCTTGTTGATTCCCGCGCTGATTTTTGTTTCGACTTTTGCTGATGCGGGTGGAGCTTGCGTGCGGGTGGAGCGTGTGCTTGAGCCCTCCACCTGCTGCGCGAGGAGAGAGAGTAGCGCGCAGGCTGAGAGAGTAGTGAGTTGAGGTAGATTCATACGAGAGATAAGCTGTTTACGAGTCTTTAGAGTACAGGGCTTGCGGCTTGAAGTCAAGATCTTCTTTCAGGTACGACGACAAGGAGCATACAAATAACAGCAGCTCCCCGATTATGATCTTGACCTCGCGCTGCTGGGTTGATATGTTAGACTATCACTTGTGAAAAATATAGCACAGAACTCGAGACGTATGAAAAAAATCGGTTTGTTAGGCGGCATGAGCTGGGAGAGCACCATCTTGTATTATGAAACCATCAATGAGGAGGTCAAGAAGGCGCTAGGCGGCCTGCACTCGGCACGCATCGGCATGGATAGCTTTGACTTCCATCAGGTGGTGGAGTATCAGAAAGCCGGAGACTGGGCTGCCAGTACGAAGCTGCTCGCCGATGCCGCGCTCAGCCTGCAACAGGGGGGAGCGGATTGCGTCGCGATCTGCACGAACACCATGCACAGCATCGCCCCTCAGATCCAAGAGCTCATCGACATCCCCCTCATCCACATCGTCGATGTCACGGCAGACGCGATCAAGGAAGCGGGACTCTCCAAGGTCGCGCTGCTCGGTACGAAATACACGATGACGATGGACTTCTACAAGCAGCGTCTCATTGATCAGGGCGTGGATGTCCTCGTCCCCGAGGAGAAGGACGTCGATGAGGTGCACCGTGTCATCTTTGACGAGCTCTGTCAGGGGCATGTGAAGCCCGAGTCCAAGCAGCTCTACCTCGATGTGGTCGGCGACCTCGTCAGCCAAGGCGCGCAGGGCGTCATCCTCGGCTGCACGGAGATCGTGCTGCTCATCCAGCAGAGTGACCTGAGCATCCCCGTGTTTGATACCACAGAGATCCACGCCAAGGCGCTGGCAAAGTGGGCACTGAGTTAAGGGGGCTTCTAAATTCTCGTCATTCTAAATAAGCAAATACAGAAAATCGCT
>CAYJID010000381.1:0-1908 GCA_964370135.1 uncultured Akkermansia sp. | reverse complement strand
GCACTCTACCTCGTCACCATCGTGATCGCAGGCAATGAGCTGCCCTCCTTCAGCAGCTACGAACCTCCCCCAAGCAACAAGCCCCCAACCAAGCAACCACGCGTCCAGGAGCTCAGCTCCAAGAGCTCACCTCCCTCCTCCAGCGTCGCGCCTCCCGTCATCGTCTCCACCGCCGCCTCTACTGTGACGATGGCCATCACAGACATCCCTACCACGGACTTTGGCGTCGGTATGAGCAATGACATCGGTGCAGGTCTCGGCGGTGATGGCATCGGTGACGGTCTCGGTGATGGCGGCGGCGGTCTAGGCTCGGGCGACTCGGGTGGCTCGACACTCGAAGGCACACTCTACGACCTCAAGCAGACACGCTCGGGTGCCTCCACAGGCATCAACCCCGGAGCGCAGCGTGCCAAGGTCGCAGGCATTTTCAAAGAATTCTTTGAGGGCGGCTGGAATGAGCGCGCGCTGGCAAAATACTACAAATCCCCCACCAAGCTCTACGCGGGCAACTTCTTCCTCCCCGTCTGCGATCCCAAGTACGCCCCCATCGCCTTCAAATGCGAAGACAAGGTGCAGCCCTCCGGCTGGG
Source organism: uncultured Akkermansia sp. (assembly GCA_964370135.1). Classification (GTDB taxonomy): domain Bacteria; phylum Verrucomicrobiota; class Verrucomicrobiia; order Verrucomicrobiales; family Akkermansiaceae; genus Akkermansia. The sequence continues at coordinate 1,319 of CAYJID010000381.1, read as the reverse complement.
CTGTCGTCTACCGTGGCCGCGTCCGCGCTCCACAGACAGGCACCTTCCGCTTCGTCGGTACAGGCGATGACGTCCTCGCCGTACGCTTTGATCGCAAGATGGTGCTCGAAACGGGCTACAATGTCCCCACCGACGGCGTCGGCCCAGGTAATCGACCCCAGTGGCGTAAGGATGTCGTTGCGGGCAAATACCCCGAAAAGAAAGGCTACCAGTTCTACAAGGTCGATGGAGCTTCTACATGGAATAAGGATGGCGAAGTCGGCGGTCTGACGGCGGGCACGCCCTTCAAAGTCAAGGAAGGTCAGGTCTATGATATCGAGATCTTTATCTCCGAAATCCCCGGCGGTCTCTTCGGCTTTGTCCTCCTCCTCGACGACATGAGCACCGATGGCGCCAGCACACGCACCTTCGACCTCTTCCGTACGAACTTCTCTGTCCCCAACAAGGGTGAGCTCACCACGGAGCTCCAAAAACACGGCTCGCTCAAGGGCATGGATTGGCCGAAGTTCAACGCCGATTCTCCCATCTGGACCGCGGTCCCCTAAATCCCCCCTTCCCCACAATCTCACGAGCGACCTTTCTTTCGAGAAGGGTCGCTCTATTTTGGGCAAATATCGCGACTCTGTTACACTTTTTTTACAATTCATCAGCATTTCCTGCATTGCGATAGGAGGAGCTTTATGATAGTATCACATGAAAGGAACACCCCCTTGGCTACCCATCCCGATCACACTAATCCAAAAATCTAATCATGGCACTACACATCCAAATGACCCCCGAAGCCGAGGCGACGCTGAAGCGCAAGCTTCTCCGCAGCAAGCTCTCGGCCATCGCCGCCTGCCTCGGCTTTGTCCTCGCAGGTGGAGCCGCACTCTACCTCGTCACCATCGTGATCGCAGGCAATGAGCTGCCCTCCTTCAGCAGCTACGAACCTCCCCCAAGCAACAAGCCCCCAACCAAGCAACCACGCGTCCAGGAGCTCAGCTCCAAGAGCTCACCTCCCTCCTCCAGCGTCGCGCCTCCCGTCATCGTCTCCACCGCCTCGTCCAATGTCGTGATGGCCATCTCGGATATCCCCACCACAGACTTTGGCATCGGGATGAACAATGACATCGGCTCGGGCCTCGGCGGTGACGGCCTCGGCGACGGCCTCGGCGATGGACCTGGCGGCATGGGCTCGGGCGACTCGGGTGGCTCTACGCTGGAAGGCACCTTCTACGACTTCAAACAGACAAAGAGCGGCGCGAGCACGGGCATCACCCCGAATAGCACCAACCAGATCCTGAGTCTCTACAACGAGTTCTTCACAGGCGGCTGGA
>CAYJID010000380.1:0-1910 GCA_964370135.1 uncultured Akkermansia sp. | reverse complement strand
AGGAGTGTGCCCGCATTGCGTAGCATGATGCCCTCGGGGGATTTTTCTATGCGTATTCCTCCAAAAGCGGCGTAATCGGCGTGTATCAGGGCATTAGCCAATGCCTCACGTAGGGCGATATGAGGCCATGATTCATCCTTTCTATGCCCTTGCGTGAGGGAGAAAGGGACGCGAAGATCTTGTGTGAGCTTGTGTCTGACGCGGTTGAAGAATTGGAACAGATTGGGCTGCCATGTGCCGTCCATGTGGACGCGGTCGAGCCAGCGATCAGGATGAGGCGTGGGTTCCGTGAGTTCGTAGTACTCGACTTTGTAGTGGGAGAGCAGTTCCTGGAGTGCTTGGTAGGTGCCAAACATGAGTAACCCCGCGAGGGTGATACCTTCTTTGCCTGTCTCGCGGTCGCGCTTGTAGGCGGCGATTCTTTCGAGGAAATTTTGTCGGTCTTCGGCGAGCCAAGGATGGTCTGGCTTGGTCGCGCTCATGAGGTTGCGGTATTGTTGGATGGAGTCGCTGTCGAGGTCTTGTAAGCCTGCGTTCTCGATGATGCGTGCGTCGTGGGAGTCAGGGCTCTTGTCGCGTATCATTTGATAGCGCTGCTCATCGCTGCATTGTTGATCGGCTTCATGGAGGCGACGGTAGCATTTGATTTCGTTATTATTGATGTAGACGGGCTTATGCTCAAGTCGTGCGGGGCGAATGCGGATGACGATGATTTTCTGCCGCTTGAGAGTCAGGGTGGTGATGTCGTCGTTGCTGGCAATGTTGAGGCTGATTTTCTCTGGGTTGTTGGCTGTATTGACGAAATCGGCGATGATGGCGTCGGGCTTGTCTACTCCTGTGATTTCTCCCTTGTCGTCCACGCCGAGGATGAGGAGTCCTCCGCGGGTGTTCGCAAAGGCGGAGCAGCTGCTCCACGCAGCTTTGGGAAAACCTCCTTTGGCGGTTTTAAATTCGAGCTGCTCGCCTTCTTGCCAATCAGTGGTCGCGTGCAGTTCGTGGATGAGTTCGTGCAGGGGGCGGGTGAGGTCTATCATGGGGGTGATCTTGTGAGTATAGCAAATTGAGAAGGGGGTTTAAGGTTTATTTGAGGCGCGATGAGAGAGTGTAATGTTTGTGATGCGCTTGACATTGTTTTATATGTGGGTATAATTGCTATAATATTTTGTTTTAAGTGTTTTTCTTTTTTATTTATGAGTTTAGATTCAATTCCAAATTGGATTATGGCAGCTAGTGGTGTATTTGGTGCGTATGTAACTTGGCTGAGTTATAGTATTAAGCATCGACCATCTCCACCTAAGCCTGACCCTATTCCTGTTAAATCTTATATACCTGAGGTCGAACCTGAATCTAAGTCTGAGCAGTCGCAACAGGGGATGAATGACGGAGCAGTGAGTCAGAAGGAAGTTCAGAAGCGCGAGGATTTGAGTTATGTTGACAAAATTATCTTGGGTGCTATCTTGGGTGCTATCTGGGGTGCTATCAGCGGGGCTTGGGGTGGTATCGAGGCAGCTATCGTGTTAGCTATCGTGTTTGCTATCGCGTTTGCTATCTTTGGTACTATCTGGCGTGTTCTCGATATTTGTAACGAAAATTCTAAAACTAAGTAATTGGAATAGATTTTTCGTATGATTTAAGAAATTGAAGGGGCGTAGGGTTGACTGTAATAGGGTGTAAGCAGCTTGAGCTGAGCTTTTGCCTGATGTGTGTGGGGGGGCAGCTGTGGCGATGGTGTGTGACGCTTCGCGTTTGCGGCGGTGGGGAGTTTGGCGCGATCCTCCTCACCTCGCTACGCTCGGACGGGCAGGAAGCGTCCTGCCCCTTCGTCGTCTCATTTTGCAGTGCAAAATGTGCGCACGGTGGGACGGGGGCGTCAGTTGGCGGCGTTGATGCCGTGCTGGGTTTGCTGCGCG
>CAYJID010000379.1:0-1912 GCA_964370135.1 uncultured Akkermansia sp. | reverse complement strand
CCGCGCTCGTCATCGCCTACAGCCACTGTATCGCCCACGGTATCAACATGGCCAACGGCCTCGAACACCAGAAGAACGCGGTGAACAGCGGCCGCTGGATGCTCTACAACTTCAACCCCGATCGTCTCGCCCAAGGTAAGAATCCTCTTACCATCAAGAGCAAGCCTGGCAAGCTCGACCTCAAGGAAGCCCTCCTCAGCGAGAACCGCTTCCGCATGCTCGCTCAGGCGAAGCCCGATCACTTTGCCCGCCTCATCGAGCTGGAGCAGAGAGACATCAAGCATCGCTGGAAGCTCTACCAAGCACTCGCCAGCATCGACTACTCCGACGAGAAAGTCTAAGCCCTGCGAGCTATCGGTGAGCTAGACCGCCGAACGCAATCTCAGATGGGGGGAACGGTAAGCGCCGTTTCCCCCATCTCATGAGAATACCCAACTACTTCTATAATACAGACTTTTTACCTTCCCAAACACTTATTTTTCAATGAGTACCACATCCCCCCCTCTCATCACACTTGCCCCTCACGCCACGCATGTCATCACCCAGCTCGAATCCCACGGATACGAGGCCTACGCCGTAGGCGGCTGCGTGCGCGACTGCCTCATGGGCAAGGAGCCCCTCGACTGGGATGTCTGTACGAATGCCACACCTGATCAGGTGCTCGCCGTCTTCGCCAGCTATCACGTCATCAAGACAGGCCTCCAGCACGGCACCGTCACCGTCATGGTCGACCGTCTCCCTATTGAGGTCACCACCTACCGCCTCGACGGCGCGTACAGCGACCTGCGTCGCCCCGACAGCGTCACCTACGTCTCCGACCTACGCGAGGATCTCGCGCGCCGCGATTTCACCATCAATGCCATGGCGTACAACCCCAGCGCGGGACTCGTCGACTGCTTCTCAGGCCAGCAGGACATTGAGCAAAAAATCATCCGCTGCGTCGGCATCGCGCAAGAGCGCTTTGACGAGGACGGACTGCGCATCCTGCGAGCACTTCGCTTTGCGTCGCGCCTCGGCTTTGAGATCGAGTACCACACCTCGCTTGCCGTACGCCAGCAGCACCCGCTGCTCGCCCACATCAGCGTTGAGCGCATCTTCAAGGAGCTCAAATACATCCTCATCGGGCAGAATGCAGGCGGCATCCTGCGCAGCTACGCGGACGTCTTTGCTGGCTTCCTGCCCGAGCTCGCCCCCATGCAGGGGCTAGAGCAGCACAACCCCCACCACCTCTACGACGTCTGGGATCACAGCGCCCACACCGTCCAGGCTATCAAAGCGACCCCCGTGCTACGCCTCGCGGCACTGCTGCATGACTGTGCAAAGCCTGAGAGCTTTGCCATCGGAGAAGACGGCTTTGGCCACTGCATCGGGCACCCCCAGCTCGGCGCCCAGATGGCAGAAAAGCTCCTGCGCCGCCTCAAGAGCGATACCGCCACCATCAAGACCGTCTGCATGCTCGTCAAGCACCACGGAGACAGCTTCCCCTCGCGCCGCGCGGGCATGCGCCGCTGGATAGGGCAGCTCGGTACAGAGGGACTCGAGCAGCTCATGGAGCTCAAGCGTGCGGACATCATGGCACAATCTCCCATGAGCCGCGCGGAAAAGCTCGACCAGCTCGACGCGGCGCACGTGCTACGCGACGAGGTCATGGAGCTGGACGCCTGCTATACGGTGAAAGACCTGACCATAGGCGGGCAGCAGCTACTCGCTATGGGCATGAAGCCAGGTCCTGCTATGCGCACCATCCTCGACACCCTGCTACGCGAAGTACAAGACGAGAGCCTCGAGAACAGCCCCGAGGCACTCAGCCAGCGCGTACAAGCACTACTCGCTGCGCCGTAAGCACGTAAGAGCGGCAAACTATCAAATTACCGACGCTGAATGAAAAAAGATGCGAAGCATCTTGGATTCT
>CAYJID010000378.1:0-1914 GCA_964370135.1 uncultured Akkermansia sp. | reverse complement strand
ATGCTGATCTTGCTCTACATCAATTTTCGCTGGTGGAGACTCTACACACAAGCTCGTCGTGATTGACAGCGGGCGCACTCTCTGATATGATCGCCGCCTATGGCTCAACAGACGGCAATATCCCCTACACGCGCTCAGGACTTCCCCGAGTGGTACCAACAAGTTATTAAGGCAGCAGACCTCGCCGAAAACTCCGAAGTACGCGGTTGCATGGTGATCAAACCGTGGGGCTACGCGATCTGGGAGCTCATCCAGCAGCAGCTCGACGCCGACTTCAAGCGCACGGGGCACACGAATGCCTACTTCCCCCTGCTCATCCCTGTCTCCTATCTGGAGAAGGAAGCCGAGCACGCCGAAGGCTTTGCCACCGAATGCGCCGTGGTCACCCACCACCGCCTCGAAGCCGTGAAAGACCCTGAGACAGGCAAGACCAAGATGATCCCCTCGGGTGAACTCACCGACAAGTACGTCATCCGCCCCACCTCCGAGACCGTCATCGGCGCAGCCTTCGCCCGCTGGACAGAATCCTACCGCGATCTCCCCCTCAAGGTGAACCAATGGTGCAACGTCATGCGCTGGGAAATGCGCCCCCGCATCTTCCTGCGCACAGCAGAATTCCTCTGGCAGGAAGGCCACACCGCCCACGAAACTGAGCAAGAGGCAATCGAAGAAACACACCTCATGCACGAAGTCTACGAAGACTTCCAACGTGACGTGCTCGCCATCCCCTCCATCCCTGGGGAGAAGACAGAGCACGAGCGCTTCCCCGGAGCCCTCCAGACCTTCACCGTCGAGGCCATGGTGCAAGACCGCAAGGCTATCCAAGCCGGCACCTCCCACTTCCTCGGGCAGAACTTTGCCAAGGCGCAGAACATCTCCTTTGCAGGACGCAACAACGAGCGACAGCATGCCTGGACCACCTCATGGGGCGTCTCTACGCGCATGATCGGCACCCTCATCATGGCGCACTCCGATGACGACGGCCTCGTCTGCCCTCCTCGCGTCGCGCCCAAGCAGATCGTCATCATCCCCGTCACGCCGAAGGCCGACACGCGTGACGCCATCCTCGCCCACTGCGACGCCCTGGCGAAGAAACTCTCTGAGCAGTGCTATGCTGGTCTGCCCATCCGCGTGCAAGTCGATAGCCGCGACATCGGCGGCGGGACGAAGAAATGGGAATGGGTGAAGAAAGGCGTGCCCGTCCGCGTCGAGGTAGGACCTCGTGACATGGAGAAAGGCAGCGTCTGCATCTCGCGCCGTGACCTTGGCGTCAGTGACAAGAGCTTTGTCGCTGAAGACGCATTCGTCGCGGACATCACGGGTATGCTTGCCGAGATCCAGCAAACACTACTCGACGCGCAAATCAGCTTCCGCGACAGCCACATACGCACTTGCGACAGCCTCGATGAACTCAAGGCGAACTTTGCAGACAGCAGCGATGCTGACTGGCTGCTCACCCCATGGGATGGCAACTCAGAAGACGAAGAAACACTGGCGAAGAGCCTGCGCATCTCCATCCGCTGTATCCCCAAGGGCGAGATGGGCTGTACTGCTGAGGAACTGCCCTGCATCCTCACGGGACGACCTACGACACGCCGTGTGCTCTGGGCGCGCAGTTATTAATTTTTTCCTATCAATGCATGAAGAGGGTGGCTCACATCGAGCCGCCCTCTTCGTTTTATGCTGGTGCGAAAACAAGCGCGCCAGCATCACCCTGCCGCGCAAAGAAATTGGATTCTTAAGGCATTTTGCACTGCAAAATGAGACGAAGAGAGCCCAAGTCCTCTTCGTCCTCATTTCATTCGGACCATCTGAGAGGTGTCTCAGATTCTCATCGTCTCTTTTTGCAGTGCAAAAAGCCTCTTGGGCGGTTCTCGCGAAGCGAGAACTCTGAGGATAGACCTTAAGCGATCT
>CAYJID010000377.1:0-1922 GCA_964370135.1 uncultured Akkermansia sp. | reverse complement strand
AATCGCCCCATCCACGACGAGCATCGAGATCAGTGCGGCGCGCAGCTTGCTCTGCTCACCGTAGATGGCGCAGGCATGAATCTCAGGGTCTGTCGCGCGGATGTAGAGGCGGTAGTGACGCCGCGCCTCAGAGATGCACTCGACATCATGGAGCTTGATACGCTCGGGGCGGTACTGCTTGCCCCCATAGCTATAGGAAAAATGCCCGTAGCTTGTTGTCGTTCTGTTTCGACCACCGCCTGATGTGACCTTATAGGACTTGAGCAGTGCGGCATCGACAGCGATCCAATCACGCGCATCTTCGGGATAGAGGTAGTCATCCGCCGAGAGCCACGCGTTGGCGACGCCGGCGACGAGGAGAGGGATGGCGAGTAGGCGGAGCCTGCTTCTGAGTCTGCGCCGCTTGCTCAGGAGAGCTGCTTCCACCTCTGAGGGCACAGGCTCAATATCGCGATCCGCCTGCAAGTGAGAGTCGTGGATGCGCTCACAGCTCTGTATCGTGGGATAGTGCTGCTGGAGCTGCGCGACGAATGCCTCTGCGGCGGCGCGACGAGCGACGCGAAGAAGGAGAAGAGGGCAATAGCCCGAGCGCAAAAGGAAAATATGCTGTAACTTGTATTGATTCTTTTTTCTCTTTTTCTTGGGCTGCTCTTCCTCATCCTCGGCGTAGATATCATGCTCGTCACCGAGCTCGAGGATGACGACCTGATCGTCACTCTCGATGGGGATGACTTGATACCCCCATGGGATACCCAAAAAGAAGGAGGCCTTCACCAGTGCTGACTCTTCAAAATGAAGCTCTTTCTTGGTAAAGAGATAAGTCAGTATCACCCCCAGCCCTCCACCGAGAAAGGGGAGCAAGAAGAGCAGCATGAGCGCGGGACGCAGCGCGGCACCTATTCCGTCGACAAAGGGACCTTGCTGCTCAAAGAGGAGCTCCCCTATCATCCCCATAGTGTGAATGCAGAAATAAGCGCCTGCTAGAAAAAAGACGCAGCCCATGACGAGCAAGATCTTGGGGTATGCATCTCGCCCTGTGAAGGTGTAGGATGATGTGTCCATCGCGTGTGTGTTTTGGCTCCTGAGTCCTGAGCCCCTAGTTCTTAGGGGATGAGTTGATCGAGCAGCTGCATGGGAGCGTGCCCGTAGAATTTCTTCCCGCGTAGCTGAGCGCGCAGCTCGTGGAGTGCCTTGAGATTCGTGATGAGCTTGTCCGCCTTCTGCGGATGGCGGGTGTAGTATGCCGCCAGCGCCGGATCTCCCGAGTCAAAGATAAGCGCGATCTCATCATAGGCCGCCAGCAGCGAGATGATAGGCTTCACAGCCGCCTCAGCACTCTGCTCATCCTTGATGGATTGGAAGTGGGTGAGCTTTTGCTCCAGTGCCGCCATGAGGCGCGCGCTGCGTGCGTGCAGCTCCATCTCCATGGTCTCGGGAGCTCCGCCCTGCGCATTCACCTTGTGCTGCGGGTAGTTGAACACCTGCGCCCAGGGGAACTCGGGGGAGGCGAGGATGAGCTTCACCTCCCAGAGAGGCAGCTCATTGCGCTTGACAAAGATCGCCAGCTTCACGTCATCAATGCGGTAGCTGTGTAGAGTCTGACTGAGGCTCTGGCGCAGCTGATAGTAGAGCCTCGCGGAGTAGGGCTCGTCGTGCGTTGCGCGGTACTGGAGGTTGTGGACGATACTCGCAGGAGCACCGAGCGATCCAGCGAGGGCAGCAAGCTCGCTCCACTGAGCTTTTGAGAGCTTGGGACGATTGGCCTGCTTTTTATAGAGCTCTTCGAGCAGCAGCACATGCTTGATCGCGGTGGCCTGCTTGAGGCGCGCGTCGGGGCTGAGTGCGGCCACCTCGGCTGGGGTCACGGCGGGCGCGAGTCCGAGGGCAAGTGCTTCTTTGGCGTCCGAGTCGTACTGAGGAGT
>CAYJID010000376.1:0-1943 GCA_964370135.1 uncultured Akkermansia sp. | reverse complement strand
CTCCAGCATGAGCTCGTCGCCCATGAGCATATAGAGGAGCTGATCTACCAGATCTTTGAGATTGCGACGCGCAAGCCGCGCCGCCTCGCGATCATCAGCCTGCGGGCGGGTGACGATATCGCAGAGAAGCTCATCCTCATCTCCAGCATCCACAAGACCATCCCCACCCATGAGCTCATCACGCTACGATACAAGCTTATGAATATGGGGCACCCCGCCTGCTGGTGTCCTAGCCACATCGTGCCGATGGATCAGATACCCGAGTACAGCGATGGCGAGCTCGATTATCAGCGTGTCCTTCAATATGCTTGCCAAAAACTTAATATTACGTTATAGTTCTCCTCTATCCTGCTTTTGTTTGCCAGCCTCTGCCCATGTTTAGTTTTTTCCAGAAAAAGTACACGCTCATCGACAAGGAGCACCTACGCTCCAAGCACGCGCAGGGGATCTCCTATCTGATGACCATCCTCGCGGTGGCGTCGCTGATCATCGTCGCCATCGGCGTGACCTACATCATCACGCTGCCGCGAGAGCAGCGTCGTGCCTTGGAAAAGGAGCTCGCGATTGTGCAGGCGAGGTATGAGCAAGAGCTCGCTCATGAGAAAAGAGAGCGTGATCACTACCGCTGGCTGCATGATCAGGAGTATTTTGAGCAGATCGTGCGCGACCGGGAGAATCTCGCGCATGAGGGGGAGAAGGTGATTCGTATCATCCCGCCCAAGCTCCCCACATCCACCAGCAGCTCCGCTGAGTCCGCGCAGGCACGCTGAGCCTCCAGAGGCGAGAAGCAGGAGGCAGGAAGCTTTTTTGCGTGCCTCTTTATGCTCCCCTTGCGCTCCAGAGAACAGCCATGCTAGAATAGAGCCGCATAGAGCCGCAATCAGCGCTGGATTGTAACGCACAGGTTTGAAAAAAAACTTGCCCTCAGCCTCCGCTCTGGCATAGAATAAGCCATCTATGAAGCCCCCCTATCCCGATGGTGACGACAGCGATGACGCCCCGCTGCAACTACGCGACCTCCCCGAGGCAGACTTACCCCGTGAGAAACTGATGCGAAAGGGGCGCTCCACGCTGACCGACGAGGAGCTCATTGCGCTATTTTTGCGCACCGGTCTCAAGGGGTGCAACGTACTGGAACTCTCAGCGAAGATGAAACGCGCCGCAGGCTCACTCGCCGCACTCGGCGCGATGGAGGCACAGGACATCGCCGCACTCTGCAAGGGCGTAGGCCCTGCAAAGGCAGCCACGCTCGCCGCCGTCTTTGAGCTCGGCTCACGCGCGGTGAAAGAGACCCTCAGCACGCAGGACATGAGCCACGCGCAGCACATCTACGACTACCTCGCGCCAGACCTACGCTACGAGCAGCAGGAGAACATGGTCGTCCTCCTCCTCGATGTGCGCAATCGCCTCCTGCGACGCATCCTCGTGGGCAAGGGGACACTCACACGCGTCGTCGTCCATCCGCGCGACATCTTTCGCGCAGCAATCCAGTACAATGCCAAAAGCATCGTACTGGCGCACAACCACCCGAGCGGAGACCCCACTCCGAGCAAGGCAGACATCAACCTCACACGAGAGCTCGTGGAGGCCTCGGACATCCTGAGCATACGCATCGTCGACCATGTGATCATCGGCGTGCGCTCGGCGGCGCATCGCTGCCCCTATTTCAGCTTTCACGAAGAAGGACTGCTGTAACTCTAAAATAATATTATAAAAGCAAAAAGAAATGAACCTACAACGATTTGACCATCACACCCACCACATCGTCCCCCAAGGCGGCTACCTCAATGCCGTGGAGCGCAGCGACTGGGAGCGCATCGCGGCAGCGCCCAAGCAGATGATCCCCTGCTTTGGCGTGCATCCGTGGAAGGCGGGTGAGATAGCGGACCTCGCGGAGCTCGCCTTTGAACTGGATGACTGGCTGGTGCGCTACCCCTCGGCGG
>CAYJID010000375.1:0-1945 GCA_964370135.1 uncultured Akkermansia sp. | reverse complement strand
CAAGCACAGCGCGTGTGACGCCTCCTTGAGGCGCAATGATTCTTTTTATCATATGATGAGCTTAGTAGGCCAATGTGTCGTTGGCGTGTTCGGCGATTTCCCCTGGCTGGTACCCCGACTCAGCGGCGGACGATCTCGCGATCCTCAGCGCACAATACGGTTGCGGCACAGTGACGGATTCTCACCGTCTTTCCCATCTATTTGCTGCGATTCCAATCGCGTCCAGAGGAGGAGGCTTGGTATTCAATGATTATTAGAATAACAAGCTGGGGAGAGTTAAGCATATTAGAAGACGATGATCAAGGCATTTTTTGACTGACATGGGGCGAATTCTTTCCTAATGGCTCATTTTCTGGTTTTTGGCGATAATAATCATTTTTTTTGCTTGCTATTAGGTGTCATTTAAGCTGTAATAATTGCGGTGCAATTGAGGGCCCCGTAGTTCAATGGATAGAACGACCCTCTCCTAAAGGGTAAATGCAGGTTCGATTCCTGCCGGGGCTAGACAATATGCAAGTAGTCCCTTTTTCTTTAAATATTATTGAATTACCCTCTTATGATGCGTAGTATAGTATCATCCCTAAGCCTTGTCTTGCTCTCGCTGAGTGCCCTGTCTCCACAAAGTCACGCAGAGATGAAGAAGGAATTTGCCGCTCTCGAAGAGGCGCGCACTCTGCTGACCGCCGTCCAAGATGAGAAGTCTGCCAAGGCCGCCGCCGATGATATCACCAAGATCTTTGACCGCATCCCCCCCGCGTACGCCGCTCACAGCAATGCGGTGCTCACGCAGCTACACGATAGGCAGAATATCATCAACCGCATGATGGTGCTGCTCTCCAAGGAGCCCTACTTTGAGAGCTCAGGCTTGCAGGCATGCTGGGCGCTCATCGTCCACCCCGAAGCACGGCAATTCGCCGCGCGTCAGAAAAAACGCCGTCGATGAACACCCCCATCTCCGTGCTCCTCGCTATGTGCGTCACATCGCACCTAGCCGCTGATCTGACCCTTGATCCCGAGCTCTACCAAGACGCCCTACGCCAAGTACAGGGCGGCGAGAGCCTCATCGTCGCAAAACGCGCCCCTGAGCAGCTCACCCAACTCTGGGAGCAGGCCATGATGCCCACGCCCCCAGCTCCCCCTACCCCACCCCCGAGCAGAGAGGAGGCGCGACTCGCGCGTCAGCTGCGCTTGAGCTTTCTTTTCAAAGAATTGAATCCCGCATTGAGCTTCAGCTCGATGCAAGAACTGATCCGTCTCCATGAGCGCGCCCTGAGCGGCGATCTCTCCGCTCAGGCGACAATCATCCAGTCCCTCTGCCAAGGCATGGACACCCAGCAGCGCCGCTGGCCCCAGAGCCAAGCGTGCGCTGAGCGTTGGCTGCGCTACTCCGCAGCCTTGAAGTAGAGCTTAAACGCGAGCTCTGATAGAAATATACTTATGAACAAAGTTTTTATTGAAAAACAACTCAATTATCGCTTTGCTGATGAGCAGTGGCTGCTCCAGGCACTGACCCATCCCAGCATCGACCACCAGACGAAGACGAACCGCCAGTACGAGCGACTCGAGTTCCTCGGCGACGCGCTGCTCGAGCTCGTCGTCAGCCGCGAGCTCTTCTCCCTCTTCCCCAAGGCGAACGAGGGCGAGCTCACGCAGCTGCGCGCATCCATTGTCAGCCGCGAGCACCTCGCAGGTCTCGCCGACAAGCTCGGCTGGGGCGAGCAGCTCACCATGTCCCCTCATCTCAAAGACGCGGGGGGGGCAAAGACACGCTCCATCCTCGCCAATACCTTTGAGACCGTCCTCGGCGCCGTGCTCATGGACTCCAGTTACCAAGTAGCGCGCCGCGTCTCGCTGCACCTGCTCAAAGACAGCCTCACACAGGCGAGCAAACGCGGCCTCGTCCTCAACCCCAAAGTCGAGCTCCTCGAGCTGCTCCAATCCATGA
>CAYJID010000374.1:0-1956 GCA_964370135.1 uncultured Akkermansia sp. | reverse complement strand
GCGTCAAGCAGCTTTTTGAACTTTTTTGCATTTTTTGTGTAGATTCTTTTTTAAAGTTTTCTAAGTGATTGTTGGAGAGTGTTATTTTCACTTCAAAAAAGTACGTATGGATCGGAACAGGTGCGGATTGGCTGCTTTTGCCATGCAAATGTTGCAATGTTGACATCTCGCCCCATCCTGTTATCATCGTTCTATGCGACAAATTCTATCACTCGGATTGATTCCCGCGCTCGTCAGCCCAGCTCTCGGTCTCTCGACTGACCCAGCCAAGCCCAATATCATCTTCTTCATCGTCGATGACATGGGCTGGCAGGATACGAGCGTGCCTTTCTGGTATAATAAGAAGGGAGAAGCCCAGAAGACCTACCTCAACGCGCGCTTCAAGACCCCGCATATGGAGAAGCTCGCGCAGCAGGGCATGCTCTTCACGCGCGCCTACGCCTGCCCCGTGAGTTCGCCCACACGCACGAGTCTCATGACAGGGCAGAATGCCGCACGCCACCGTGTGACGAACTGGACCCTGCTCCAAGACAAGCTCAACGACACGCCCAGCCAGTATTTTATCCCCCCCAACTGGAATGTCAACGGTCTCCAGCCCGCTGGGACGAAATCCAAAGGAACGGCGCGCCTCCCCATCTCAGAGAAGGAAGTGCCCTATAGCCTCAAGCGACCCTTTGTCGCAGCACGCCCCGTCACGGAGTACCTGCGTGATCTCGGCTACACGACCATCCACTGCGGGAAGGGGCACTGGGGCTCCAAGGCCACCCCAGGGGCGAATCCCACGATGCTGGGCTTTGACTACAATATCGCGGGCAGCGAGATTGGCGGGCCGGCGGACTTCCGTGGGAGCCGCCGCTATAGTGCGCCGAACAACGACTTCTGCGTCCAAGGGATGGATGACGAGGAATTCCACCGCGACGACACCTTCCTCACCGAAGCTCTAACAATCAAAACAATACGATTACTCAACAAGCTCAATAACTCCCCAAAAGAAAAGGGGAAACCCTTCTACCTCTACATGAGTCACTACGCCGTCCACGCGCCACTCGACCAGCGAGCCGAGGACAAAAAACTCATGAACAACTACCCCTCCCCCACCCTGAGCAAGCACCCTGTGGACGGCAAGCCTTGGGGCGTCTGGGAGCGCAACTACTCGACACTCGTCGAGGGGATGGACCAGAGCCTCGGCTCTCTGATGAGCTGGCTGCGTGAGAAGGGCGCGGACAAGTCCACCGTCATCATCTTCATCAGCGACAACGGCGGACTCGCAGGTCAAGGACGCTACGGCAGTCCGAACTACCCTCTACGCGCAGGCAAGGGCGCAGGCTATGAGGGTGGCATACGCGTCCCCATGATGGTGAGCTGGCCGGGCGTCACCGAGGCGGGCACGCGCAGTGACACGCCTCTCATCATCGAGGACATGTTCCCCACGCTCATCGAGGTAGCGGGCGGCAAATCCAAGAAGCTGCCTAAAACGGTCGATGGACGCAGCATCGTGCCTCTGCTCAAGGGGAAAACTCTCCCCGACGCGCCGCTGCTCTTCCACCTGCCCAACTGCTGGGGGCACGGACATGACTACCCTCCCATGTCCTCCATGGTGCTCGGAGATTGGAAACTCTACTACCGCCACGGCAGCGGACAGCTGGAGCTCTACAAGCTCGACGAAGACATCAGCGAAAAGAACAATCTCGCGGCCAAGCATCCTCAAAAAGTGCGCGAACTCGCCAAGATCATGAGCAAGGTCATGCGTCGCTACGACGCACAGATGCCCAGTCTCACGAGGACAAAACCCAACGCCGCAGGCAAGCGTCAGCCACAGCCCTACCCTGACAAGGTCGTGGCAAAGCAATAAGAAATCGACTCCACTCGACACAAAGAAGGGCTAGCTCATCAGCTAGCCCTTCTTTAGGGGGCTTCTAATTTCTCGCGAGGTAAGATTTTGAGATGATTTTAGAG
>CAYJID010000373.1:0-1967 GCA_964370135.1 uncultured Akkermansia sp. | reverse complement strand
AGGCCTTTGAGAAGCGCAAGAAGCAGGGCAAGCATTTCCCCGCCTTCATGGTGATTTCTCTGACCAATACCTGCAACCTCAGCTGCAAGGGCTGCTGGGTCACGCAGACGCCGCGCGTGGAGATCGCGCCCGAACAGTTAGACGAGCTCATCTGCCAGTGTAAGAAGAACGGCAGCTACTTCTTTGGCCTCCTCGGTGGAGAGCCACTGCTCTACAAGGATCTCTTCACGGTCATTGCGAAGCATCCCGATTGCTATTTCCAGATTTTTACCAATGGGACACTGCTCACCCGCGAGGTGGCGCAGAAGATGCGCGCGCTCAAGAATATCACCCCGCTGATCAGCATCGAGGGCGATGCCATCGTCTCCGATGATCGCCGTGGGGGGAAGAATGTCTACGCACGCTCCCTCCAAGCCCTCGATCACTGCGCCGCCGAGCGACTCATCACGGGTGTCTGCACCAGTGTGTGCAAGAACAATATCGACACGCTCGCGACAAAGCCCTTCCTCGATGAGCTCATCAAGCGCAAGGTGCACTACGTTTGGTATTACATCTACCGCCCCGTCGGACCGCACCCCAACAGGGATCTCGCTCTTTCACAGGAGGAGATCACGCGCCTGCGCCGCTTCATCGTGGAGCGTCGCTGCACGGAGGCTATCGCCATCGTCGATGCCTACTGGGATGCGAAGGGGCATGGACTCTGCCCTGCGGCGACGGGCTTTAGCCATCATATCAATGCCTGTGGTGATATCGAGTTCTGCCCGCCTATGCAGTTCAGCATGGACTCTGTACGCGGTGAGGCGCACCGTCTGGAGGAGAAATTGGAGGGCTCTGAATTCTTGGAGCGTTTCCGTCGCTTTGTCGCCAGTGAGACGCAGGGCTGCATGCTGCTGAATAATCCTGAGAAATTGAGAGAATTTTTGGAGAAGGAGGGCGCGCGTGACTCCAGTGGGCGCGGCACTGCCTACGCGGAGCTGGCGAACATGAGCCCCTGCCCCTGCCATCACAATGCGGCAGAGGCTATCCCAGAAAAGAGTATGTGGTACAAGTGGGCGAAGCGCTTCTACTTCTTTGGATTTGGAGCCTATGGATAGGACAAAACAGCGTGAGCTCATGGAGCTCATCGAGTCCTATGTGTCTCACCATCATCTCGTCCCGCCGCTGAGCCTGCACGAGCTGCACGACTGTGCCGCGCAGCTGGGCGTCGAGGCTGCCGATTATGGAGTGAGCACCGAGTGGGTCATCATCATGATCAACAATGCTCTGTGGCAGGATACCGTCGCGAGCATCCCCGCCGAACGTCGGCTCTTTCTGCTGCCCCGCTGCCTGAAGAATTCGCGGAAATGTCGAGCGATGACCGACGAGCTCGGACTGCTCTGTGAGCAGTGCGGCAGCTGTCACGTGGGCGGGCTGACGGAGGAGGCGGAGGCGCGCGGCATGATGTGCATCGTGGCGGAGGGCGGCCCAGTGGCCCGTGGTGTGATCCAGAGTGGCGCGGCCGATGCCATCATCGGTGTGAGCTGCTTGGAGTCGTTGCGCAAGGCTTTCCCCCATATGGTGAACAACGCCCTACCAGGTATCGCCATCCCCCTCGACAAGGACGGCTGTGTCGACACGCAGGTCGATGTCGCGCTCGTGCGCCAGTACCTGCGCCTTGAGTCACAGAAGCAGATGCCCCCGATGCTCAACGCCCGCGAATGGGAGAAGAGGGTGAAGGGCTACTTCACCGACGAGGGGCTGCGCCGCCTCATGGGCGAGCCACGCAGCGCGCCCGAGTCACTCTCGCGTCAGTACCTGATGGGGGGAGGCAAGCGCTTCCGCCCCTTCCTCTGTGCAGCGGTGTATCTCTGCCTGAGTGGTGCCGAGGAGTTGCCCGAGTTCGTCCAGCAGATCGCCGTGGCGGTCGAGTGCTTTCACAAGGCCTCACTCATCCACGATGATATCGAGGATGATGACAGCGAGCGCGA
>CAYJID010000372.1:0-1974 GCA_964370135.1 uncultured Akkermansia sp. | reverse complement strand
GCTTGCAGTGCTCGGACCAGGTCTGGGCGATGACTTCGAGCTCGACGTCGGTGGGGTCGCGGTCTTCGTCACGGAAGATGGTCTGCACGCAGAGCATGTCTTCGGTGGAGAGCGAGAGCTTCATGTTCTTGCTCAGGTTGGTGAGCTCGTCGGTGCTCAGCTCGCGGATGGGGATATGACGGTATCGTGCCATGATTTTTCTTATTTCTTTAGTTTTTATTACTTTGGCTGTAGTTGTTGTAACAGACGGAGCAAAGTCGCATCATGTCGAGCTCACTTATTGAGATCTTCCTTTTGATGGGTGAAAAATCTTATTTTTCATTCAGCAAAAGGAAGTACATGCTCCTTACTTGGTTAGATAGAGGCTGTCAAGGAGCAATCCATATAAAGTCCCCGAAGGGGCGAGCGAAGCGAGTTTATGCTGGATTGCGACTTGATGGACTCTAGCTAACCAAGTACGCAAGCCGTGGCTCCCTCATGAAGTACTGCTTGGGTAATTAAAAAGGAAGCGATCAGGCGATGGTCCAAGTATGGACGGCGGGGTTGCAGATATTGCGTGCGAACTTCGCGCTGAGCATGTCTTTGTCGGCGTCGTTGGCTTCGCCAAAGATGTAGACCTTTTGCGCGATCTTGAGACTCTGGAGCGTGAAGCCCAGCTCGCCGCGGCCGCGGTAGTTCGTCAGGATGGCTTCTTTCTCGAGATCGAGCGCGCCGGGCTTGATGCCGTAGCTGATGCTGAAGAGCTCGCCGCTGAGGGCGGGGGCTCCGTCTTCCTCGACCTGCTGGGAGATCTCATCGACGAGCACGGCGTGGAGGTAGCGGCGTGCGGCGGCCTCATCGCCCTCGACATCGACCGTGTAGAGGCGTGAGTGGCGCGAGGTGAGGCTGGGGCTGCTCAGGGGGGTGTAGAGCAGCTTGTTGGCATCTTCAGGGGCTTGGAAGCGGCTGAGGACTTCGAGTGTGATGGTTGCCATAATCTTTTAATTAGTATAACGTGAGGGGAGGAAGAAAAAAACCACCTCCTGAGCTAACATCCTGTAATGGACGGAGACGCAGAAGGTGGTGGGAAAATGTGTGCTAGATGGGAGGGGGTGGCTTACTTGTTGAGACGGTTGAGCACCTCTTCGTAAGCTTCCATGAAGTCGCCCATGTCTTGGCGGAAGCGGTCCTTGTCCATCTTCTTGCCAGTTTCGACATCCCAGAGACGGCAGGTATCGGGGGAGACCTCGTCGGCGAGAATGATGCAGCTAGGATCGTTGGCAAGGCGGCCGAACTCGATCTTGAAGTCGATGAGGCGGAGGTTGGCCTTGAGGAAGAACTCGATCATGACCTCGTTGATGATGAGAGCCATCTTCTTGAGGAAGGCGCACTCTTCTTCGGTCGCGGCGCCGAGCTCGCGGGCGTAGTCATCATTGATGAAGGGATCACCGAGAGCGTCATCCTTGTAGGAGAACTCGACGATGGGCTGCTGGAAGGCGGTACCTTCGGCGACACCCATACGCTTCGAGAAGGAACCAGCGGCGACATTGCGCACGATGACCTCGAGGGGAAGGATGGAGACGCGCTTGACGAGGAGATTGACCTCATCGACATCGGCGACGAGGTGGGTGGGTACGCCCTTCTCTTCAAACATGCGGTAGATGATGAGGGTGATGGCTTTGTTGAAGCGTCCCTTGTTCTCAAAATCTTCTTTTTTCAGCGCGTTGAATGCGGTAGCGGAGTCTTTGTACTCCATGCGCAGGACGTTGGGGTCTTCCGTCGTAAACAGTCTCTTGGCTTTTCCTTCGTAAATGGGTTCCATGGTCTCGATGCGGGGGCTGTCTTGCCCCTCGGCGTGATTATAATCAGGGGGCGGCAATTGTCAATGATATTCTTGTGAAAGCTGTGCCAGCGGTGGAATTAAATGAGCCGAGTGCAGAGGGAAGATGCGAAGCATCTTGGATTCTTAAGGTCTAGACCTTAAGCGATCACTGG
>CAYJID010000371.1:0-1987 GCA_964370135.1 uncultured Akkermansia sp. | reverse complement strand
TCTCATGTTGACATGCAACATGCCTTAAGAATCCAAGATGCTTCGCATCTTTTTTTTGTCTCCTGTCTGATCTCTGAATCTCCGCGCAATTCCTACGTTTTACCTTGCTTTCTAAAAAACAGCCGCTAAGATAGCTCAATGATACCCCACCTCCCCGCCCTCTGCGCACTGCCCGCCCTCATCGCCCCCGCCCTCGCCGCCGACAACTGGGGCACCGATCTCCCCGCCGCCCTCAAGCAAGCCGCCGCCGTCCAAGGCTACGTCCTTCTCGACTTCACCGGCTCCGACTGGTGCGGTGCCTGCGTCCAGCTCCAGAAAGACGTCCTCCACACCCCCGCCTTTGCCCAATACGCCCAGCAGCACAAGCTCGTCCTCGTCGAGGTTGATCTCCCACGCGGTCCACGCATCTCCGACGAGCTCAAGGCCACCAACCAAGCCCTCGCCAAAAAATACAAGATCCAAGGCTACCCCACCATCCTCCTTCTCACCCCCGAAGGCTACGTCATCGGAGGCTTCATCGGCTACAAGCAAGGCACCGATGTCACCGCCACGCTCAACCAAATCCTCACCACAGGTGCCCAGATCAAAACACAACTCCACGCCGCCGCCCAGCTCTCAGGTGTCGAGCGTGCGAAGCTCCTCCACGCCGCCTACCAGAGTGTCAGCAGACAGTTCCGCTCCAACAATCCCGATCTCTTCCAACACATCGTCGAGCTCACACCCAAGGATGAAACAGGCCTCCTCGCCGAGCAAGAGCGTCAAGCCCGCGTCCGCCAGCAGAGACGCGATGTGCTCACCGCGACGAGCAAGCCCGGTCCCGATCACGCCGCACGCCAAGTGATCATCATCGATCTCCTTGCCCGCGGTGACTGGGAGCCCGAGCTCGTCGCCCTGCTCTATACCATGCGCGCCGATCATCTCTATTACCGCGCAACGAGTGTCGGCGATATCAAACTCGCCTACGGTTTCTACCTGCGTGCGCTCCACGAGACTCCCGAGCTCATCCCCCAGATGAAGTCCGAGTACGAGCGATTCTTCGCCGACCCCCAGCAGCTCTTTGAGAAGAAGAACCGCCCCATGCCCCCACGCCCCAAGCCAGTTTATTAATTTTTTATGAATGCTTTTCTTTTACCGTTGACCTTCGTGATCTTCTCGTCGAGCATCCCCTGCATGACCTATGCGAAGGATGCCGACAGCAAATCCAGTCGCATCGATGTGCTACAGCCTGATCCCAAATTATTCT
This sequence comes from uncultured Akkermansia sp., assembly GCA_964370135.1. Taxonomy (GTDB): domain Bacteria; phylum Verrucomicrobiota; class Verrucomicrobiia; order Verrucomicrobiales; family Akkermansiaceae; genus Akkermansia. The sequence goes on along the minus strand of CAYJID010000371.1, from coordinate 744 downwards.
CTTCAGAGGAATTGTCTTTCATGGCATTCTGGGAGAAGAAGGCTCAGCAGGCGCAGACGCGGCTGAATTCTGGCGTGGCAGATGTGATCGAGTTCATTGCAGCGCAGCGGCGGTATCAGCTTGTGTGCTTGCAGATGCTTCGTCTCAAGAGGAGCGATGAGGCTTTTCAGGATAGGGGCAAGGAGCTTCTTGAGTTGGAAGCCTTTTATAAGAAACAGTTGAAAGAGGGTTGGGAAAAGTCGCTCTCGGTGTACAAGCTTCGGTGGAAGAATGCCATGATATCCGAGCACGATTATGTTCGTGAGCAGTTGAAATACCAGTCTTTCTCTATACGCGAGCACGCGCGCACGCCTGAGGAGGTTCAGGGGCATTTGGATCAATACAAGCAGCTGCATGAGCTGTATGTGTCTTTGCTGCAGGAGGCGTATGAGGGAGGTGTGGTTTCTTTCCTTGAGCTGGAGGAGGCGCAGAAGAAGGGGCTGTTTGAGTTTTAGCGAGGGACGCTTCGCGTTTGCGGCGGTGGAAGTTTGGCGCGCGTCGCGCGCAGGTGGACGGGGGCGTCAGTTGGCGGCGTTACTGCGATGCAGGGTTTGCCACGCGTGCGTGCGCTGATGTAGCGGAACGGACGCCCTGCGGAGCCGTTGGCTCCGCTCTGCTGTGGGCGCACACCTGCGGTGCGCCCGACGGGATTCCTCCTCACCTCGCTTCGCTCGGACGGGCAGGAGGTATCCTGCCCTTTCGTCG
>CAYJID010000370.1:0-1991 GCA_964370135.1 uncultured Akkermansia sp. | reverse complement strand
CCGCAGCTCTACGAGGAGCTGCATGACAAGGGATTTGTGATTGTGGGTGAGTGCCTGAGCAACGCCCATCAGCACCTCGCTGCTATCGCTCAGGTCGACCTCATTCTCGGCGCGCGTCCTGATGCGAGCTGGTCGCCCGACCTGCTCATCACCTGCGGGGGGCATCTCGTCTCGAAGCGATTCAAGCAATACCTGCGCCGCTATGCACCGCGTGCGCACTGGCACCTCAGTACAGACGGGGCGCTCATTGACACCTTCTGCTGCCTCACACGCTGCATTGAGGGAGAGGAGCAGCAGCTCTGGGATCTGCTCATCGAGCAGCTCGCGGACATGGAGGGCGAGGGCTTGCATTACCATGCGCAGTGGTATCAATCTGATGCGCAGCTGAGCATGCCTGAGCTCAGCGATATCGGGTATAGTGGATTGCGCCTCGTCGCGGAGCTACTCACGCAGCTACCTGAGCGCGCGACACTGCATCTGGCCAATAGCCTCTCGGTGCGCCTTGCTCAGTTCTTTGACCTACCGCGCGGTGTGCAAGTCGAATGCAACCGTGGTACGAATGGCATTGAGGGCTCGCTCTCGACGGCTATTGGCTATGCGCAGGGTGAGCCTGAGGTCATGAACTACCTCGTCATTGGAGATCTGAGCTTCTTTTATGATATGAATGCGCTGAGCCTCACGCCACTGCCTGCGAATCTGCGTATTCTCTTGATTAATAATGGAGGCGGTGGGCTTTTTAAAGCAATTCCGAAACGTCCCGTTCATCCTGTCAGCGAATCCTATATCGTGGCTAGCCATAACAATGAGGCGGGGGGCTGGGCGCGTAGTCTGGGTATTGAGTATCATGCTGTCTATGGCATAGAGGACTGGGCAGTCAGCCTTGATGCGTTGCTTGAGACGGAGAGCAGCCATGCGCTGCTCATCGAGGCCTTTACCGAAACGGAAGAAGACGTCGCCGCACTGAATTTTTATATCGCGAACTCGCGGGTGATGAAGCCTGCGGAGCGTGATCACACCTAATTGAATATAGAACAGAAAAATATATGAGCAGAACATGGACTCCAATAAAAGAATACAAAGAAATCCTCTTTGAGCAATATGAAGGCATCGCGCGCATCACGATCAACCGTGAGCGCTACCGCAACGCCTTCACCCCGCTGACCACGGCGGAGATGAGCAACGCGCTGCAACTCTGCCGTGAGATGGCGGAGATTGGGGTTGTCGTCCTCACGGGGGCGGGTGACACCGCGTTTTGCTCGGGGGGGGATATGAACGTCAAGGGACGTGGTGGGTATATCGACGATGCAGGTGTGCCACGATTGAGCGTGTTGGATGTGCAGAAGCAAATCCGCTCGCTGCCCAAGCCCGTGATTGCGGCGGTGAATGGCTTTGCTATTGGTGGGGGGCATGTGCTGCATGTCGTGTGTGACATCTCGCTGGCGTCGGAGAACGCGCGCTTTGGGCAGACGGGACCTCGTGTGGGGAGCTTTGATGCGGGATTTGGCTCGTCGTATATGGCGCGCTGTATCGGGCAGAAGAAGACGCGTGAGATTTGGTTCCTCTGCCGTCAATATGATGCTCAGGATGCGTTGGATATGGGCTTGGTGAACAAGGTTGTACCGCTGGAGCAGCTGGAGAATGAGTATGTGCAATGGGCGCAGGAGATGATGGAGCTTTCCCCAATCGCGCTGCGTATGATCAAGGCGGGATTGAATGCGGAGCTGGATGGGCAGGCGGGGATACAGGAGCTGGCGGGTGATGCGACGATGCTTTATTATCTGTGTGATGAGGCACATGAGGGATCGAAAGCCTTTTTGGAAAAGCGCAAGCCTGATTATAGCAAGTATCCGAAGCTGCCCTGATGTAGCGCGAGAGCTGTCCGAATTACCCACCCGCGATCAGTCGATGGATTCTTAAGGTTTAGACCTTAAGCGATCTCCGGCGATCGTTCGCCGGCGGGTCTGGGCAGAGCCCAGCGGGGTGTGGGGCAG
>CAYJID010000369.1:0-2020 GCA_964370135.1 uncultured Akkermansia sp. | reverse complement strand
GCAAAATTGGACTTGAAATACAGCATCCCGCACGCTAGTATAGGCATCATCACATGAATACGCTCGAACTTAATGAAGAAATAGCCAGAAGATCCCTCTGGGTGCAGTCACTCAAGGCCGAGATGGCCAAGGTGGTCATCGGCCAGCATGGATTAATCAACCGTCTTATTCTCAGTCTTCTTTGCAAAGGTCACGTTCTACTAGAGGGTGTACCAGGGCTGGCGAAAACGCTCTCGGTCAAAGCACTCGCAGGCTGCCTTGAGGCGCAGTTCTCACGCATCCAGTTCACCCCCGATCTGCTCCCTGCGGATTTGCTTGGGACGATGATTTACAATCCCGAAGAACGCCAATTCATCGCCAAGCGCGGTCCCATCTTTGCCAACCTCATCCTCGCTGATGAAATCAACCGCGCCCCGGCCAAGGTGCAGAGCGCGCTGCTGGAGGCGATGCAGGAGCGTCAGGTCACGCTGGGGGAGACGAGCTACGCGCTGCCCTACCCCTTCCTCGTACTCGCGACGCAGAACCCCATCGAGCAAGAGGGCACCTACCAGCTGCCCGAGGCGCAGCTCGACCGCTTCCTCTTCAAGGTAGTCGTCGACTACCCCAGCTTTGATGAAGAGCGCCGCGTCCTCTCCATGATGAGCAGCACGGCCAAGCCACCCCAGACGACGAGCGTCGTGAGCGTCGAGGAGATCGCCCTCGCACGCGAGCTGGTCAATCAGATCTACATCGACCCCGCAGTCGAGGAATACATCGTCACCCTCGTGCGCGCCACACGCGAGCCGGAGAAGGTCGACCGCCGCCTCGAGGGCATGGTACGCGCCGGAGCCTCCCCCCGCGCCACCATCAATATCGCGCTGGCGACCCGCGCGCTCGCCTTCACCCAGCAGCGCAGCTACGTCACCCCACAGGACATCAAAGACCTCGCCCACGACATCCTACGCCACCGCATCCTACTCTCGTACGAAGCCGAGGCCTCAGGCATGACCAGCGAAAAGGTCATCGACATGATCCTCGCCAAGGTCACCGTCCCCTGACCCACTCGATTCATTTCCAATAAAAAGAATCATGGACGACAAGAGTCAGGAAATCATGAGCAAGGTGCGCCGCATCGAGATGCTGGCGCGCAAGCGCGCCACGGCCACCTTTGCAGGGCAGTACCGCTCGAGTTTCCGAGGACAGGGACTCGACTTTGACGACTTCCGCGAATACAGTGCCGGCGATGAGCCGCGCTTCATCGACTGGAAAGTCACCGCCCGTACAGGCACCCCCTACGTGCGCAAGTTCTACGAAGAGCGCGAGCAGGTACTCCTGCTCGCCATCGACACCAGCGCCTCGATGAACTACGCCAGCGGGCGCGTCGAGTTCACCAAGCTCGAATACGCCGCCAGCATCGCCGCCGTACTCGCCTACAGCGCCGCGCTGAATGGAGACAAGGTGGGGCTGCTACTCTTTGGCCGCGCCACACGCTTCTACCTCCCCCCCGCACAGGGGATGAAGCAAACGCAGCGCATCGTGCGCGAGATCCTCTCCACCCCCCCGCAGGGGCAGGACGACAGCATGGACACCATCGCCACCGAGATCCTACGCACGCAGCGCAAGAGCGCCATGGTCTTTATGATCAGCGATTTTCTATCCGAGCCAGACAAGAAAGCCCTCGGTAGGCTCGACTTCCGCCACGAGCTCATCCCCGTCCGCATCGCCGACCCCTGCGAGATGCAGCTACCGCGCGGCGGGCTCGTCAGCTTCCGCGACCCCGAATCAGCAGAGCAATGGGTGGGCGATCTCAACGATGAGAGCCTACTGCGCGAGTACAACCGCGCCATCACGCAGCAGCGCGACGCGTGGGAGAGCTGCCTCACCCAGCTCGGGATAGATTTCCTTGACCTGCAAACGCACCAAGACTTCATCGTCCCCTTCAAGCAGCTCTTCCAGCGCCGCAGCCGCCACTTTGCCCGCTAGCCTCGCGACCACCCTGCACTCCATTCACCACGACACCTCCATACTGGGATGATCCCCC
>CAYJID010000368.1:0-2035 GCA_964370135.1 uncultured Akkermansia sp. | reverse complement strand
AGCACTCAAAAGCTGCCTCGTGAAGCGATTTTCTGAATTTTCTTATTTAGAATGATGAGAATTTAGAAGCCCCCTTGAGCAGCTTTGCTCTCTGAGCTCGGTAGCATCTGCCTCTTTGACTTGCAAAGCCATGCTAGCTATGCTAGCGTTATCCTATCCCCCCCATTATTATATGAAGCAATATTATTACTATCACCTTGGCAAGGCCACAGGACCACACAGCCTCGATGAGCTCCAGCAGCTCCACGACACAGGCGTCATCAGTGCAGACACCCGCATCTCGTATGAAGGAGCAGACGCGTGGGTCTCCTACGAGAGCCTCTGCGGTGTGCGGGGCGCTGGCACTGCCGTGTCACAGCAATCATCTCCTCCAGACAGCCCCGCCGCCTCTGGCACGGATCGCGTCACAGGCGCGGCAGCGGCAGCGGCGGATTGCGCCCCTGTATTCCCCGCCTCCACGGGAGAGATCGTCGAGAACGCCTGCCCGCATTGCAAGGGAGCATTCTGCATCGGAGATGACCATCGCCTGCCTCTGCACTGCCCCAGCTGCAAGACGGAGCTGCGGGCGAGGGAGGATGGCATGTGGTCGCAGTTCCTCTTTGTCTTCTCTCGCTACGCGAGCTTTCGAGGGCGTGCGAGGCGGCGCGAGTTTTGGTCCTACACGCTGATCGTGTTGTTGCTCGGCTTTGCGACGTCATTCGTCGGGATGAGCAATATCTTTGCACTAGCAGTGATGCTCCCCTCGTATGCGGTGATGGCACGACGCCTGCACGATATTGAGCTGTCGGGCTGGTGGGTGCTGCCCATCAAGCTGCTGCCTACGCTATGCATCGCAGGGGCGGTGACTCTCTATGTCTCTCTCGTGCATCAGGCCTTTGGCAGTATCCAGGCGGCGAAGACATTGATATGGAAATACTTTGAGCTCAAGGACAAGCTCAGTGAGCTGCACGGCGTCTCAGGCTTTGTCGTGCGCCAGCAGATGGAGAAGATGGAGGAGACGATCTGGCATGCCTTTGCCGATCCCCTCGTGGAGCACATCAGCATCTACGTCTTCTTGCTCGTGGTGGTGCCGGTTAGCTGCATGATCCTAGGGCTCATCGTCTGCTGCCGGGACAGCCAGTCGGGGGTGAACAAGTATGGCATCTCGCCCAAGTATCCCTTGGGCAAGATGTAGAACTCACGACAAGCACAAGCTAGCCCCCGACTCTCCCCATAGGCGAGCGGGGCAGGCAGATCTCCTGCGAGGTCTAGCAGGAGCGCATGGCAGAGAGAAGGGGCGGGCTCCAGAGATGTCTGCTGAGCCCGCCTCCTGCTGTGCTGCCTAGCGAGGTACACCTCGTCTAGATCAATGGGGTAGGAAAACCGAGCGGTCGTACAGATCCGCGCGCAAGACTCGCTGCCCGACGTGGATAGGACCTGTCTGACAATAGACGGGCTGTACTGACTCAAGGATGAGACCGCGTCGCGTGCGCACCTTAATGATTTGCCCCGACTGACGCGACAATACCCCCGTGAGACCGCCTGCTATTAGGGAAATACCATCTTTTGTCAGCGGATCGCTCCCGACGGATGAGAACTCGAGGAAGAACCTGACCCAGAAAGAGGTCACTTGGGCGACAGCGACAGTCTCAACGGGATTGAGGCTCATCTGGATGGGGGTAGCTTCGATGACGTCTCCTCCAGCGGCGACGTTTGCGACCGTGGATATGGGGAGATTGGAGCAGGGTTTGTGACAGGAGCTCAGCGCCTGGGAGCTTGCAAGGATGAGAGCGATTCGATAAGTAGTTTTGAGCAACATGGTGTTTATTCTGTTAAAATGCTAGCGATAGAAGAGAGTTTTGATTGATTGCTAGTTACGATTAGCTAGACTACCCTATCTGCCTTCCTGATGCAAGCAGATTTCACCAGCACTCGATTATTATACGGCTGGGTGTGCGAGCTCAGGGCTACCAATCTTATTACATGGGTAGGAGTTATTGGAGGGGGCTTCTAAATTCTCGTCATTCTAAATAAGAAAATTCAGAAAATCGCTTCA
>CAYJID010000367.1:0-2049 GCA_964370135.1 uncultured Akkermansia sp. | reverse complement strand
CTACTCTGCTAAATCATGTTACTTTTTCTATAGCTGATTTATTACTAATACTAACATTCTTGTCGAGTGAGGCATTCACGATACGATTCTGACGGAGTGCCGATAAAAGCAAAATTTTCTTTCCTCAAAAATAATCAAATGCTACGGCGGAACGCGCTGAACTGCTGGTAGAGCTTGCGCTGACGATGCGTCAGCGGTACGAGCATGCGCTCCTGCTCCACGAGAGCCTCTCGGGGCTGCTTGTAGAGCTGGCGGTAGGCGGCGACGCGTGAGAGGACGAGCTCGCCGAGAGCCGTCTGGAGAGATTGTTCTATGCTGCTGCCTACATCGAGGATGAGGCTTTCTAGAGCCTTGCCGACGGATTTGAGCTGGTAATACTGCACTGTCGTGGCGATCAGCCAGATGAGCAGGGCTCCTATCAGGCAGAGTACGGCAAAGAGGTCGTACTCGTAGAAGCCGATGATGCCAGCTACGGCGATGATCATGCAGATGAGGATGAAGAGAGGGTAGAGCTTTGCCGCCTGAGGAAGCAGAAGCTGGCGCGCTGAGGCGCGGAGCTTGCGCTGCTGGATGGCGCAATGCAGGCTGTAGAGCAGCTGGCGATGCAGCTCACCGAGCTCGCGGCTCAGAGTGATGTTCTGAAAGCTGCCGATGTCGCAGTGGAGCTTGTCCTGCATGCGCTCGCCGACGTCGTTCCAGTGGCTCTCGCAGGAGAGGACGAACTGTCTGTCGGACTCCTCTTGCCTCTCGAGGATGCGCGTGCGCAGGTGGCTGTAGTACTGCGACTCGATGTCGGGCACAACGCGCTCAAAGAGCAGCAGATCCGAGGGGACAAAAAAGCTGTTGAAGTGAGATCTGATCCAAGCACATAGACTGCTGGGCAGCTGGTGGATCTCCTGCATGTAGGAGTCCGTGAGTGACTCCACCCCTGAGAGCTGTCGCTCGAGAAAGCGGTCGATCTCGCGGTCGATACCTTGGAGGAATCCCGTGTCAGCGTGGCGCGCCGATTGCCGCGCGGCGAGGAGGATGGCGTGCTTCTGCAGCAGCGTCTGGCAGGCATTGGCCGTGTTGATGAGATCGCGGTAGAGCGCGTCGCGTGCGTCGAGGCTGTGCTGGACGTAGGCGCGCAGCTCGTCCATGGTCTCGATGTCGTCGGGGCTGCCGAGGCGGAAGCAGGGCAGGGGCTCGGGGAGGTAGTCGCGTATGCCGTCTTGGAGAGCACCCTTGAGGCGCAGCAGCTGCATGGCATTGAGGCTATCGACATGCGTCGCGACGATGGCAAAGCGGCAGTGCTCGCTGTGCTCGACGAGGTGCGCGAGCGTCTTCCAGTAGATGGGATTCTCGATGTCGTGGCTGTTGACGACGGCGAGGGCGATGTCGGATTGCTCGACGAGGCGGGGGAGTCTGTCCTCGACGCCGATGAGCTGGCAGTCGGCGGTGTCGATGAACTCGAAGCCTGCGAGCTCGTCGCGCATGAGGTAGTGGGCGCGCTGGTCTGGACCGTCATTGGGGGGGCAGGTGCGCCAGCGTGCGATGCGCTCGCGTGTCTCGGCGCGCGCGATGACGGGCTCGTTGATGAGGGCGGCGAGGACGGAGGATTTCCCACTTTTGGCGCGGCCGAAGAGCAGGATACGTCTATCTTGTGATAGCTGGTCGAGAGCCTGTTGGAGCTCTTGCTCGTGCTCGGTGAGGGAGCTGTCGGCTATATCGCGCGACAGGGTCAGAGCCTGTCCTGCGAGGTATTGCAGGATGGATTTCTGGCTTCTGTGGGCGAGTGTGAGCATGTACCCTTTTATTATATGCAGCCGTGGAACAAATGTCCAACGAAAAAAATATTTTTTCCGTGGACATATATTCGCGTGTAATGGGCTGAACGTTACGACACGTAGCGGTGGAATGAAAAATAGATGCGAAGCATCTTGGATTCTTAAGGCATGTTGCATGTCAACATGAGACGAAGAGAGTCCAAGACACTTCTTGGACGGTTCTCGCGTAGCGAGAACTCTGAGGATAGACCTTAAGCGATCTCCGGCGATCGTTCGCCGGCGG
>CAYJID010000366.1:0-2049 GCA_964370135.1 uncultured Akkermansia sp. | reverse complement strand
GAAGCGATTTTCTGAATTTTCTTATTTAGAATGACGAGAATTTAGAAGCCCCCTCTATCCAATCTATCATGATGGAGACGCAAGATCAATCGGGCTATGTACACCACGGCCGCGTCGCGTTCTATGAGACGGATGCGGCGCGTATCGTGCATTTTAGCAACTACCTCCGCTATGCCGAGGTCGCCGAGACGGAGGCTCTCTCGAGCTGCGGTCTACTCGAGGGCATGATGGCGCAGCAGATGATGCTGCCGCGTGTGCAGCTGGAGGTCGACTACATGCAGCCGCTGCGCTTCCTCGAGCAATACACCGTCCACGCGCATGTCCTGCGCGTGGGGGCGAGCTCGGTGCAGTGGGGCTTTGAGATCACGGGGGCCGCGGGACTCGCCGCGCGTCTGCGCTGGGTGACGGCGCGGCTCGATGCGCAGGGGCGCAAGGCGGCGTACTCGCAGGAGGAGCGCGCGATGCTGTCACGATTTATGCCGAACGAGTAATCGCCTTTTGCTGTCTCACCTCTCTATCTTTACGTCTATGTTCCAGTTAGTTTTTCGTTGCTGTTGTTGTCTCGTGTTGCTGTGCAGCCCCGCTGCGCGCGCTCAGAGTCTTGAGCCCAAGCATGTGGCCGTTGTTTATAATGCGAACTCGTCTCTGAGCCGCGACTGCGCGAGCCTCTATGCGCGCACGCGCCAGATCCCCGAGCGCAATCTGCTCCCCGTATACTGCTCCGCCTCGACGCGTGATATCACGACTCAGGTCTATGTGAAGCAGATCCATGATCCGCTCCTGCGCCTCGGGCGCGAGCGTCAGCTGCACTTCCCCGCATCGCGGCTGCTGGGCATCCATCCTATCTACGCGATGGTGCTCATGCCCGATATCCCCCTGCGCATCACGGCGCGCCCTCCTAAGAAGGGGCAGAAGCCTGTCGACTGGCAGAAAACCACAGCCGCCAGCGTCGACAGCGAGCTTGCGCTGCTGGGGGCGGGTGACTATACTATAGATGGGATGGTCAACAATCCCTACTTCAAGCGCGACGAGGGCATCGCGATGAGCGGCTTTCGCATGCTGCCCGTCTGCCGCATTGATGCGCCGACAGACACGACGGCTCGCCGTATGATCACGCAGCCCGCCGCTGTCGAGAAGCAGGGCGGTCTCACGGGCTGGGCTGTCGTCGATCTCGGAGGACCCTACCCGCAGGGAGATACCTGGCTGCGCAATATCGCCAAGGCGGCGGTGCGTGCGGGGCAGCCCGTCTTCCTCGATGCGCTGCGACCTGTACTCGTGGAGCACTACCCCATGCCCACCCCCACCGTCATGTACTTTGGCTGGTATGAGGGTCAAGCCCAAGGCCCCTTTGACCCGCAGACGCGGGGCAAGACGAGATTCTACTTCGCCCCTGGAGCCATCGCCGTGCACCTCCACTCCTTTAGCGCGACCAATGTACGCTCCTCGCATGAAGGCTGGGTGGGAGCCCTGCTCATGAAAGGCGCGGACGCATCGGCGGGCAATGTCTGGGAGCCCTTCCTCGGAGGCTCACTGCATCTGGACATCTTTTATGAGCGCCTGCTTGCGGGCTACACCCTCGCTGAGGCCTCGGCCATGGCGACCCCCGTCATCTCATGGCAAGGCATCGTGATGGGAGACCCCCTCTACCGCCCCTACCCACGCAAGGCCAAGGCCGTGGCGATGAACCTCGGCATGCGTGCGTGCAAAGCCATGGTAGAAGCACAGTACACGAAAGCGGCGGAACACTTTGCACGCATCGTACGCGACTCGAGCGACCCAGTGGTGCAGATACGCGCCGCACTCTGCGTCGTGCAGGCGCAGCTGCTGGACAACAAGCGCGAGGCGGCGCGCCAATCGCTCGATCGCATCTTCACCCTCTTCCCGAACAGCCCGCACCTACCGGCAGCCAAGCGCATGATGCAGCAGCACTTCCCACGCTGAGCCGAGCCAAACCCACCCGCGAAAGAAATTGGATTCTTAAGGTCTAGACCTTAAGGGGACCTTGCAAAATTAGTTTTCAGAAATTGCAAATTTCGAAAATGAGCACCA
>CAYJID010000365.1:0-2059 GCA_964370135.1 uncultured Akkermansia sp. | reverse complement strand
CTCTGGAAATGGCGCGAGTTCGCGCCCGATCTCACCTGTCGCGGCATCGGCGTACTCGCCATTGATCCCGACATGGGTGATCTCATCTTGCACAGCGAAGGATTTTCTCCCAAGGAGGAGCCTGTCTATTTTTTTAAAGCACCGCCGAGTTTATAACAAATCCCCGCGCGAAGAAGGCACAAAAAGCTTGACTCTAGCGCGGGGCTCTGTTACGCTCGCGCGAGTTATGGCAAAAGTCCCCGTTATTCAACTCCGCAAGGGTCATGCTGTCAGCCACAATGGCGACGTATGCGTCGTTCGTGAAACACAGCTCAAGACTCCTCCCCGTATGGCTTCTTATGTCCAGATGACCATCCGCAGCATCGCGACCAAGAAGGATTACAACCTTCGCATGACTTCCAACGACTTCCTCGAGGGTGTGATGCTCACGCGCAATGAGATGGAGTTCTCCTACGTGGACGGCATGGGCTACCACTTCATGGACAATGAGACCTACGAAGACGTCTGCGTCTCCGAGGACATCATCGAGCCTGTGAAGGAATACCTCATCGAGGGTGCCAACTACATCGTGCTCTTCACCGATGAGACGGTCTGCTCCATCGAGCTGCCCGCCGCCATCACGATGGAAGTCACCGAGGCTCCTGAAGGTGTCAAGGGTAACAGCGCGAACAATGTCTACAAGAGTGCTACCATGTCCACGGGTCTCGTCGTGCAGGTGCCTCTCTTCATCACGGCTGGTCAGCGCATCTCTGTGAAGACAGAAGATGGTAGCTACCTTGGCCGCGTCAACAACTAAGTTGCCTGACATATTTTTCCAAAAAAGAAAAAGCCGCTCTTTAGCAAGGGCGGCTTTTTCGTATGTTGTGGAAGTACCAGTAAGCAGTAGCTGATTACTGGATTTTTTGCAGATCAATGAGAGCCGCTTCAAAGGTGCGCTGGTTCTCGAGATCAAATTGGAAGCCCGTCTCATCCGCGACGGTGAAGCGCTTGATAGCGGGTGTCTGGCTCGTGGCCTGGTAGAGCTGATAGGCCTCTTCATGGAGCGCGGAGTGGATGTCGAGGTCGACGGAGGCGTAGACAGCGCGCTTGCAGGCGGTGATGGAGGCGGAGGGGAACTGCGCGATGCGGTGGGCGAGGGCGGAGACGTATTCGCCGATTTCCTCAGGCTCGAGAGCCTTGTTGATCGTGCCGTAGAGCTCGGCCTCATCCGCGCCAAAGTCGCGTGCTCCGAGGATGATCTCCAGCGCGCGACCGAGGCCTGTCTGGCGTGCCATGCGTGAGGCACCACCGCCGCAGGGGAGGATGCCCATGCCGACCTCCATCTGCATGAAGATGGCTTTGCCGCGCGCAGCAAATCGCATGTCGCAGGCCTGGGCGAACTCATGACCGCCGCCGCGTGCGTAGCCCTCGATCTTGGCAATGGTGGCCTGGGGCAGCTCGCTGATGTGCTGGAGGACTTTTTGGAGGTAGAGCAGCTCGACATCCTCGCGGGGGACGGCGGTGGTGGACATGTCCTTGAGGAAGTTCACATCCGCGTGGGCGACAAAGATGTCGGGATTGGCGGATTGGAAGACGACGACCTTGATTTCGCTGTTGCCCTGTAGCTCGGTGATGAGTGAGCTGAGATCATCGAGCATGGCGTTGTCTTGGATATTGACAGGGGGATGATCAAAGGTGACGGTGAGCACGCCCGCGTGCTCTTCTGTGCGGAAGGTGGTATAGGTGGGTTGAATCATATGCTGATAGAAATGGCGAAAGGCAGCATTGCCTTTCGCCGTAGAGCATAGGTCTAACCCTGTAGCTAGACAAGATGTTATTCTCCCTGTTTGGGCGCCTTCCAGAGCTTTTTGGCGAGCGCATCGGTGGCGGCGGCGTTTTGCGCGGCCTTTTTGCTGTGACCCTCTCCCTCGCCCATGAGGCGCGCACCCCAGCTGACGCGTGAGCGGAAGGGGCCTGTGCCCTGCTCGCCCAGCGCGATTTCCTCGTACTGCACGAGCTCGGGGCTCATGGATTGGAGCAGCTCGAGGAGCTCGACTTTGGGGTTGAGGACGAGGCCGCG
>CAYJID010000364.1:0-2086 GCA_964370135.1 uncultured Akkermansia sp. | reverse complement strand
GCGATTTTCTGAATTTTCTTATTTAGAATGACGAGAATTTAGAAGCCCCCTAAAGGGGACCTTGCAAAATTAGTTTTGGGAAATTGCAGATTTCGAAAATGAGCGTCACAGCACGTCTTTTGCTGCATTTTGGCGAGAATTCGCAGCTTTTTGGGCTTACATAGCTCGCTATGCGCGCCCAAACGCCGCAAATTCTCATCCAAACTGCCAGCAAAATCCGAAGCTGCTAATTTTGCAAGATCCCCTAAAGTCTCGCGGTATTCTGATAGAGACGTGACTCAATGCCGAGAGCTCACAAAAATCACACTCACTCTCACGGTCCCGTATAGGGATCCCAGCCCGAGTACGCGAGCGAGGGCAGTGCGTCGATCTGCGACATCGCGTCGCGATGCAGTTCGAAGTCAAACACATCCGCATTCTCCACAATGCGCTTCGCATTCGTCGACTTCGGCAGCGGCACACTGCCATGCTGGATGCACCAGCGCAGGCAGATCTGTGCTGTCGTCTTGCCATAGAGCATACTCAGGCGGCGCAGCAGCGGATGAGACAGCAGCTCGCGCGAGCCCATCCCCATAGGCGACCAGGCCTGCAGCGCGATGCCCTCCTTCTCACAATAGGCGCGACAGACCTGCTGCGGATGCCCAGGGTGGAGCTCAATCTGATTGACCACAGGTCGATAGCGTGCCGACTCCAGCAGGGCAAAGAGATGCTCAGGCATGAAATTGCTCAGCCCTATCGAGCGCACCAGCCCCAGATCGCGCAGCTCCTCGAGCCCCGCCCAGCTCTCGGCATTGAGCTGCCGCCAGTCATGCGGATTCTCCATCGCATTCGCCGGCCAATGAATCATGTAGGTATCGAGATAATCCAGCTGCAATCTCTCGAGACTCGCGCGACACTCCCGCAGCGCCGCCTCACGCCCGCGCTGCTGGTAGTGCAGCTTGCTCGTCACAAAGATCTGCTCACGAGGCAAGCCCGATTGCGCGATGGCCTGTCCGACACTCACCTCATTGCCATAGATCGCCGCCGTGTCGATGAGACGATAACCCGCGTCCAGCGCGCGCAACACGCTCTCCACACAGAGAGCACCATCGGGAATCATACCCGTACCAAAACCAAAGAGAGGGAGTTCGTTCATAGAATTCTCCTATTCTCTCAAAATCAAGACATGACGACAAGCCCATTCTCGCCCCGACGGTCAAATTCCTCCCTTCTCACAAAAAAAATCACTTTTTTATAAAAAAGAGCTTGCCATGCACTGTTATTTCCCCTATAATGTCCCCGCTTCACGGCAACAACAAACACAACGCAGGGATAGCTCAGTTGGTAGAGCAACACCTTGACATGGTGGAGGTCGTAGGTTCGAGTCCTATTCTCTGTACTGCAAAAAATCTTAAAGAGGTTCAGTTTCAAAGCTGAGCCTCTTTTGTTTTTAGTGACGCTAAACTCTTTGCTTGCAGCCTTGATTCTAGCAGGATATAATAGACGCTGTCTATGAAAGCATTCATCTTATTGAGCAGCGCTGCCCTCCTACTTGTGCAATGCACGCCCCTGCGCTACTATGAAGTAGGCGGAGCTCTCCACAAGGAGCAGCAGTACCATTCAGACAAAAGCCGCCTTTGCTTCTCGGCCTATGTAGAGCCCTATCAGCAAGAGAGAAAAGACCAACTCGCCGCAATCAGAGATAAAGCCGCCTCGGTCAAGATAGATGTCACGTTCTTGAACATGGGAGATCCTGACAACGAAAAATCAAAATCATTTACCGTCAAACGCAAAGCCTCTTGGAACAGCACCCTAGCCGCCCTAGCAGAGGTCAAAGAATGGGGCTCACTCATCCTCGAGGCTTCCAAAAAGACAGGCAAGCTAGACTTCTTTAGCTTCGTCCATTATCATTATGACTACATCAGTTTTCAATTTTATGATCGTGAGGGAAAAGCTATTGGCAAAGCCATCGAATACCGCCCAGATGCTCAAGTTTATGAAAAAGGCAGCGAGGGTGCTGTAGAACTCACTGAAGAACTCTTCACGCTGGAAGGCTTGGTGGAGGTCAAAAAAATAATCGACGAGCACCCTGGAGGATAAGCAGCAA
>CAYJID010000363.1:0-2091 GCA_964370135.1 uncultured Akkermansia sp. | reverse complement strand
CCGCGCGGGCGTTTTCTTATTGAGCTGCACTGACGCCCGTCGGAGGCTGCGCCTCCTCGCTGCCGTGGGCGCACACCTGCGGTGCGCCCGAAGGGGCTAGCCCCTTCACCCCACTGGGGTCTGGTCCCCAGACGGCCACCAAAGGAGTTTCTATCCTCATCACCTCGCTTCGCTCGGCTGGGCAGGAGGTGTCCTGCCCTTTCTTCGTCTCATTTTGCAGTGCAAAATGTTCTGGACACCACTTGATGTGTCGCTGCCACGTCGTGCCACCCCTTCCCGCCTTGCCACCCTTTTACCCTTTCCATCTATCAACGCGTGTATTTGGGTTCTTTTTGCTGGACTTTACAAGCAAAAGATTTAATAATGGGGTGGGGTATGACACTCGGTGAAGTCTACCTATCGTTTTACTAGAACAATATTCACCGCATAACGAATCACATTTGCCATGCTACAGGGAAATCAACCAACGACGTCTCAGGTCTCCTTTGACGAATTCCAGACCGCCAGCTATGATGAGTGGAAAGACGCAGCCATCGCCGCTCTCAAGGGAGCGCCTTTTGACAAAGTCATGTTCACCAAGCTCGTGGACGGCTTGACACTCAAGCCCATTTATAATGCAGAAGACGTCCCCGCCGACGTCGAACAGCCCGGAGAGTTCCCCTACCGTCGTGGCACTCGTGCCCTCGGCTACGCAGAACGCCCCTGGGATGTCGCTCAGACTGTCTACGCGCGCTGCCCCAAGGGCTTTGTGAAGAAGGCCAAGGCTGAGCTCGAAAAGGGCTCCACGGCTCTCACAGTCAATCTCTCCTGCAAGACAGGTACCGTCCTGCGTACGCTCACTCAGTGGAAGGCTGCCTTCGACGGCATCGACCTCTGCGCGCAGCCTATCTATTTCAACCCCGCCTGCTGCGGCCTGCCCCGCCTCAGCCTCCTCATCGAGACCTGCAAGTCTCAGGGCGGTGATGTCGCCAAGCTCCAAGGCGGCATGCTCTACGATCCCCTCACGATGCTCATCACGCGCGGCAGCCTCTGCGGTGGTGTTGGCTACTGCGGTGCTACGACATCTCTCTACGAGATGACGAAGTGGGCGATTGAGAACAACACGTCCGACTTCTGCACCATCGGTGTGAATGGCGTGATGTACACGAATGCTGGCGCCTCCGCGACTGACGAGGTGGCCTTCATGCTCGCCACCGCGACCGCGTATCTCCGCGCCATGGTGGACAAGGGTCTCGATGTCAATGACGTCGCTCCCCGTATCCGTTTCAACGCCGGCCTTGGCAACAATCTCTTCCTCGAGGTCTGCAAGCTGCGCGCCCTGCGTATGCTCTGGGCTCAGGTCGTCCGCGCCTGCGGCGGCAATGACGAGGCAGCCAAGATCAAGCTCGGTGCCACGACCTCCACTTGGACGATCAGCAAGGTTGATCCTTGGGTCAACATGCTCCGCGCTACATCCCAAGCTTTCTCCGCCGTCCTCGGTGGTGTCGATAGCCTCGATGTCGCTCCCTTTGACGTCGCCGTGCGCAAGCCCGATGAGTTCTCCACACGTATTGCTCGCAACTTGCAGCTCATGCTTGCAGGTGAGTTCAGCCTCGACAAGGTCGTCGACCCTGCCGGCGGTGCTTACTACATCGAGAGCTTCACCGAGACGATCGCCAAGGAAGCCTACGCGACATTCCAAAGCATCGAAGCCGAAGGCGGCATGGACGCAGCGATCAAGTCCGGCAGCGTGCAGGACCGCGTGAGCGCCACCTGCTCCAAGCGTCTCGAAATGGTCGACCAGCGTCGCCAGACGGTCGTCGGTTGCAACAAGTACGTCAACCTTGAAGAAGAAGCCCTCACCAGCGACGAAGAGAGCTGCTCCGGCACAGGCAACAGCTGCTCCAGCAGCACGACCTGCGCGACAGAGGTATCTCTCGTCCTCGGCGATATCAACGATCTCGCCACCTCCACCTCCAGCGGTGCTAGCAGCTGCGAGATGCAGAAGGCACTCGGCGCTATGTACATGTGCGACTGCGGCTTCAACACCGCCCGCACCCTTGAGGCACACCACCTCTCCGAGCGCTTCGAAGCTCTCCTCGACAAGGCCGC
>CAYJID010000362.1:0-2098 GCA_964370135.1 uncultured Akkermansia sp. | reverse complement strand
GAGGATTTCCCCGCGTTCGTGTAGCCGACGATGGCGGCAGTGGGGATACCCTGTCGGTTGCGCTCCTTGCGCTGGGTGCCGCGCTGCTTGCGCACCTGCTCGAGCTCCTGTCGGATGGACTCAATGCGGTCGTGGGCGAGGCGGCGGTCGATTTCGATCTGCTTCTCACCCTCACCGCGTGCAGCGGCTCCACCGCCCTTGCCCCCTCCTGAGCCGCCGCGCTGGCGGTCGAGGTGCTTCCACATGCCTGTCATGCGGGGCAGAGCGTACTGCATGCGGGCGAGGTCGACCTGCATGGTGGCTTCCTTCGTACGAGCGCGCTTGGCAAAGATGTCGAGGATGACTTCTTCGCGGTCGATGACCGTGATGTTGGTCAGTCGCTCCCACTCACGCTGCTGGGAGGGGGAGAGGAGGTTGTCAAAGATGAGGCAATCCGCATCGAGGGCGCGCGCGGCATCGGCGATCTCATCGGCCTTGCCCACGCCGCAGAGGAACTTCGCGTGCATCTCGCGCGTGAAGTCGAGGCGTGTGCCGACGATGCCTATGCCGAGGTTGCTCACGAGGTCTTCGAGCTCGGCGAGCAGGGCGAGACGCTCTTCTCTCTGGTCTCCAGGCACACCGATGGCGACGAGCAGGGCGCGCTCGACCATCTCGGGTTTTTCGCGGATTTCAAATGACATGGATGAAAAAAATTGTAATCAGGTTTATTGGAAGCTGTGGCGCGTGGTGACATCCACGTCGTCGAGGTAGTAGGGATCGTAGGAGGGGCAGTTGCTACAGGAGCAGCTGCTCAATGTGCCGAGTGCTGCTAGGGTGCTGAGGAGAAGGAGTATTCGCATCGCTGCTATTCAACTAGATTTCGCGCTGATAATCAAGAAAAAAATCATCTTAGTGACGATTCTCTTTTTCTCGCAGTTTGATTGATTCTCAGTCATCAGGCTCTTTCTCTACTGCCGACGCCGTTTGCCGCGCCTCAGCCACTGGCAGAGACCGATGATCACGAGGAGGCATGCCCCGAGCAGCATCACCTCATGAGTGGGGAGGCTCGGGGGCGCTGCAGCACAGCTCGCACCGCAGGGCGAGGGGGTGGCGATCTCGAGGACTGCGGTCTGCTGCTCTGGCGTGTACCTTGCAGTAGCCGTCTCTAGCTCATCGTGCTGCTGTTTTTTTTTAGCAGAGGCAGGTAGCTTCCATAGCCTTCCTGCTCCATCTGCGCCTTGGGGATGAAGCGCAGCGACGCGCTATTGATGCAGTAGCGCAGGCCGCCTTGATCTGCGGGACCGTCGGTGAAGACGTGCCCGAGGTGCGCGTCACCGAGGCTGCTGCGTACCTCGACGCGCGGGGTGGCTAGCTTGTGATCCGCCACTTCATCAATGATGCCCTGCTTGATGGGGCGGGAGAAGGCGGGCCAGCCGCAGCCTGAGTCGTATTTATCGGCTGATGCAAAGAGGGGCTCGCCTGTGGTGATGTCGACGTAGATGCCCTCTTCGAAGTGCTTGTCGTAGATGTTGGTGTAGGGGCGCTCTGTCGCGGACTCCTGCGTGACGGCGTACTGCTCGGGCGTGAGGGTGGCGCGGAGCTCAGCGTCGGTCTTTTTGCTATAGATGGGCTCACGGGGTGAGTCGTCGCGGGCGTTTTTCGCGCGTTCGTAATGACTGGGGGCGATGTGGCAGTAGCCCTGTGGGTTCTTGTCAAGGTAATCTTGGTGGTACTCCTCGGCGGAGCTGTAGGTGCTCAGCGGCTCATTTTCTACGGCGAGGGGCTGGTCGTAGCTTTTCTGGAGCTCGGCGAGTGAGGCGGTGATGATGGCGGCATCGGCGGGATCGGTGTAAAAAATGCCGGTGCGGTACTGGGGACCTTCGTCGCCGCCCTGTTTGTTTACAGAGACGGGGTTGATGACCTGATAGTACATGTCGAGGAGGAAGGGGAGGCTGACCTGCGTGTCATCGTAGATCACCTTGACGGTCTCGGCGTAGCCGGTGTTCTTTTGCACCACCTGCTCATAGGTGGGGTTGTCTGTGTGGCCATTGGCATAGCCGACCTCGGTGTCGAGGACACCTGGGATCTGCTGGAAGTATTTTTCCACACCCCAGAAGCA
>CAYJID010000361.1:0-2098 GCA_964370135.1 uncultured Akkermansia sp. | reverse complement strand
CTCGCGCTGGGCGTCGGATTCGTCACCGCAGGAGAGGTCCTCGGCATCAGCACTGAGTTCCAGATCGGAGTCACGGGACAGCCCTCACTCGCCGAGGACACGCAGCGCATCGTCCACGACCTAGGCGGCTTCATGCAGTGGGAGGGCTGGGATAGCCAGGTCCCCTCCGAGCTCACCCTCCAGCTCAGCAGCCGACAGGAGCTCAACATCGCCCCATGGGGCTGGCAGAGTGGCTCGGGCTGGGGATCTGACAGCATGCTCTACCTCAAAGAAGAACTCGGCAATGTCCGCATCAGCATGACAGCGGGCTATATCTATCGCCTCGGCTACAACCTCCCCCCCACGCAGCGACAGGCAGGCTGCCACCGCGCCCAGTACGCCATCAGCAGCCTGCTGAGCCCTGGCTACAATCCGCAGACATGGTCGCTCTACTTTCTCGCAGGGCTACAGGGCTCGTACGTCGCCCACGATTTCTCCCTCGATGGCGGCTTCTTTCATGACTTTGACAGCACAGCAAAGCGCGTCCCGTGGCAGGTAGAGCTCCAGATCGGCGTCGGTGGACACTATGCGGGTGTGGACTTCTTCGTCGGTGCGGTCTTGCAGAGCGAGCGCTTTGACGACCAGTACGGCATGGAGGAGCACGTCGCCTTCTCCATCGGCTGGCGTTGGTAATTTTTTTATTTAAACAAGATATGAAACAGGAAAAACGAGAGCGCATCATCAAGCACGCCATGTACCTCTTCAACGAAGCGGGCTTCCACGCCACCTCCACGGCCAAGATAGCGAAGTTCGCCGGCGTCTCCAATGGAGCGATTTTCCACCACTTTCCCACAAAGAATGAGCTGGTCAACGAGATCTACCTCGACATCAGGCGCGCCTTCCTCGACTACGTCCTCGAGGTCTACCAGCCCAAAGGCACGACACGCGAGAAGCTCTTTGAGCTCGGCGCCATCTACGTGCGCTGGGCGATGATGAATCGCGATGAGGACATGTTCTGTGAGAAATTTTATCACTCCGAGTTCATCGACGCCGAGACCCACGCGCGGAGTGACGAGATGTTCCGCTTCATCCGCGAGCTCATTGAGAAGGGGGTGCATGAGGGCTTGTTCGTCATCGACGACATCGAGCTCATCATCAATACCTTTTACTACTCGATGCGAGGCACCATCGCCCACATCGCGAGCAATGCCCCCAGCGACATCCAGCACAGCATCGAGCAGGGATTTGCCCTACTCATGGGCGGTATCCAGCGGCGATAAGAGACAGTAACCCTTCCTGCGCACGGCGCGTGCTTAGAGCAAACTCGCCCCACCATCCGCATAGCGCTCTTGGGGGCTCATCTTGAGCAGGGGCATCAGCTCATCTGAAAGAGAGCTATCATCTATATGCAGCATATTCGTACGAGCTCCATAGCCCAGCAGGAGTTTTAAAGCATCTGTAGAGATATTGGACACAGCCTGTAGCAAAGCTGGAGGATAGACGCGGCCGTGGTACTCGACTGTATCATCGAGGCGGGTGCCAGCTCGCGTATGACTGAGAAGAAACATGGCCACACCGACCTCATCTTGCTGGATGGCCAAATTGAGCGCATAAAGCTCTTTATCACTCGCTGGCAGCGTCTTGTTGGAGGGAGGCTCCTGCATGATTTCTCTTAACAGGCACGACAATTCTTCACGACGGGCGATGGCTTCTTCATAGGTCGGATAGTCATAGCGGAACAAAGAGTCAAGATGCTCAACTGCTAGCTTTCTCATCGGGTATTCAAAGCCCAGCCAGCGCGTGACCTTGAGATGGGGACCTGAGTAGAGGCGTCGCTTTTCTTCAAATATGCGAATCGCATACCTTTCCTCATTCAATAAATCTTCCCAAAATGACGGTGTAAACTCTGGGAACAGTCTTCTTGATTGCTGTGTGAACTCAGAATCATCTTCGAACCCCTGCCATTCAGGGCGCAACGAGGCATCAACTAGCTCCCAATCATCATCATCCAACCAGCAAATCTGATAGCCGGAGTTTGTCAAGAGCACATAATAGCCCGATGACAGAAAGCCTTGGAGCTGAATATAAGCTGCCACCTCTGCGATGTTTTGATGCAGAG
>CAYJID010000360.1:0-2098 GCA_964370135.1 uncultured Akkermansia sp. | reverse complement strand
CACCGTGCTCAACCTGCTCGTCATCCCCGCGTCCAGCGTCATCGTCGCGCCTTGGCTGACAAAGAAAAAGGATTAACACCGCACCACTCAGGGGAGCTTTCTACACGGCGTTAGAAAGTTCCCCTCCCGTGGAGCTTACCCCTTGCGGGGACCTTGCAAAATTAGTTTTGGGAAATTGCAGATTTCGAAAATGAGCGTCACAGCACGTCTTTTGCTGCATTTTGGCGAGAATTCGCAGCTTTTTGGGCTTACATAGCTCGCTATGCGCGCCCAAACGCCGCCAATTCTCATCCAAACTGCCAGCAAAATCCGAAGCTGCTCATTTTGCAAGATCCCCTTGCCTTGCCCCTCTGCGTCTGCTATGATGACACAATGACCTCCATGACAGAATCTGAGCTCTGCCCCATCATCCCCGCGGGACGCATCGCCATCATTGAGTCAGACCACGGCAGCGAGTACCGAGTCGAGTACTGCCTGCAAAAGAAAGGGGGATTGCAGGTTCTCAGCTGCTCCTGCCCAGGGGCGGAGAAGGGGTATTTCTGCCGCCATCTGAAGGACTTCATCAGCGGCGAGTTACGCTTCTTCACCCACATGAGCGAGAGAGAAAAAGAGCGCATCCGAGAGGGCTGCACCTTCTCCACCCCCTCGCCCAATCCGATGCAGCTCATGGAGCTGCGCGAGCTCACGCTTGCCACACTCACCCTTGAGCGCGAGCTGGCCAGCATGCAGGACGCCTTTGACGCCTGCGTCGAGGAGAGCCTCCAATGGTCGATCGCAGAGTCACGCCTGCGGCAACGCGCGGGCGACGACCCCCGCTGGCGCATGATAGCGCGCGCCCTCGACCGCGTTCTTGACAAGCTCGATCTGGAGAGCCGCGAGCATGACGCTGACATCCTCATGCGCTACCACGAGCTCGATCAACAACGCCTCGCGAACAACCGCCGCCTGCGCGAGCTCTTCAGCAGCCTCTGGTTCTATTATTAGGAGCAAATCAGCGAGATTTCCACCTTGCGTAGGGGAGAAATCTCTCTATCAGATATTCAACAAACAAGCCCTCCGTGCTGTCTTTTTCATCAAGCACCTTATCAACCCCGCTCTGTAAATGAAAGAAAAAAACATCACACGCTACACTTACGATAGTACGGATTTCCTCGGTTGGCGCGTCAGCATCCAACGACGCGGACGCATCATCACGCGCTACTTCTCCGATCTCAAATACGGCAACGAGCACTCCTCTCTAGGCGAGGCGATCAAGTACCGCGACGCCATCCTCGAGGGCACACGCCTCCACCGCGACCATCTCTCCGAATACATGGATGAGGAGCTCTCGCGCGTGCAGGAGCTGCTCCATCAGGAGAGAGACAGGCCGCAAGCTGGGGCTGGGCTAAGCAGCCGTCTACACGGCTGACGCGGGCGACGCCTCCTTCGGCGCAGGCGCAGGAGGCAGCAGCAGCGTCTTGAGCCCCTCATGATCGCAGAAGTCCGCCTTTTTCAGGCGGGCGATCTGGATAGCGAGTGCTTGGAGCGCCTCCATGATGGCCTGCTTCTCCTCGGGGAAGCGGGCGAGATTGGCGAGCAATTTCTCCTCCGAGACCAGCTGGTGTGAGGCGGCGAGCTGCTGCGTGAGTTTTTGATAATTGACAAAGGCCGCCTCAGCCGTCGCAGCAGATTTCACTGAGCGCAGGCAATCTGTCTGCGCTTGCAGCTTCTCGTGAATATAGTCGAGAGCCCGCTTGACATCATCGAGAGACTCCACACTGCGCGCGGGCGCGGCGAGGAGGGGGAGAGAACAACTGGCTAGCAAGAAGAGACGCGCGGGCATAGCAACATGATAAGAGCTCGCCTCCGCTTTGTCAAGCGGCAGCTTTGCTCTGGACGATAAAGGCATCAGCCTTCTCGAACTCCGCCTTGGTACACAGACTCACCAGCACATAGACGACAGAGGAGAGCCCAATGCCATACATCACCTGCTGCGCCGAGGAGAGCTCCCAGCAGGCGGGCAGGTCTGTCCCCCAGTGACGCTGCGCCATCATACGCGCGAGATTGTAAAAGCAATAAGCGATCCCCACCAGCATGGACGCCATCGCGCCCTTGGCGT
>CAYJID010000359.1:0-2099 GCA_964370135.1 uncultured Akkermansia sp. | reverse complement strand
GCGGCGTGATGGTCTGGGCCTACGACTGCGATATCCCCTTCAAAAACAAACTCTCCCTGCGCCGCGCCCTATTCAAGGAAATACGCCGCACAGCGCGCTGATCGCGTAGGCCGCGGCATTCACCACTGGCAGCCAACGCATCGCCGTCACGGCTTTGGGTCGCAGACAGTAGCGCACATGCAGCAGCGCTCGTAGCCTCTGCCTCGTCGGAGGCGTGAGCTGCCGCCTGAGCGAGGCGGCGATCTCAATGGGTGCGTGCAGGACGAGCAGCCAGAGTGTCCAGCACTCCCACAGCGGCTCGAAGTAAAGGGGACGAGGCAGCATGAGAAGGGGGAGCACGATCACCAGCGACAGTCCCACGACGTAGCTACCGCACAGGCAGCCCGCCGTGATACGATCCGCGCGACTCAGAGCCTTCTCCGCGCGTGCGCGCTGCGGCTTGCCCTTGTACTCCGTGTCGAAGATGAAGTCAAAGAGCACGCCCCTCAAGACCTCCTTGACTATATCATCAAGCATGATCGGGCGTATCCTTGTGGGTAAAGGGCAGCAGCCAGGTCAGGATACAGGCAGGGATCACCGCCAGCATCACAATGAGGAAAAAGCTCTGGTAGCCCAGCGCATCACTCATGCGTCCCGACCACATGCCGGGCAGCATCACCGCGAGATTCATCAGACCCGTGGCAAAGGCATAGTGCGACATCTGATTCTCCCCCTTCGCAATCTGCTGCATCATAAAGAGCGAGAGCCCGACAAAGCCGAATCCGTAGCAGAACCACTCCACCGCAATCGAGCTGCCGATGATCCACATACTGCTAGGCTGCGCCACGGCGAGGTAGGCATAGACGCCAAAGGAGAAATTGAACAAGCAGCAGAGGATGAAAATCGCGCGACGCAGCCCCAGCTTCCCGATAAAACTCGCCGCCAGCAGCGAGCCGATCACAAATGCCCCCGGGCCAAATCCCCCATAGTAGAGCCCAATCTGCTGCTCCGTGAGCCCTAGACCGCCCTCGCTCACAGGAGCCTTCAGAAAGAGGGGAGCTACACGCATCACAAAGCCCTCACAGAGGCGGTAGCAGATGATCCACGCGATGTAGTAGAAAATATATTTTTTCTGGAAAAAGAGCGCGATCACGCGCCCCATATGGGAGAACACCTCGCGCGCCGACTTCGTCTCCTCCTGCGCCTCCTTCCCCTTCGGCAGCACGCGTGCATGGTAGATCGCGAGCAGCAGCAGCATGAGCGCGCAGATGCCCATCATCGTCGCCCAGCCGTAGAGTGTGGCCTGATGCTTCACCTCCGAGGCGAGTGTGCCCTGATGCAGCATCTGCTCCGCCGTCGATACATCTAGCCCCGCGAGGCTCGCCGCATAATATTCAATAAACACGCCCGCGAGATACACCAGCAGACCCACGACAACGAGCTTTGCCAGATTGTAAAAAGCCCCCATCCAGCCCGCATAGCGCGTCTGCTGCTCCGTCGAGAGCTCCTCCATATAGAGACCATCCGCGGCGATGTCGTAGGTCGCGCCACTCACCGCGACGAGTGCTAGCACGGCGGCACTCAGGGCAAAGGGGTAGGGCATCTGGAGCGTGAGCGCGATGAGGCCAAAGCCCACAGCGGAAATGAGCTGTGTAGCGAGGATGAAGAACTTCTTGTTCTTGAACATCTCCAAGAAGGGACTCCAGAGGAACTTCACCGTCCAAGGCCACGTAATCAGCGTCAGCCAAAAGGTATTATCCGCATCCGACACGCCCAGCCCCTTGAACATGAGCCCTGCCATATTGGCAATAACAATGAGCGGCAGCCCCATGCCAAAATAGAGCGAGGGAATCCAGCGGCGGACATCACGAGGAGAGAGTGTGTGCATGATCGAGCCAAGATAACAAATACGCGCTCCAAAGTCAACGTGAAAAGCGGGGTGGAGCGCGGCTATCCGCGGGGCTGGAGCGCAGGAGGCAATAAATTAGACACCTTCGCAACGATGAGCAGAACAATGACAAAGCCACAAGCTTGCGCTTGTGGCTTTAGGGAACTTTTCTTATAGTTTAGGGGGCTTCTAATTTCTCGCGAGGTAAGATTTTGAGATGATTTTAGAGTTG
>CAYJID010000358.1:0-2102 GCA_964370135.1 uncultured Akkermansia sp. | reverse complement strand
CAACATGGCTGACATCACTGAAAACTATCAGATCAAGTACAGCGAAAAATGGGGCTCCTACCTCCAGCAGGAAGCCTCCCGACTCGAGAAGTTCGTCACCCTCGAATCAGGCCTCAGTGGCAAGATGGTCGCCTTTGACCAATATGGGCTCCTCACCTTCGAGGAAAAGACCTCGCGCATGAGCAGCACCGTACTCAACGAAGCCCCCACGTCACGCCGCGTGATGTATCCTCACATCTATACGAAGGCGGTCGGCTTCGACGAGTTCGACGCGAAAAAGCTCGCCAACATCGACGCTCCCGTCTCCAAGACCATCGAAGGCCTCCGCGCCGCCGCTGGTCGCTGCATGGACGCCGTCATGCTCAACAGCTTCCTCGGCGTGAACTACTCAGGTGAGAACGGCACGGTCAGTGTCGACTTCCCCGACTCCCAGATCATCGCTGAGGACTACACAGACTCTGGCTCCCCCGCCGATACCAACCTCACGGTGGCAAAGCTGCGCCAAGCCCTCACCATGCTGCAAAAAGCAGAGGCGTGGAATGATGAGCGACGCGCCTACGGAGATGAGCTCGTGCTTGCCTGCTCCAGCAGCCAGATCAACGCGCTACTCAAGGAGCCTGAGGTCTCGAGCTACGACTACAACACCGTGCGTGCCCTCGCCGAGGGCAAGGTGGATAGTTTCCTCGGCTTCCGCATCATCCGCACCGAGCAGCTCCCCATCGCCACGGGCGGCATCCGCTCCTGCCTCGCTTGGGTCAAGAGCAAGGCTCAGTTCGGCATCTGGGACGACTTTAAGGTCAAGCTCTCCGTGCGCGACGACCTCGATGAGGCACTCCAGATCCGTGCGAAATTCGCCTGCGGTGCTTGCCGTCTCCAAGAAGAAGCCTTCGTTCAGATCAACTGCCTCGAAGGATAACACACCCCATCCCATCATTATCGAATAAATTAACAACAAGAAAGAATTGGTATGTGAACGATGCACCCCTGAGCGATCAGGGGTGCATTATTGGTACGCTAGACATGGCGTAGTCGCTGGGGTGAAAATCCTCAATGAGCCGCGATGAAGCGGGATCAACGAGCTGAAGGGCAAATCCCACGGGTGACTCGATGCAGGAGCAGCAAATGTTTGAGGCATGTAAGGAGCAACTGAGACGAAAATTCGGAAGAAATCCAGCTGGAAAGCACTCAAAAGCTGCCTCATGCAGCGAGTTTTCCGATTAGCTTATTTAGAATAAAGAGAATTTAGAAGCCATCATATAAATGCGCCGCACGCATGGAAAAGTATTCAGAAATATTTATCGTGAGCTCTATGCTTCATTGGGATAGGAGATACACCGCGGTCACGAATTACACTGTCTTAATCGAAAAGTCTACTTACTGGATTCAATCTACATGATCCTCTGTGCGTGTCTGTTTGACAGGGCACATTCTACGCACGAAAAGGGAGCTATTAAGCTTCATACGCTTTATGATTCATCAGCACTCCTTTTACTCTTCCTAAAGGGAACCTTGCAAAATTAGTTCTGGGGAATTACAGATGTCGAAAATGAGCGTCACAGCACGGCTTTTGCAAGGTCCCCTAAAGAATCAAACAAGTCGACAATGGGCGTTGAGCAATTTGAGTGCGTTTCTTCGAGTTAATCTGTTCGTTAAAATCGGTCTTTGGAAATGACTCGATGAAACGTGTACCACAAACCTTGCTCGTCCGCCAGCCCCTCAACCATGGTTACTTTAGAAGAGGGGGATACTATTTTGAAATAAGACTTTAAAGATCATAAGGCATTCGCTTTTTGAGACACGTTTCAGCGTGTTCGCTATTTGGGACACGTGTGGACACATGTGGGTATGCTCCCTATGGCGTGAAAATTATGCTCGCCTCCTGCCCTGCCTTTGTGCTATAGTATCCGCTGTTATGTTATCAGACCGTACGAAAGCAGGTTTAGAACGCGCTCCGCACCGGAGTTTGATGCGTGCATGTGGGATGAATGATGAGGATATCAGAAAGCCCTTTATTGCGATTTGTAATGCCTTTAACGAAGTGATTCCTGGGCATGTCCACCTCAACAAGGTCGCCGAGCTCATCAAGGAAGAAGTGCGACGCG
>CAYJID010000357.1:0-2109 GCA_964370135.1 uncultured Akkermansia sp. | reverse complement strand
ATCTCTGCTACCGCCGCGCACGCCACGTCATCGGTGAGAATCAGCGCGTGAAGGCTTTCGCCGACGCCGTCGCTCAGGCCGACTGGGAGACCGCCGGTATCGCCATGCGCGGCTCCCACGCCTCTCTGCGCGATGACTACGAGGTCTCCTGCGCCGAGGTGGATTGCCTCGTGAATCTCTTTGACACCATCCCCAATGGCGACGCTGTCTACGGCGCACGCATGACGGGCGGTGGCTTCGGCGGCAGTGTGGTCGCCCTCGTCCGTAGTGACGTCGTCGAGCAGGTCGGCCAAGATATCATCGAGAGCTACCGCGAGTCGCTCGGTATCGAGACGTCCTACCTCATCACGCGCGCCGGTGCTGGCGCCTGTGTCCTCTACAAGGCCGACAGTCTCGCCTAAATCGAGTAAAAATTTTGCAAGAATGAGCAGCGTCCCCACGCTGCTCATTCTTGTCATCACCCCACAACAAACGTATCTATGAAAACATTAGCTATGCTCACCAGCCTCGCCGCCCTCCTCTCGACAGAAGCGATGGCGCAGGATACTGGTGCTCCCGCTGCTGTTGCAGAGACGGCTCCTCTCGCCATCTGGGAGATGATCGTCTTTTGCATCGTCGTCGTCGGTGTCATCGCGCTCGGGATCTGGAAATCCAGTGACTCAGGCGAGGCATCAGATGAGAAGAAAGAACAGGGTGCCGCCGACTACTTCCTCGCAGGTCGTGGTCTGAGCTGGTGGCTCGTGGGCTTCTCCCTCATCGCGGCCAATATCTCCACCGAGCAGTTCGTCGGTATGAGTGGTATGGCGTCCAACTGGCTCGGCCTCGCGATCGCAGGCTATGAGTGGCTCGCTGCCATCACGCTCGTTGTCGTCGCCTTCACCTTCCTGCCCATGCTGCTCAAGCGCGGCGTCTTCACCATCCCTCAGTTCCTTCAGGAGCGCTATGATGGCAAGGCTCGCACCATCATGGCGGTGTCCAATCTCATCATCCTCGTCGGTGTCCCCACCGCTGCTGTGATCTATGCCGGTGCCAAGGTGATCGCTGAGTACTTCGGCCTCTCGATGGATGTCAGCTGCATGATCATCGCCGGTAGTGCGACGCTCTATGTCTATGTAGGCGGTCTCAAGGCCTGCGCCTGGACGGACCTCATCTGGGGTGCGGCTCTCATCGTCGGTGGCGGCGTGGTGCTCATGTTTGCCATGGAGCATCTGAGCATGGCTGATCCTCAGGCGCTCATTCAGACAGCGTCCGCGACCTCGGACGTGACGGTCAAGAGTCTCGCCGAGTCCTCCGCAATGGAGCGTTTCTTCGCATTGAACAGCGGTGAAGCCCTCACAGCGACGAATGCCGTCGGTGGCAAGCTGAGCATGGTACGCCCTGCGAGCGACCCTGAGATCCCATGGACTGCTCTCTGCCTCGGTCTCTGGATCCCGAACTTCTTCTACTGGGGTCTCAACCAGTACATCATGCAGCGTACTCTCGCCTCCAAGAGCCTCGCCGAGGGTCAGAAGGGTATCGTCTTTGCTGCGGCTCTCAAGCTGCTCATCCCCTTCGTGGTGGTCGTTCCTGGTATCCTCGCATTCAACCTCTTCAGTGATGATATGAAGGCATCTGCCGATAGCAAGAATGCCGCTATTGTCCAGTCTCTTAATGAGTCCGCGAAGGAGGCGAACAAGCAGCCTCTCTACAACGTCACGCCAGACTACATCATGGCAGACTTTGGTGGTATTGCCCATATGGAGCATAACTTCGGAGTCGCGCAACCTGATGAAGAGACCGCTAAGGCATACAAGAGTGTCAGGCTCGATCTCGCCAGCGCCATGTTTGCGCAGACGCCTGCGGATCTCACAGTCGTCATAGACAGCATGAATGCTCGTTTGAAAGCCGCGAAGCGCGAGACCTTTGCCATGCCTGAGGGCGTGACGGAGTTAGAGAATCAGCAGCGCATCCTTGCGTCTATGCTCGCCTTTGAGCTGGCAAAGCTCAACAACGCACACGTCACGGCTGCTACAGCCGCTCCCGATAGCAAGTTCGCCGCCTCGACAGCACTCGTGGGCTACGACTACGACTCCTCCTTTGCCCTGCTGCTGCGCAAGCTGCTGCCCAACA
>CAYJID010000356.1:0-2113 GCA_964370135.1 uncultured Akkermansia sp. | reverse complement strand
TCTACCCGCCCTTCTACACGCATCAGTTCAACTACATCCTCACGACGCACGACGCAGAGTACATCAGGCATCCTCATTGGCGACGCGGTGAGGGCTGCTTTATCTGGCTGGATGGCCGCCCCTTTGACGAGCAGGCTACCGCTGCTGTGCCTGACAAGACACGCGGTCTCTCCGCCGTCCACTCGGCCAAGCAGATGAAGCATACGGATCACTACCACCGCTACCAGCTGCTGCGCTATCTGGAGGGGCAGCTCGACGACTTTGACTGGTATGGCTATGGGGTGCAGAAGCTCGAGCGCAAGTGCGACGCGCTGACACCCTACGCCTACCACCTCGTCATTGAGAACTATCGCGAGCCCTACCACTGGTCGGAGAAGATAGCGGACGCGCTCATGCACCACTGTCTCCCCTTCTACGCGGGTGATCCCCATCTCGATAAGGTGCTGCCTGAGGGCTGCTTTATCCGCATCCCTCTCGAGGATCACGCCGAGGCGGCGCGCATCATCCGCGAGGCGATGGAGAATGACGAGTACAGCAAGCGCCTGCCCGCCATCTGTGCCGCGCGTGAGCTGCTGCTCAGTAAGCACAATCTCGCGAGTCAGATCATCAAGACGATACGTGAGCATGAGGCGCATCCCTCAGCAGATTGGGCTCCTCAGGGCGCGCGCATCGTACGACGCCACAAGCTGCGCAAGAATCCTCTCAACGCGCTAGCGGCGGCATGGCATCAGCTGCGCTGCTGGCTGCTCAGCAAAAAGCGCAGCTGAGATCTCAGCTGCGCCACCAGAATATCAGAGGATTAATCAGGGGTCTATCCTCGGTACACCGCCCCCGCATCTAGCCAGGTCGACTCGGGCAGCACGCGCCCAGGGAGTACGACGCTGTTGCAGCCTAGTCGCGAGTGGGCACCGATGTAGCTGCCCAGCTTGTTGCGCCCCGTGGCGCAGAGCTCTCCCTGCCAAGGCATGCGAATAGCCCCCGCGTCGTGGCGAAAGTTGCTCAGCATGCAGCCCGCTCCTAGGTTGACATCCTCTCCGAGGATGGAGTCGCCTAGATAGCTCAGATGGGAGATAAAGCTGCCTGCGCCGATGATGCAGTCTTTGAGCTCCACGGCATGGCCGATGCGGCAGCCATCACCGACCTCGCAGCAGCCGCGTATGTAGGCATTGGGGCCGATGCGGCAGTCGCGCCCGATGCGGACATGCCCCTCTAGCACGCAGCCCGCCATGATCTCGGAGCCTTCTCCTAGCTCTAGCACGCCGGCGATGTGCGCGAGCTCATGGACCTCTCCATGGATAGCATGCTGGAGGGTGAGCAGCTCCTCGCGCTTGCGGTCGAGCTGTTGCCATGGACTGGGGGTTGCGCTACTAGGGACAGACATAGTCATTGGGGTCTTTCTCGTAGGAAATCAGGGCGTGGGAGCGGAGAAGCGGCTCAGGTAGGGGGCGAGGATGCTGTAGAGCTGTGCCTGTGAGGCCTGGGGCAGCTCGATGTCGTCGAGCTCGGCTTTGCCCTCTTTGATACGCACGACCATGGTCTGCCCATTGCTGGGTGAGAGGTAGTAGACGCGTGCGTCGCGGTCGACTTCATCATCGAGGTCTTCGTAATAACCATCGTGATTGATCTTGAGCGAGCCGTTGCGCACGCAGTCGATGATGCGCTTCTTGTCTGCGGCACTGATGGAGATGGTGTCATCGGCGGCTTGGAGCCAGGCGGTGGAGCTCTGGCTGAGGCTGAGGCTGCGTGAGCGCAGCGCACTGTGGATGGCTGTCGAGCTCAGTGAGCCGACCTCTTGTGAGCACTGGACGAGAGTGAGTCCAGCGAGAGCTGCTGCCCATGCAGCAAGCCATGATGAGTGATGTGCTTTCATAATAAAATGGGATTGAGGTTAGGTTCAGTATAACTCTTTTTTCTTCTTAATCAAGAGTAAAGCTTCCTTTTTCTGGCGTGAGAGGGTCATGTTAGATAGAGCCTGCGGGGCTTTTAGTCTCTTTTCTTTAAGTGTTGCGGGGTTAGGGCGAAATCGAAATTATTGTTATTCAAATATGCTTATGTTAAAGGGGACTTCTAAAATCTCGTCATTCTAAATAAGAAAATTCAGAAAATCGCTTCA
>CAYJID010000355.1:0-2113 GCA_964370135.1 uncultured Akkermansia sp. | reverse complement strand
AAGATCTGGGAGAGCCTCTCGCCTGCCGCCATCATCGGCATCATCTGCTTTCTCGCCTTTATCATCGCCATGCTCTTCTTGATTGGGAGTATCGTGGTGAAGTTCTTCCCCTTCTTCCTCGCCTTGGCAGCCGTTTGGTTCCTCTATCGCGCGGTGAAGTGAGGCGAGGCGCGCTTTTTTGCTTGCGACCACAGAATAATGTGGTAGAGTTAGCATTATGATTTTACAAAGACACACACGAAAGCTGGGCTTCACACTCGTTGAGCTCATCGTCGTCATCGCCATCCTCGGCATCTTGGCTGCCGTCTCCATGCCCTTTATCTTCAGCCGAATGGCTATGGCTGATCTCTCGTCCTGCACCGAGCAGATCAAGCAGATCTCGCTCATCGGGCAGAAATACAGTCAGGATATGGCGCATCGCAATATGCTACCCGCCAGCGGTATGGAGGACAACGAAGACACAGAAAACATAGACGAATCTGAGGCATGGTGGCTGAGCATCGCCCCCCGCATGAAGGACGTCGTGCTGCCTCAGAAGCTGGGTGATAAGATGAAGGTATCAGAGATCTTCCACTGCCCAGGAGACAAGCGCGTCGACATTGGCAGCGGCGGTAGCTTCCTTGCTGACGAGAAGAGCGTCTCCTACGTCTCCTGGTCAGACGGCACCGTCGATAGTAGCAATCCTGACTCTGGCATCCGTATGAACAAGCAACGTCTCAGCGAGATGCCCTGGATCTCCGATGGCATCCCTGTCAAGGGGCGCAGCGTGGTGAGCAAAAAGACTTTTGAGCAGATGGTGCTCCCAGCCGTAGAGCGTCATGCCTACACCATCGCCGTCGCCTATGCGGACGGTCGTATTGCGAGCATTGAGCTTGATCCAGAGGGAGAGACCGTCGATCAGATGTATAAGAAAGTAGCCCCTTGGCTCGTAGAAAACCCCGTCGAGGGAGCAGAAGCTGGCTCTCGTCGCAGCCGTAGCTCACGCCGATGAGTCGTCCCCTCACCACAGTAATACATCCAGAATGTGCCCCCTTCCTCGGAGAGGGGCGCATCGTCGTCTTGGGGCTCAGCGGCGGGCGTGACTCCGTCGCACTACTCCATCTCCTACGCACAGCAGGCTGCGCGGTCTATGCGATGCACCTGCATCACGGCTACCGTGGAGCCGCGGCTGATGCAGATGCACAATTTTGTCAGGATATCTGCGAGCAGTGGGGCGTGCACCTCACGCTACTGCATGAGGACGTGCCAGCACTCGCGCAGCAGGCAGGGATCTCCTTTGAGCAGATGGGGCGCAAGCTACGCCGCGCGCATCTTGGCACACTCGCCTGCGTGCTGGAGGAGAAGTATCTCCTAGAAGAGCTCCCCCCCATCGCGCTCGCGCACCACGCCGACGATCAGGCAGAGACCGTGATCTTCAACGTCTGCCGCGGCTCCTCGGGGCTGCGCGGCATGCATGCCTACAGACAGCAGGAGATATTTACCTACCTGCGCCCCTTGCTCCACTGGAGGCGCGAGGAGATCACCCAGTACCTCACCGATCGCCAGATCCCATGGCGCGACGACGAGACCAACGCCGCGCTCAACGTCACGCGCAATGCCCTGCGCCATCAGGCCATACCGCTACTCACTCAGATCATGGGGCGCGACATCGTGCCCATCCTCTCACGCGGAGCGCGCGTGCAGCAGGACAGCGCGCAGGCACTCGATGAGGCACTCACGCTACTCCCCAGCCATGACCCACAGGGGCGACTCTATCTCCCCTTTATCCTGCGGCAGGCAGTCCCCTTGCAGCGCGCCATTCTCTTTCACTACATGAGGGAGAGGAAGGTATCTGAGCTCAGCGAGCGCGTCATCGACGAGGCCATGGAGCTGCTCTCGGGAGAGCGTCATGTCGTCAACCTCGCGCGCGGACGCTACCTGCGCCGACGCCAGCGACGCATCTTTATCGACGACGACGTGGCGGATTTTTGATCCAGACACGACAGAGCGAGTAGGGGAGTCGTTAGTTTTGCCGCTTGTATTGGTGCGCGATCTATGTTAGTGTGGTAGGACACACTTGCGTAGATCGCGTTTTGGTATATGAAAAACATCCTCCTTTTACTCTCATGCTCCC
>CAYJID010000354.1:0-2118 GCA_964370135.1 uncultured Akkermansia sp. | reverse complement strand
TGCGCTCCTTTGCCGAAATACGCCGCGCCTTCTCCCGCGTGAGCTACCAAGAATACGCCCTCATGGACGACGTACAAAGCTACAGCATCCACAGCCGAGGCTACGTCTGGGATGTCGAGCTGACCCTCCTAGAAAAGACAGAGCAGCACATTCGCCTTGGGCTCGGCGCACAATACACCCAGCAAAACAGCAGCCACACCATCGACCGACATCTCATCATCGACAAGCAAGACATCGCCCCCGATGCGTGGCAGCACATGCAAGAGCTCGTCGCCCAGTACATGACCATCATGACCGACTACGAGCAGGGGCTCATGAACTTCATGCACCACCGCGTCGAGCAGGGGAGCATCATGGAGAGCGAACAGCACATCCTCGCCCAGCTCGCCGAGCTCGAGCGCGCCTATGCGTGCCAGCAGGGAGGCAGCGCGCTCGCTCTGCAAATGGGCAAATCCAGCATGCTCGAAG
Source organism: uncultured Akkermansia sp. (assembly GCA_964370135.1). GTDB lineage: Bacteria > Verrucomicrobiota > Verrucomicrobiia > Verrucomicrobiales > Akkermansiaceae > Akkermansia. The sequence goes on along the minus strand of CAYJID010000354.1, from coordinate 1,650 downwards.
AACTCACGGCAGACTACTTCGACACAGCCGAGTGCTACCTCAACTGCGAGGACATCGCCGTCACTTGGGCACTCCAAGACGCCATACTACGCATCGAGATTTAAAAACACTTCCCGATTCAATCAGATCCCAAAAAAACGAAATCTGCGAATTCAAGCTTCAACATCGCCATCTCCTCGGGGGAGAGCTCCAGCATGCGCGCATCGGGATACAGCGCACGACAGGTGTAGACGCAAGACTGCCCTGTGAAAAGAAAAATAGTATCATGCTCGGCTGATCGCCCCGCAGAACATGTTTTCAACGCCGCCAGCAGGGCATCAAAGGAATCAAAGACACGGCAATCCGAGCGCGATAATCTCGGATCGTGAGCGAAGAAAAACGAGTGATAGGTCATCCCCAATACATAGCTCGTCTGTCCGTCCTTGACTATTTTAAATAGATAATAAGACAGGCTTACTTTGACCCGCGAATCACGTAGAAGCTCAATAGGATCTTGCTTCTCGATCGCTTTTGCTGGAGTGCCTTGTAACAAAGACAAAGCGCATACTGTAAATATCATTATTTTCATCATGGTGTATTCTGTTGAGATTCTTCATCAAGGAGTGAGAAAAGAGGTCTTGCCCCACGCGCCCCTGTGTGCCAATCATAGGTGATGATCAGAGGCTGTCGCGCAATCTTAGTATGGGGCTCGGTGAGCGTCAGACGTATATATTCCTTCGCCTGTGATCGCTGCTGCGGCTCACGCACGCGCTCGACCTTCCGCAGCTGGAATCGTCTGCCAGCGGCGACACCTTCCCCCATCGCTTTTGGCGTCCACTCGGTCAGGTGAAAGCGAAGCTCACTCACGCGTCGTGCATCAGAACTAAAAGGATCTGCTAGAACGGTGTACCATCTTGCATTCTCAGCGTCGGGTATCGTGATATTCAAGCAGGCATTGCGCCGCAGAGGCAGAGTCTGCCCCATGTGGCGAGCCCATGCTGGATGAGCGCTGAGATCCTCATGCGTCGGCTGAGGTTGCGAAGACGTGCAGGCGGGCAGCGTGCTTAGCATGGCAAGCAGGGGGAGAAGAGCGCGTTTATTCATGGTCTTGGAGCTGGTAGGAGTTGATGATTTCGGGAGAGAACAGCGGCGTGAAATCGGGAGCTTTGAAATACCATGCATAGCTCAGCGTGATGGCATGACCGAGGATACGCGAGTGGGGCGAGGTGAGCCCGATGAGGAGATGATCTTTTTTCATGCTCGCCCCTTTGTCCATACGGGTGATCTCTCCCAGCGTGAATACAGTCCCCTTCGGGATGACATAGGCCGCATCGCGTGCGTCCGCGCTGAGCTCATAAAACAGCACGATCTTCCCGTCTGTGGTAGGAAGCAGTTCCCCATCGAGGTGGGGAATACCCACGCTCAGGTAGGCATCGCGAGTCAAGGTAATTTTCTTGCCTTGGTAGCGTTCAAATGCTTGATGATCCGTGAGATATTGCCTCGATGGTGGTCGTATAGCTTTGCATGCACTGAGCATACAAGCCAGGGCAACGCAGGCGCATAGCGAGTATCCATTCATCATGTCGTATCATAGGAGTGTGCGCCGTGTATGTCAAGAAATAAGATCGCCTATGCTTGACAGCTGAAAAAATACGGTGTATGAATATACAA
>CAYJID010000353.1:0-2120 GCA_964370135.1 uncultured Akkermansia sp. | reverse complement strand
GTAGCCTGCCTCTGAGATGGAGAGGACGGCGATTTGCTCAGGCGTGACCTTGGAGGGGTAGGTGCCTACTTCGACAAAATCGGCCGCTGCAGCTATCAGGCAGAACGCGGGCAATGTCATAGCTGTGATATATCTCATGCGCTTGACATCTTGCATGATTGCCGCGGATAAGTCAAGAATAGAATACTCGAAAAAGCTCTGCGCACAGAGCTACAAAAGTTGAATCAGCACCGCGCGCAACTCGCGTATTTTTGCCGAGTTGACGTGACGCATAAAACATGTTAGCTATCTGTAATTCTACCTTGACAACGGAGGACTTATGTTATATTATTGCGCTGACGAGGCGAATGTGTTTTTATCGCCATTTTCTCTATTCTGTCAAAGGCGTTTAGGCTCAATTCCCGTGAAACGGATGGGTGCTCGCGGTAGGTAGGAGACCCTCGTTACTAACTCTTAAAAATCTTCTCATAAAAAATGTTTCGATTCCTAAAAAAACTCAGTGCCATGCTCTCCTGCGACATCGGGATAGATCTCGGCACTGCCAATACACTTATTTATATTAAGAATCAAGGTATCGTGCTCCGCGAGCCCTCCGTCGTCGCCATCAAGGGCGAGATGGTGAAGGCTGTGGGCGAGGAGGCAAAGCGCATGGTCGGGCGTACCCCCGGCAGCGTCGTCGCCATCCGCCCGCTCAAAGAAGGCGTCATCGCCGACTTTGAAGTAGCCGAGCAGATGATACGCCACTTCATCAAAAAGGCCGCCCAAAAGCGCCGTCTCCGCGGTCCTCGCATCCTCATCGCCCACCCCAGCGGCATCACTGAGGTCGAGCGACGCGCGATCGAGGAGTCTGCCTACAAGGCGGGCGCGAGCCGCGTCCAGCTCATCGAGGAGCCCATGGCTGCCGCGATCGGCGTAGGTCTCCCCATCACCGAGCCTGTGGGCAACATGATCGTCGACATCGGCGGTGGTACGACTGAGGTCGCCATCATCTCGCTGTCTGGCATCGTCTACAGCCAGTCGGAGAAGTGTGGGGGAGATGCGCTCGATGAGACCATCATCCGCCACATGCAGACCGCGCACAACCTGCTCGTCGGCCCCCGCACGGCTGAGGATATCAAGACCACCATCGGCTCCGCCCACCCCCTCCAGCAGGAGCTCACCATGGAGGTGAAGGGACGCGACCGCGGCACAGGTCTGCCCAAGACCGTCACTATTAACTCTCAAGAAATCCGTGAGGCTCTCCAGGACAAGCTCGACGTCATCGTCAACGCCGTCCGCCAGACCCTCGACCACTGTCCCCCTGAGCTCGCGAGCGACCTCTACGACCGCGGCATCACCGTCGCTGGTGGTGGAGCACTGCTGCGCGGCCTCAGTGAGCTGCTCCATGAGCAGACAGGACTGCCTATCTTCATCGCCGAGGACCCTCTGGGTGCCGTCGCCGAAGGCACAGGCAAGTTCCTGCAGGAGAACGAAGTCGTCTTTGAAGACTAAGGCTTCATCCTCCCCACGAGCCACGTGAACCCCCGACGCGCTCCCCTAGCCCCGCATGCAGCGGGCAGCTAGGTGAGTGCGTGGACGCGTTCACCGGAGCTTGACTCTATCCCCTGGTAGTGCTTTTTCTTGGAGCGCACGCAGGAATCCTCGCTGATGTCGCCTTGGTGGCTGAGATGGGATGACTGCACTTTATTTTTATTACAAAAAATAAAGAATTATGCTCTCGAAAAAACTCCCAAAAGCACTCTGCTCACGAATAGATACAAGCAACTCCCCCTGATTGGAATAGCACCATCAACCACAATTTTAATCTTGTCCATTCTATCTAAAATGATACATTCTGTGAAACGCTTGTTTGGGTTTGGCAATTGCAACCCCATGCAAGGCACAACCATCGTCATCAATTCAGAAAAACTCGAACGCCGCGTCGCCACCCTCGAAAACGGTGTCCTCGAGGAATACAGCATCGAACGCGAAGGTGAAAACAACATCGTCGGCGGCATCTTTAAGGGCCGTGTAAAGAACATCGAGCCGGGCCTCAAGGCCATGTTCGTCGATATCGGCTATGAGAAAAACGCCTTCCTCCACTTCTGGGACGCGCTCCCGCTCGCGCTCGACTCCTCGCT
>CAYJID010000352.1:0-2122 GCA_964370135.1 uncultured Akkermansia sp. | reverse complement strand
ATGTTCTTCCCCGGATAGAGGCGCGGGTTGTACAGCGCATGGAACCCCACCGCAAGCGCGAACTCCTGCTGCCCCGCCTGCTCATCATGCTTCATCCACATCAGCCCCAGCTGCGGCATGATGTCCGCTTGTGTCAGAGGAGAAGCCAGTAGTGGGCGCGGCTGCGGCTGCGGTGCCGCCCCAGCAAGCAGGGAGGTCAGGAGGAGAAGTGCTACTCTAGTCATATCTCAGGCTAGACTAACATATCCTCTCACCAGTGGCAAAAGAATTTTTTCTACCACTTTCTCCCATCCCCGACCAGAACTCAAAATATCTTGTTGACATGAAGGAAATGCGTGGTAGAGTTAATACAAGCGATTTTTAGCTTTTTTCTAAAATTTTAGATCTCTTCATCCCATGACTTCCCCCTTGATTTCTCCCATTGTCCCTCCCTCATCCCAAGGCATCACCGCTGGCATCCTCCATATTGGCGTTGGCAATTTCCACCGCGCTCACGAGGCATTCTACACCCACCAGCTCCTCGCCGCAGGCGGCGCAAAGGACTGGGGGATCTGTGGCGTGATGCTGCTGCCCTCCGATGAGAAGCTCTACCGCGCTCTCAAGTCACAGGGCAACCAATACACGCTGACGATTTGCGGCCGCCACGGCAGCGATGAGCTCTGTCAGGTGAGCTCTATTGTCGAGCTGCTCTGGGCAGGTGAGGATAAAGAGGCTATTCTAGACAAGTTCGCCGATCCCGCCATCCGCATTCTCTCCATGACGATCACCGAGGGGGGCTACAATATTGACAAGTCCACGGGTAGCTTCCTTCTCACGGAGGAGAAAGTTGCAGCTGATATCGCTGATCCTCAGTGCTTGAGCACGGTCTTTGGCGTCGTCGCCGAGGGCTTGCGCCGCCGTATGCAGGCAGGTAGTGGTCCCATCACGCTGCTCACCTGTGACAATCTCCAGCACAATGGCGATACGGCGCGCTACGCGTTCTCCAGCTTTTTTGCCGCCCAAGACGCCGAGCTCGCCGCGTGGGTTGAGCAGAATGTGAGCTTCCCCAATAGCATGGTTGACCGTATCACGCCCGCGACGCGCCCCGAGGATATCGAGCGTCTCAATGAGCAGAATGGCACGCAGGATGCGGCTCCCGTGTATTGCGAAGATTTTATTCAGTGGGTGATTGAGGACAATTTCCTCGCCGGCCGTCCCGCTTGGGAAGAGGTGGGTGCCGAGATGACGACGGATGTGACGGACTATGAGAAGATGAAGCTCAGCCTGCTGAATGCCTCGCACACGTTGCTGAGCTATCCTTCCTTCCTCAGCGGCTATCGCAAGGTGGATGAGGCGATGCGTGACACGCGTATTGTGGATTTTGTCCGCGAGTTCATGGACAGCGATATCACGCCGCTGCTCACTGCTCCTGCGAATACGAGTCTCTCTCTTTACAAGCAGACGCTCATCGAGCGCTTTGCGAATCGCTCGGTCAGTGACCAGCTCGCGCGTCTCTGCTACGATGGTCTATCAAAGTTCCCTGTCTATGTGATGCCCAATCTCATTCGTATGGTGGAGGCTGGGGCGGATCTCACACGCGTCGCCTACCTCATCGCGGCGTATCGCCAGTATCTGAAGTTCAGCAAGGATGATCAGGGTCAGGTCTTTGAGGTCGCTGAGCCATGGATGAATCCTGCTGATGAGGCGCTGATTGCTTCGGACGAGCCGCTTGATTTCCTCGCGCTCTCGGCGTTTAGCAGCACGGATCTGAAGGCTTCGGCAGCGTTCGTGTCGCTTTACTTGGACATGGTCGCGGCGATCGCGGCAGATGGAGCGATGCAGACGCTGGAGCAGCGTGTGCTGGCGTAAGGTTTTATCCCGACCTGTGCGGGGTGCGGACGCTTCGCGTTTGCTACGGTAGACATGAGGCGCGCTTCGCGCGCGGGTTGACGGGGGCGTCAGTTGGCGGCGTTGCTGCCTTGCTGGGTTTGCCACGCGGGCGCGTGCTGATTGAGCAGAACTGACGCCCTGCTGGATCTGCGATCCAGCGCTGCTTGTGGGGCTCTGCCCCATCCCCCGCTGGGCTCCGCCCAGACCCGCAAGGGACTCTGTCCCTTGACCCTGCCGGGCTCTGCCCGGACCC
>CAYJID010000351.1:0-2124 GCA_964370135.1 uncultured Akkermansia sp. | reverse complement strand
GCCATCCGCGACTTTGACTACTACGAGCTGCGCAACGACTCCGAGGCGATGATACTCGAGCAAAAGCTCATCAAAGACTACCGCCCCCACTACAACATCCAGCTACGCGACGACAAGCGCTACTACCTGCTGCGCGCCTCTCGCCAAGACCCGCTGCCCCGCCTCAGCCTCGTGCGCCTGCGCAAAGAAGACGGCGCACGCTACATCGGTCCCTTCGTCCATGCCAACGCGCTGAAAGAAACCGTCGAATGGCTCAACCACCGCTTCCGGCTACGCAGCTGCAGCACGCGCAACCCAGGGGAGAAGGAATACCGCCACTGCCACGACGACCTCATCCGCCACTGCTCCGCCCCCTGCATCGGCCGCGTCAGCGCCGAGGACTACCGCGAGCAATTCGAATCCGCCCTCGGTCTACTCGAAGGCACACGCGGTCGCAAAGAGCACCTCGATGCGCTCACCGCCGAGATGGAAGCCGCCTCCGACGCCCTCGAGTTCGAGCAGGCCGCACGCCTGCGCGACATACGAGAGAATATTTTAAAAACCCTCGAACCCGCGCGACGCTTTACGAGAAAGACAGGAGACCTCCCCGGCACCGTACGCCCCGACGACGACCTCGCCGAGCTCGGACGCGCGCTGAGCATCCCCGGGCCCGCCATCATGGAATGCTTTGACATCTCCAACCTCTCCGACAACCACATCGTCGCCTCCATGGTCAGATTCACCCATGGACGCCCCGACAACAAAGCCTACCGCCGCTACCGCATCCGTGGAGTCGATGGGCAAAACGACTTCGCCTCCATGCTCGAAGTCATCCGCCGCCGCTACACGCGCATCCTCAAAGAAAGCTCGCAGCTCCATGAAAAGCCCGCCGAGCTCGACGCCTACAGCTGGCTCAAGCAGCTCAGCCGCGAGGGACGCGCCCCCATCACCGTCCCCGACCTCGTCGTCGTCGACGGAGGCAAGGGGCAGCTCGGCATCGCACGCGACGTGCTACTCGAGGTCGGACTCGGCGGCATGCCCCTTATCGGTCTGGCAAAGCGACACGAGGAAGTCTACCTCCCCGAGCAGAGCGAGCCCATCATCCTGCCCAAAAACTCAGGCGCGCTCAAGCTCCTCCAGCGCCTCCGCGACGAGGCGCACCGCTTTGCCAACAACTACAACGAACTACTCGTGCGCAAGCGCGTCAAAGAAAGCCAGCTAGACGCCTACCCCAGCATGACAGCAAAGCGCAAAGAGCTCCTTCTCAAGACCTATCGCAGCATCAAAAACATCCGCACACGCAGCCCCGACGACCTCGCCGAGCTCCCCGGCATATCCCTCACCTGGGCGCGCGGCTTCTGCACATGGCTCGCTGAGCAATGAAAGAGCCGCGTGCGCAGTCCCTCCCACGCGACACACTGCGCACGCCTCCACTAGGAGCTCGACAGCCTACGCATAGAGGTGTAGCCTCACCGCTATGGGATTCTCCACAGTAGCCACCTCCGCACAAGCCATAGGCAACGTCGCCGGCACCCTCATCTCCTCACAATCACAAAAGCAAAGTGCAGGCATGCTAGATCGCCTCGCCGCCCAGCAAGAAGAAGAAGGACGCCAGCGCGCACAAGCCATGATCGACATCGCCATGAGCAACGCCACGCGCGCCTCACGCAACGCACAAAGTGAACTCGCACGCGCGCAAATGGACGCCGCCAGCTCAAACCTCGTCTCCAGCGGCAGCATCGCTGTACGCGAGCGCGACCTCGCGACACGCCTCCAAGACGACATCAACAACCAGACCACCCTGCAACTCCAGCAGGCGGATCAAGTCCAGCGCCAGAGCCAAATGGACGCCTACAGCACACGCACACAGGCTAGCCAAGCACGCCAATCCGCAACCTCAACACTCATCTCTGGAGTCGGCACCCTGTTTGGCAACCTCAACAGCATGACCAATGCCTATGAAAAAGACACACGCTAAGCATCAGCTCATGGCAGAAAATAACGACCATCGCGATACGATGCTGACAGAGTGTCGCAAAAAAGATACCTATTTGATCCAGCATGTAGATTCTGAGATTATTTTACGTTACGGGGGCTTCTAATTTCTCGCGAGGTAAGATTTTGAGATGATTTTAGAGTTGGATT
>CAYJID010000350.1:0-2143 GCA_964370135.1 uncultured Akkermansia sp. | reverse complement strand
GGTCTTGTCGAGGCGCAGCTTGTCGTACTCATCTTGGCTGATGAAGGGGATGAAGACATTGGGGTCAAAGTTGGGCACGCTGGCGAGTACGACGACCTCTCCTGTATGGCAGTCCACCATGACGAAGGCGCCGCGTCCATTCGTATGCTTGCGCAGGGCTCGCTCAGCTGCCTGCTGCCACTGGAGGTCGAGGGTCGTGACGAGGGTGCCACCGGGACGAGGCTTGACCTGGAGGGCATCGAGGATCTTCTCCCCTCTCTCGTTGAACATGAGCCTCCAGACGCCGTCGCGGCCTGTGAGCTGCTGGTCAAAGCTTTTTTCCAAGCCCGCGCGCCCCTCGTGGCGCTCAAAGATGGGGTCGTTGTGGTTGATGGGGCCTGTGGGGAGCTTGGCGCTGATGCCGGTGTAGCCGAGGATGTGGGCTGCGGTTGACTTCTCAGGATAGCGGCGGATGTAGAGAGCTGTGAGCTGTACGTAGGGGATGCGGCTGACCTTCTTCTGCACCTGCTTGTATTGCTTGACACGGATGACCGCTCCGAGGGGGAGGGGGAGCCAGGCGCGGTCGTGGTAGTGGGCGAGGATCTGCTCATCGGTCTTCTCCCAGATGTGGAGTCCAGTCGCTCGGAGTCCCTCCATGGCGTTGTTCGCGATTTTGAGGATGTTCTCGTCGCTCTCATCGGTGAGCTGGCCAAAGACGAGGGCGGGCTGGTAGGCGACTTCGGATGAGGCGAGGATGGTGCCATTCCTATCCGTGATCGCTCCGCGGGGGGCGGGGATGCTCATGGACATGGTGCGCGCCTTGCGACGGGTTAGCGCGTAGGCGACGCGCGAGGGGTCGTGGACGGAGGGGTCATTGGAGACGGTGTCATCGACGACGGCCTGTACTTCTTCTGCGTCGGTGTCGGTGAGTATCTCCACTGGGGGGAGCTCGGCGTTCTGCTGGCTCTCCTCGACGTCGACGTATTCCTCAGCGAGTGAGACGCCTTGGTTGGCTCGAGAGATCTCCTCATTCTCACCGCCTAGCTGGACGGTCTCGATGATTTCTTCTGTCTCTTCTTGTTGATCAATCGTCTCTTGTACACTGGCACCTGGGGCTGCGCGCAGGTTGGCGGGGATGATGCTCCTTGCTGTAGGGGAGGGGGCACTTTCCTCTTGGGCGAGGCTCAGAGCCACGCATCCGACAAAGCTGAGTATGCTACCACGATAATAATAACGAATCACGTGCTCATACTAGCTGATGTAGTCTGTATTCTCAAGCTCTATTTATTGCATACGATGATATCTGTGTACTGAGCGTGTTTTTTTCGTGCGTCTTCTCTGGATCTCAGAGTGATGAGTCTTGGAAGAATCCTCCGCCGAGTAGCAGCGCCCCCTCCTCGATGAGTCCACCACGAGACCCCATCTCATAAAAGGCGCAGACTTGCCCAAGTGCGAGAGCGCGCACAGGCTCGTCAAAATGCAGCTCCACGCTGTCCTCTCCGAGGGCGCGGCAGCTTGCGGCGACCGCAGGGGCGCGGTAGCGCGGCTGGGCGAGCACGCGGTCGGGTAGGGGGGCGAGCGTGTTGGTGATCTGGCGCACGATGGCGCGGCGTGCGTAGAGACCCTGCGTCTCTTCTCCCTCGTAGCCGAGGATGAGCTGATTGTTCTTGAGATCCTTGCCGACGACGACGTAGGCGATGCCCTCGCGGGGGGAGGCGATGCGGTGCCCCTTGCGCTGCCCCATGGTAAAGAGGTGCAGTCCATCGTGACGGCCAAGGACACGTCCATGGACATCGACGATGTCGCCAGGATTGTCAGGGAGATAATGGCGGAGGAAGTCGCTCATCTTCACCTGCCCGATGAAGCAGATGCCCTGTGAGTCTTTTTTCTCCGCATTGGGTAGGGAGAATCGACGCGCGATCTCGCGCACCATAGGCTTGGCCAGATGACCGACGGGGAAGCGCGCGCTGGCGATCTGCTCAGGGCGCATCAGGGCGAGGAAGTAGGACTGATCTTTGTTCCCATCCAGTCCGCGTAGGACATAGGAGCCCTCGGTGCTGTCGTGGCGTCGCGTGTAGTGCCCTGTTGCGACGGCCTCAAATCCCTGCTCAAGGGCGTAGTCGAGCAGCACGCCGAACTTCATCTCGCGATTGCAGAGCACATC
>CAYJID010000349.1:0-2151 GCA_964370135.1 uncultured Akkermansia sp. | reverse complement strand
CTCCAAGGTCACGCCTGAGCAAATCGCCGTCCTCTCCATCTCAGAGGCAGGCTACCTCACCGAGCTCGTCGATGACGGGCTGCGATACAAGAAGGGCGACATCATCGCCAAGGTCAATGAAGAGCAGCTCAAGGAGGAGCGCGAGGATCTCGATCTGCAGCTGCTCAGCGAGCGCATCACCAAGAAGGACAGCATCGCCGATCTCCAGAAGCAGAAGCGCCAGCTGCAATTCTACTTCTCGCTCAGTGAGCGCGAGCGACGCTACGCTACCGACATCCAGGTCAATGGCGAGCTGCCCACGCAGCAGGCGATCGAGGATATCAACGAGCGCATCAAGCTCGCCGAGATGGAGATGGAGCGACGCCCTAAAAAGCAGCTCAAGGATTTTGAAAAGAAGGTGAAGCTCAACACCATCAGCATGCCCTTTGACGGGCGATTCCAGTACCAGATCGTCCTGCCTGAGAAGCGTGACGAGCCCTTTGAGACCAAGCCCATCGCCCACTTTGCCACCGCCATTGATGACTCCTCGTACTACATCAGCGTCCCCATGACGCAGGCCGCGCTCTCGCAGCTGCCTGCGGAGAAGTTCATCGTGCGCATCGAGCTGCCTGCGGGCAAGCAGCTCAACGGCGTGTTCTCCCACCGCCGCGTGGAGAAGAGCAACAACGGTGATGCCTACGTCTACTACTTCCGCGTCACGGAGGGCGAGCGTGAGCGCGCCTTCTCCATGCTGGGCACGACCGCGCAGGCGAAGCTATTCTACCAGCTCTCCGACAATCTCAAGCGCATCGACATGGACAAGCACTACGGCGGAGCTGCCGCCGAGAGCAGCAGCAGCAAAGAAGAGTTCCTGCGCAAGACCTTCCCTGGCTACAATCTGCTGCTAGAGACCGACTCTGAGCTCATCCTCATCCCTGAGGGAGAAGAGCCCTGAGGCGCTTTCTCCCCCTCGCCTACGAAGGATCGAAAGAAGAAACAAAATTTTGTTAGCTACCCTACCCCTCTCCACCCATGCCTCCCTCCACTAGCTCTGCGCCCATGGTACTACGCTGCGAGAAGCTCCGCTTTGGCTACCTGCGCAAGCAGTCCGTACTCGATGAGTTCACCCACCATTTTGGCCCTGGCATCACCGTGCTCAAGGGCTACTCAGGCTCGGGCAAGACCACGCTGCTCAAGCTGCTCGCTGGCTACCTCAAGCCCAACGGGGGCAGGATCCACAGCCCGACGAAGAACAAAGTCGGCTCCCGTCGCTACCTCCAGCGCGACATCGGCTACATGTTCCAAGGCATCAACCTACTGCCCCTGCTCAGCGTCGAGCGCAACCTACGCCTCGCCGCCGAGATGGCCATCCTGCCCAGCTCCCTCTGGAAAGACCGCTGCCAACAGCTACTCGACGACCTCGGACTCCATGACATGCGCCGCCGCCGCGCCGACCGCCTCTCGGGAGGGCAGGCTCAGCGCGCCGCCCTCGCGCGCACCCTCATGAAGAACTCCCCCATCGTGCTGCTCGACGAGCCCACCTCTGGTCTCGACGATGGCAACACCGACATCATCCTCCAGCGCATGATCGCCGAATCAGCGGAGAAAATATGCATCATCAGCACGCACGACGCGCGCCTCTTCCCCATCGCCCATGAGATCATTGATTTTGACGCTCTTGTATCTGGCTAAAGATACCCTCCACCGCTGGCTCACCCGCATCTCCAGCCCCCTTGCGCGCATCCTTGTCGTCTACTTCCTCTCGCTCTGCGCGCTCTTCTTTCTGGGCAGCTACGTCATCTCAACCAAGCTCGTCGAGGACCGCATCCGCAAGCAGGGAGCGGACACCGTCTCACTCTTTGCCCGCAGCAACAACGAAAAATTACAATTCCCTGGCAACAAGCAAGTCAACGACGCGCTCGGCGTCGAGTCCTGGTGCTCGCGCAACATCGGCTACGTCACCGACCCGAAGCTACGCACCATCCCGCTACTCACCTACGACTACAACCGCAGCTCGCAGTACTACCCTCTCACGGTGAAAGGCAAGCCCACTCTCCTCTGCACCCCTGCGCTGGGCGTGCGGCCGGGATTTCGCAGCCTTGAGGTACGCGGACACCGCCTCACCGTCCACGTACGCCACCTCCCTGAGGACCACCCGCTCATGCGGCTCAA
>CAYJID010000348.1:0-2209 GCA_964370135.1 uncultured Akkermansia sp. | reverse complement strand
CCGCCGCGAGCGAGAGCAGCGTGAGCGAGACAAGGAGACCACGGCAGATCCAGCCAAGCGCGACACCAGCACAGATGAAAGAAAAGAGAGGAAGGATAAAAAAGACAAAAAAGATAGCACAAAGACATTCTAATTTTCAAATTAAAAAAGAACAACGGCTAATAAAATTTTGAACAATTCCAATCGTATAGCTGCCTAAAAGAGCATGACTCTATCCCTCATCAGCACTGCTGTCGCACTTACTGCCCTGACAGGCATAAGCCAAGCGAAATCACTCGACAGCATCAAGCAAGACCTCGTCCGCATCGAGCAGCAGGCCAACCAAATCCAACAACGCGCTCAATCGGAAAACAGCCGTCAGAAGCTTGAGCAGCTTGAGGATGAACTCGACCGCCTCGAAGACAGACTCGACGATCACGAAGACGTCGTCGAAGCCAGAGTTCGCGCCAATCGCGACGACGCCCAAGCCCGACAGCTCGAGCGCGAGATTGAGAAACTCGATGACAAGCTCGACGCCATCGACGACCTGATCGACCGCCGCGAGGACAAGCTGCGCCGCTAACAGATCGCTATCGAACTATTCACAAAAAACCTCTGAGCTTCACCGCTCAGAGGTTTTTTTGGTGAACTTCTCACGGAGCTAGCGTGAGCTCCATGGCATCTCGGCAGCGCCCCGAGGCATCGCGCAGCTCGATGCGATTGCCCCCACTCTGGAGCTCCACTGACCAGAGGCAGATACCGTAGGAGGGCAGCCGCTTGCCCTGCGACTGCCCATTGACGAGCAGCTCAAGCTCGGGGCAGTTGCTATAGGCCTTGATCGTGACGTCAGGCTGCTTGTATTGGGTGAGACGGCGGTTCGCCAGATAGACAAAGGCATCTTCCTTGTTCCAATTCGCCTTGTAAAAATAGAAGGCATCCTTCTTCTGCTGGCGGTCAAAGGTGACGAGCCCCTTGTCGTTGATGCCCTTCACCTCGCCCTCCCTGCGATGCGCCGCGCCAAAGTCGAACATATTCCACACAAAGCTCCCCCAGATAAAGGGGCGCTGGTCTATCGCCTTCCAATGCTCCTCGTGGAAATGCGTCTGCCAATTCTCAGGATGCCAGTAGGAATCCGCCACCGGCTTCTTGAGCTCGTGCTGCTGATGGCGCACACTCCCACCCGCTCCATATTCACTGATACCGATGGGACGCTGGGGCATCTGCGCATGCGCGCGATCCGCCCAGACGCCGATATCGGAGGCATTGCCTCCGTACCAGCCATAGTACTTGTTCCACGCGCAGAGGTCGGTGACCATATTGATGGGACCCTCCATATTGCTCGCGCTCACCGTCAGGCGTGAGGGGTCCTCCTTTTTCGCCAGCTCTTGGAGCTCCTTGAGGTAGGGGATGGGGTTGTCTCCCTGCGTCTTGAGCTCGTTAAAAATCCCCCAGAAGCAGATGGAAGGATGGTTGTAGTTCTGCCGTATCAGCTCGCGGAGCTGCTGCTTGCCATTCTCGCGAAAGCGGGCTTGATCGACAAAGCCCTTCGCCCTATAGCCCCCAGGGCCGATGAAGGGGATCTCCGCCCAGACAATCATCCCGTAGCGGTCGCAAAGCTCGTAGACGTACTTGTCATGCGGGTAGTGCGCGAGGCGTATCGCGTTGCCCCCCATCTCACGCATCAGCTCCATGTCCTTGTCATGATGGTGCGGCTGGAGAGCATTCGCCACGCCCGCCCAGTCCTGATGACGGCAGACGCCGCGCAGTGGGAGATGCTCCCCATTGAGGAAGAATCCCTTCTGCGCATCGACATGGAAGTAGCGCAGCCCTATCTGCTCGCTATGCGTGTCGGTGACGCGGTCTTGCTTGTCAAGCACCTGCGTCTCAAGCGTGTAGAGGTAGGGATCGCGACGCCCATTCCAGAGGCGCGGCTGCTGGACGGAGAGCTGTAGCTGCGCCTGCTTGTCCTTGCCCTCGGCGCGCGCCTCGGCGACGAGTTTTTTATCTGCATCGTAGAGACGCAGCTGCACCGTCGCATCCGCGCTCAGCTTGACTGTCGTATCGAGCTGTGCCAGCTCGCGTGTCGTCTGCTGCGAGACATAGACCCCCTTGGATCCATGATCATCAAGCGAAATATGCAGCGGATCGAGGACGATGAACTCCACCTCCCTGTAGAGCCCCCCATACATATTAAAATCCCCCAGCAGCGGCATCACATCCAGCGTCGGCG
>CAYJID010000347.1:0-2223 GCA_964370135.1 uncultured Akkermansia sp. | reverse complement strand
ATGGACTGGGTACCACAGGCGCTGAGGACCATCCCGCCCGAGGCCTTCTCCCCGCAGCCTCGCATCGACTCTACCGTCATGCTGCTCACACCGCGCGACAAACGCGAGCTGCCGCCCTACAGCCACCCGCTGATGGATCAGCTCATGCGCCGCTGCTTCTCACAGCGACGCAAGCAGATGCACAAGCAGCTCCCCGAGAGCCCCCCTTGGAAGCAGGTCGCCGAGCAGCTCGGTCTCCCGCTGACCTCGCGCCCCGAGGAGCTCAGTCTCGCGCAGTGGGCCGCCCTCACCGCTGCCTATGATCCGCATCCACTCGCGCGCATCGCGCAGAAGGATGACGAGGTCTTTGACATCGTCAATGAGGACAATGAGGTGATAGCTCAGGGTACGCGCGCGGAGATCCACGCGCAGCAGCAGCTTCACCGCTCGGTGCATGTCATTGTTTTTAATAAGAACCGCGACTGCTACCTGCAAAAGCGCTCCGCGTGGAAGGACGCTCAACCCGGTCTCTGGGATAGCTCCTGCGCAGGTCATCTCGATGCGGGTGAGAGTCCTGACGAAGCAGCTATCCGTGAACTGCAAGAAGAGCTCGGCATCACCGAGGCGCGTCTCATCCCCGTCACGACTATCCATGCGAATGAGACGCACAACCGCGAGTTTATCTCTGTCTACCTCGCTGCCTACACGGGCAAGATCACGTACCCCGCCGCCGAGGTTTCGGGGGTGAAGCCCTTCTCCATGGAGCTCATTGAGCGATGGCTGGAGCGCTGTCCTGAGGATTTTTCACCGACCTTCGCGCTCTGCTGGCGTGAGGTGCGGCAGATGTTTGAGACGTCGTAGGAGTTTCTTCTACTGTGAATACGAAGCGTCTGGCGCGTGGGGGACGCAGCCAGACGCTTCGCGTTTGCGACGGTAGAGAACAGGCGCAATCTTTCGCGGCTGGGTGCGCGACGGCTGTTTCGCAGCTGCGTTTTTTCACGCGGTGAATGTTAGATACCCTCCCCCCTTTTCCTCTTGACCCTGACTGTACTCTTCTAGTATATTGATACGGATTTCATCTATTCAATGTAAAACATATCAATATGAAAGCCGTTAAATTTCACTCAGGAAAAGACATTCCCCTCGAGTTCCACAAAGTCCGAGTCGTCCAAAAGCTCCACCTCCAGCCCATCGAGCGCCGCCTCGATGCCATCCGCGAAGCGGGCTTCAATACCTTCCGCCTGAGCACGCTGGATGTCTTCCTCGACATGCTCACCGACAGCGGGACGAATGCCATGAGTGACAATCAGGTCGCGGCGATGTTCCAAGCCGACGACGCCTACGCGGGCTCCCAGTCCTTCCTGAAGCTCCAGACAGCCGTCGAGGAGGTGCTGGGCAAGAAGTACCTGCTGCCTGTCCACCAGGGTCGCGCCGCGGAGAACATCATCTGCCGCACCTACATCAAGCCCGGTGACATCATCCCGATGAACTACCACTTCACCACCGCGCTCGCTCACATCCAAGAGAACGGTGGTCAGATCGTCGAGCTGCTCTATGATGACGCCCTGCATATCAAGTCGGACAATCCCTTCAAGGGCAACATCCACATCGAGAAGCTCGAAGACTGCCTACGCCGCAACGGCGACAAGATCCCCTTCATCCGCATGGAGGCCTCCACGAATCTCATCGGCGGTCAGCCCTTCTCCATGAAGAATCTCATGGACGTGCGTCGCCTCGCCGACGACTATGGCAAGATGCTCGTGCTCGACGCCTCGCTCATCGGGGAGAATGCCTACCTCATCAAGCAGCGCGAGGACCACTGGAAGGAGAACTCCATGGGCGATATCATCAAGGCCATGACCGGCCTCGCCGATCTCGTCTACTTCTCCGCGCGCAAGCTGAGCTCCTCTCGCGGCGGTGGCATCTGCACGAATCAAAAGGAGATCTATGGCAAGATGGAAGCACTCATCCCGCTCTACGAGGGCTTCTTGACCTACGGCGGTATCTCCGTGCGTGAGATCGAGGCGATGGCCGTCGGTCTGCGTGAGACGACTGATGAGAGCATGATCAGCCAGAGCCCTACTTTCATCAAGTTCTTTGTCGAGGAGCTGGATCGTCTCGGTATCCCTGTTGTGACACCTCCCGGTGTGCTGGGCTGCCACGTGGATGCGACGCAGTTCTGCCCTCATATCCCGCAGCACGAGTACCCCGCGGGCGCGCTCGCGGCGGCCTTCTACCTCATCT
>CAYJID010000346.1:0-2224 GCA_964370135.1 uncultured Akkermansia sp. | reverse complement strand
GTATAACCGCTCTCCAAGATTTTATCAAACTTCAATATAAGAGAAGCCCCCTTTAATTTTTCGATTGCAAAACGAGGGAGCATCGCGTAGAGTGGGGAGATGAAGTATTGTTTTATCCTCTCTACGGTGCTGGCGTGCATAGCTTCTTTCTCTAGTTTGGTCGCACAGGTGCATCGCGTTGACCGACAGCAGGCGAAGTCTTTGGATGTCTCTCTCAATGCCAAGGCGACAGCCGAGTGGCAGCCGTACCGGAGCCGCGAGGGGAGCACGCCTGCGCAAATCGATCGGGCGCGTCGTCTCTTGGAGCAGATCAGGGTGGTGTGGACTCTCGACCATAGCCATCTGCGCACGAGGGTGCATGTCCGTTTGTACAATCCTCTCCATGAGGAGATATCGCTGGGCAGTAGGCAGAATTTTATCCGTGGTCTTGAGGTGGTGTATCCTACGGTGTCAGTCACGCTCAGCGGGCGCGATGGCAGCAGGCAGCTATTCCCCCAATTGATAGCTCAGGGTACGATGAGGATGCGGCTGCCTGCGGAGGGATATGCGGATATGGTTTTTACGATCAAGCCTATTCTTTCCGATGTGATGCAATCTGATTGGAGCACGGCAAGTTTGTCTATCGAGGTCAGTGAGCTGCGCCTAGGTGATACGCTACTCCGAGGTGACATCTGGGATCTCACGAGTAGCCTCTCGAAGGAGCAGATCCTCGGCGAGGGAGGGCTGCGAGAGGTGCAGATACTGGACGTGGTCGAGAGTAGGGATCGTTATCAGGATGGGAGTGAGGCGCGCTTCCTGATCGTTCGCGCTCGGGATGTCGCGGCAAAGGATGGGGGGGAGCTGAGCTTCCTCGTAGATGATCCTTCCGTCGATCTCAAGGCGGGCGATGTCGTGGCTATCCGTGCCACCCCGTCTAGACCACGTGAGGCTTCGTTGATAGGGAAGGGGAAAAGTATCCCTATCGTGATTGCTTCTCGCGCTGAGATGCCAGACGCTCCTTGATGAGGCTCCTAGACGCGATCTCCTTGATCTAGTTGTCACAGCCGAGTCGCGCAGTGTCGCGGCTCGGCTGTGTGTGCTCAGGTGTGTAGAGCTTGAGCCTAGAGGGCTCGTGTGTTTAGAGGGGGCCTTGCAAAATTAGTTTTGGGAAATTGCAGATTTCGAAAATGAGCGTCACAGCACGTCTTTTGCTGCATTTTGGCGAGAATTCGCAGCTTTTTGGGCTTACATAGCTCGCTATGCGCGCCCAAACGCCGCAAATTCTCATCCAAACTGCAAGCAAAATCCGAAGCTGCTCATTTTGCAAGATCCCCTAGAGTCCCAGAGAAAGGGAGTCGACCTTGTAGCCTGAGTCATCGAGCTGGATGAGCTCTTGGGCATCGGGGCTGAGGTAGCGCATCTCGTCGTCGGGGAGCTGGATGGTTTTTACCTTTTTCTCATCGAGCACGCTGTAGATAGTGACGGTGTCGTTGCGGCACTGCGCGATGTATTCACCGCTCTTGCTCAGCTGGCAGCCTAGGCGATCGGTAAGCAATTCGCTGAGTTTGGGGAGGAGTTTTTTGGCATCCATGTCGATAACGTACTGCTTGCACACGCGCTCGTGACCCTCTGTCGCGAGGAGGATATTGCCATCGACACTCCACTGCATCTTGTAGATGCCTACGACCCCTGGGAGGGAGAAGAGTAGCTCGCCCGTGGGGCTGATGACGACGAGTTTTTCATCCTTGGTGTCGATGGCGAGCGCGGTGTAGGAGGGATTCCACGCGATGACGCTGGAGATGGCGCTGCCCTTGAGCAGTGTTTTCTTTTGCGAGGTCGCGAGGTCAATTTGTACGAGCTCGCCGCGTGCTGTCATGATCAAGCCCTTGCCATCGGGAGAGAAGAGGATGTTGACGGATGTCTCTATAGGTCCGCTCTGGTAGAGGGTGCGGCCGCTTGCGGCATCAATGACACAGGCTTGGTTCGCGTAGGTGCCGCTGCCATCGGCGCGTGGCACGAGCTGCTGGAGGAGGAGGCGTGTGCCATCGGGGCTCCAGCTGAGCTCGTTGACGGTATGTCCCGCGAGGGGGATTGTCTTATCGACCTTGCCTGATTTGGCATTGTAGAGCACGATGGCATCCTTAGACGCAGCGGCGAGGACGGAGGCTTTGGGGTGGAGCGCGAGGGTGGCGTCGGGGTCCTTCAGCTGGATGGTGCAGAGGCGCGTGCCCATGACGGCGTTGTG
>CAYJID010000345.1:0-2229 GCA_964370135.1 uncultured Akkermansia sp. | reverse complement strand
ACAAAGTTCTCAAAGCTGCCCTGCGGATGCTGTAGGATGACTTTGAGCGCGTGCTGTTCTGAGCTAGGGGCGGTGGGCTTGGTGGGGATGCACGAGCTGATGGCTAGTGCACTCGCCGCGATCATGCTCAAACGGGTGATGAAGTTCATGTGTCTTGGATTGATGGGTTAGGTAATAGCTAGGGGGGAGGGGGGTGGGGGAGAAAAAAATTATTTCACAATGACGGTGGCTCCGACGGGGATGTTCTCATAGAATACCTTCGCCATATTGGTCGGCACGCGGATGCAGCCCGCACTCTCTGGGGCAGAGGTCACGATGCCCTCGTGCATCCAGATGCCCGTCGTATTGAGCATGAGCCCGTAGAACATGCTCGAGCCGATGAATCTCCCGCCCGCAGGCATGCTGTCTTCGCCCCGGACGAAGGCCTTGACCAGCACATTGCCCGCACTATCCTCCACACTGCCGTACTTGCTCGAGCGGTGGTCGATGTCCTTGCCCAGCACACGGTAGGTGCGGCGTGGCGTCGCCTTGCCCTCCTTGCCCGTGGAGACCGTGGTGTAGCCGACCTGACGACTACCAATGTAGTATTTCGCGTTTTGCATCGCGATATCCACGACGATCTTGTGCGCACCTGTCAGACCCTCGGGCTTGTCCCAGTAGCCATCACTGACCGTCTGCTTGGCTTCAACGGCATAGCTACCACTGCCAAAGGCGTAGTCGGTCGTGGTGACAGCGGGGGGCAGCACGTCACAGGATACGAGCAGAGACGCGATGAGGAGGGGGATGGTTTTTTTCATTGTATTAATCGTCATCGAATGGTAAGAGTATGTGGCTCAGAGTATCTTTCAAGACAATGAGGTCGTCTATTCTGCAATAGACCCTCGTGAGTATACACAGAGGATCATGCCCAATGGGGGGGGGATTGTCAAGGAAAAACCCGCCAAATGAGGGACATTTTGTTTCTAAAACATCCTGAATGCGAGCTGCCTAGGGCGGTGCTTTCGCGCGCGCGCGCCCTCCCAGCGGCTGAACATGATGCGTCACGGTGAGCTCTCTCTTGACAAAATGCCTCATTCGTGTAGACTGTCTGCCGATGAGTACTCCCCAGATTCCTATTCTCTCGCTGCCTACGTCCGATTATGAGCAGATTTGTTCGATGAATAATAGGCGCCTCATCCACTTCCTGCGCACGGCTGTCCTCGCCCCCGATCGCGTGGCGCGCTTCTCCCCTCGTCCGCCCGCTGATCATGATGCCTACTTTGTTGTGCGTCAGCTGGATTGTATCAGGGTGAATCTGATGCTCGACGGACGCGTGGTCTTCCATTGCCAGCTGCTGCCGTCATCGGAATGATTCTGATTTCTCTCAATGATGACACATTGTTAGGCATTGATGACTTTTATCAATATTGAGTACGCGGAGCATAGCTGTTAGCATAGCGGCATGCTCAACGATGACATAACCCAATTAAATAATCAATTCTCCACGACTCTCCCCCAAGACGTTCTTGACGCCATGCAGGCTGCCAACGAGCAGCTGCGCGCCACGAATCTCATCGCCGAGGCGGCAGAGGTAGGAGACGAGCTCCCCGAGGCGACGCTGCTCAACGAGCGCAGCGAAGAGGTATCTCTGCGCGCGCTGCTCGCAGGCCAGCCCGCCGTCATCACCTTCTACCGCGGGACCTGGTGCCCGTATTGCAATCTGGAGCTGCGCGCCTATGAGCAGCTGCTCACCCAGCCCGAGTATGCGCAGCTGCGCGTGGTGGCGATCTCGCCCGAGCTGCCTGATGTGACGGCGGAGGCGATGAGCAGTGAGCCGCTCCATTTCTCTGTGCTCAGTGATCATGGCAATCAGCTCGCTCGCGCTCTAGGCTTGACCTTCGAGCTACCTGAGAATATACATGAGATCTATCTCGGGCTGGGTATCGACGTGGTGGCGAGCCAGGGCAATGAGCAGCGTATCCTGCCTGTGCCTGCCACATTCATCGTCGATGGGGCGGGCAAGATCGCCCATGCTTGGCTGGATACGAATTACGCCGTACGAGCCGAGCCGCAGGACGTACTCGGACTGCTCAAGGAGATCGTCTAGGCTAGTCTCCTTTACTTACTGATACTGACCAAAGAAATAAAAAAAATACACTTTGCGCTATTTTGTACTCGACTTTTGTGACGCGATACGATAAAATCGCCCCGCACAAACGGCAGGATAGCTCAGTGGTAGAGCAGAGGACT
>CAYJID010000344.1:0-2243 GCA_964370135.1 uncultured Akkermansia sp. | reverse complement strand
AATCCAGCTCTAAAATCATCTCAAAATCTTACCTCGCGAGAAAATAGAAGCCCCTATAGCCTGAGTAATAACATAACTGCGCGAGACCGCCTAGATCTCCTCTGCACCCTCCTCCGCAGGCTCCTGTGCCCCCTCTGCAAAGAGCTCATAGGCGATCGAATCCGTGATCAGCACATCCGCGAACTCACCCACCGGCAGCGACGCATCCACATGGATAGCCCCATCGACATCCGGAGCATCCCACGCCGCGCGAGCGATGCCCACACTATCCACGAGCACACGCAGCGTCTGACCCACTGCCTCCTGCCCTATCTCATCCGCGATAGCCGATTGCAGCATATTGAGCGCATTCACACGGCGACGCTTCGTCGCATGGTGCACCTGATCGGGCATCTTTGCCGCGAGCGAGCCCTCCTCACGAGAATACGAAAAGACCCCCGCGCGCTCAAAGCGGTATTGCTTCAAAAAATCCATCAGCTCCAGATGATGCTCCTCGCTCTCGCCTGGTAGCCCGCTGATGAAGGTCGTGCGTATCCCCATGCCCGGTACGCGCTCGCGCATCTTGGTGATGAGATCGCGGATGTAGTTGCCATCCGTCTCACGGCGCATGCTCTTGAGCAGCTCATCAGAGATATGCTGTAGAGGGATATCTACATACTTCACCACCTTCTCACAGCGGGCAAAGGCCTCGATGAGCTCATCGCTCCAGTGAGCGGGATGGGTGTAGAGCACGCGAATCCAGAAATCGCCCTCGATCTCATTGAGCGCATAGAGGAGGCTCGCGAGTGAGTCACCCTGCGAGGAGTCCACACCGCTCGTCTTGCTCGCCTTCTTCTTCCAGTGATCCATGCCAAAGTAGGTCGTATCCTGCGCGATGAGATTCACCTCACGCACCCCCTGCTCGACGAGCCCGCGCACCTCACGCACGATGCTACTCTGAGGACGGCTGCGGTGGCTGCCACGTATGCGAGGGATGACGCAGAATCCGCAGGCATGATTGCAGCCCTCTGAGATCTTCACATACGAAAAACTCTGCTCCGTGAGACGATAGCGCGTCGTGGAGAAGTCGGGGATGAGCGTCGAGCGTGGCGTCGAGTAGATGCGCTGCGCCGTCCCCGCAAAGAGAGCCTTCGCGATGTCACCCACCTCGAGGATGAGATCCAGCCCCATAAAGACATCCACCTCAGGCAGCGTATCGGTGAGATCCTTCGCATAGCGCTGCGAGAGACAGCCCGCCACGATGATCTTCTGCTCATGGGGACTCTCGCCCTCATCGCGAGCGCGCCCCGCCGCGATGATCGTGTCGATGGCTTCTTGTTTGGCAGGATCGATGAAGGCGCAGGTATTGATGATGAGCAGGTCAGCCTCCTGAGACTCAACCTTGGGACCGAATCCCGCCTCCATCAGATGGCCAACGATGAGTTCAGAATCCACGAGATTCTTCGAACACCCGAGTGAAATGAGAGCAAAGCTATGCGACATGCCCTCTTATACCACAGAGCACCGCTGACGAAAAGAGCAAATAAGCCAGCGACACAATCTCACGCGACGAGCTGCCGCATGAGATTGCTTTTTCCCAATAGAGTCCCCCCCCCTTGAGCGCGCCCCAGTAGAGGGCATGGCGCGCTCAGTGAGAGACTACCCGCGGGTGATCGAGTTTCTAAAGTTGTTAAAAGCCTGACGGAACGCAGAGCTACCGTAGTAGTTCTTTCTCCCAAAGTCACGTCCCAGAGCGTCCAGCGTGCGATCAATCTCATTGCAGAGATTGTGATACTGCTGGCTCTCACGCGTTCTGCTCATGCGAGCGCGCTCGTGGTCATTGAGACGTGCGACATTGGATTCGATGATATTCTGCTGACGGCGCAGATTGGCGGCGAGCTGATTGATCACCGTCGCGGCTTGACCAGGAGAGGCTGCCCCGTTTTTGACCGCACTGATGACGTCAAAGAAATCAGAGTAGGTATCCAAGTAGGCGATGAAAGCTTGATTGATAGCGTAGAGGCGGTCACTGGCAGACGCAGGAGCGATGAGCGCAGGGAGAACGACAAGACCGATGGCGAATGAAGTGTAGTTTTTCATAGTCTTATTATAGTATCTGTGACACCGCTCAAAGTCAAAGAAATAAAAAAATGTTAGCAGCCCAGTATGACGTGATAACAAGGGCTTTTTTAAGGGGGCTTCTAATTTCGGCACTCCGTCAGAATCGTATCGTGAATGCCTCACTCGATAAGAAAGTTAGCATT
>CAYJID010000343.1:0-2280 GCA_964370135.1 uncultured Akkermansia sp. | reverse complement strand
TTGTCCCCAGTGATGAGAATCCCCATGAGATTCACAAGCTCGACGAATGGGAAGGTGCAGGTGCCACAGGAGATAAGAATCTGAAGCGCTCCGCGCTCTTTTTCGCGCTCGCCATTGCCATTCACAACTTCCCCGAGGGCATCGCCACTATGGTCGCGGCCTTTGAGGGGGGGGACGTCGCCCTCACCGTCGCGATGGCCGTGGCCATTCACAATATCCCTGAGGGGATCGCCGTCGCTATCCCTATCTACTGCGCGACACAGAGTAGGTGGAAGTCCTTTGGCTGGGCAGCTCTCTCGGGGCTCGCTGAGCCCGTGGGTGCCATCATTGCCATTCTTATCCTCATGCCCTTCCTCACCCCCATGGTTATCTCTATCCTCTTTGCTGCGGTCGCAGGTATCATGGTCTTTATCTCCCTAGATGAGCTGCTGCCCATGGCGCAGCGCTGGGGATATCATCACGCCTCCATCTACGGGGTCATGTCAGGGATGCTGCTTATCTCATGGGTTCTCTAATCATGCCGTTTCTTGTCATGATGGTGCACCGTAGCGCGAAGATACTCGCAGGAAGTTACGTGCAGTGATAAAAAAGAATTGATTTTTTCGGTAGCTTAGCTACAATATGAGCAAACATTAGTAACCCTTTAACTTCATCGTCTATTCACTCCAGTGTCGCCAGCTCTTTATCAATTAGCGAAAAGTTTTCTGTTCAAGCTTGATCCAGAAACCGCCCATTATTTCTCACTATCAGCACTCCGCACGGCGGAGAAGCTAGGTGTCCTCTCCAAGATCATAGGGCAGCTGCCCGCTGATCCTGTAAAGGTCATGGGATTGGAGTTCCCCAACCGTGTCGGTCTCGCCGCAGGTATGGACAAGGAGGCGAATACGATTGATGCTCTCGGCTCACTTGGCTTTGGATTTATCGAGGTGGGCACGCTGACCCCCGAGGCACAGTCAGGCAATCCCAAGCCCCGCGTTCACCGCTGTATCCCCCAGCAGGCCATCATTAATTTCATGGGAATCAACAATCCTGGCATTGACGCAGGTATGCAGAATCTCCAGCAGCGAAAGAGCTTCAAGGGCATTGTAGGTGTGAACATAGGCAAGAATACCTCCACGCCCAATGAGAAATCCAATGCAGACTACCTCAGCTGCCTACGCGCCGCATGGAATTATGCGGACTACATCGCCATCAATTTCTCCTGCCCCAATGTCGCGGGACTCTGTGATCTGATGCAGTCCGACCCTGCCGCTGAGCTGCTCTCGCTGCTGAAAAGCGAGCAGAGCAATTTGCATAACGAGACAGGTCGCTATGTGCCCATAGCGATGAAGATTTCCCCCGATCTGAAGGAGAACCAAATACGTGACCTGAGCAAGGTTTTCGTAGATGGACAGCTCGACGGTCTCATCTGTACGAATACGACGACCACGCGCGAGGGGGTCGAGGATCATCCTGCCGCAGAGCAGAAGGGAGGTCTCTCTGGCAAGCCTCTTTATAACAAGGCAAACGAATGCCTCGAGGCCTTTGCCCAAGAGCTCAAGGACGAGATTCCCATCATCGGTGTGGGCGGCATCATGACAGCCGACGATGCCGTGGCCAAGATCAAAGCAGGCGCGAGCCTCGTGCAGCTCTATACGGGCTTTGTCTACAATGGTCCCCCCCTCATTCACGACTGCGTGCGCGCGATCAAGGCTCTGTCTTGAGGCTACATCTGCTTGCGCTACTGTGGCAGATGCATGTCATCGCCAACGTAAGAATGAGACAGATTCGCTCAGAGTGATTGCTCATGGTGTGGTCATCGAGTCGTAATTTTCTGTAGTGCTCGCCGCATGATTAGCTATTCGATTACTTTAGCCGCATTCTGTTTTGCAGGATGCGGTTAAGGTGTTTTTGCTTCGCCTCAATCTGCTCCTTGAGATTGATTTCCTCTGAGTGCGACTTCAAAGTAAGGTTACAAAATAAGTGAAGCGATGCGCAATCGCCTCAATTTACGGCAAAGGTCATAGCCAAAGCAAATAAGTACAAGAATCTTCCTCCCTTGCCCAAAAATTGAGTTCAGGTAACGAAAGAAGACTCAGTCTGTGCAGTTGTTTGCGAAGACACGACATATTAGATGCTATAGGGGGCTTCTAAATTCTCGTCATTCTAAATAAGAATATACAGAAAATCGCGCTTCACGAGGCAGCTTTTGAGCGCTTTTTTAGGCTGCATTTTCGGCACTCCGACAGAATCGTATCGTGAATGCCTCACTCGATAAGAAAGTTAGTATTAGTAATAAAT
>CAYJID010000342.1:0-2284 GCA_964370135.1 uncultured Akkermansia sp. | reverse complement strand
GCCCAGATGCTCCAAGACATCGGCATCAGCCACGTACGCCTCATGACCAACAATCCCGCGAAGATCGAGGGTATGGAGAGCAACGGCATCACTGTCGCCGAGCAGATCACCATCGCCTCTTGTCCGCATGATGGCAATATACACTACCTCGCCACAAAGCGAGAGCGTATGGGGCATACAATCTAATACTAGATGAGTGCTCTTTATTATACGGTGTAAATAATTAACTGTAAATGATGCGGCGCGCGACTCGCGCCGCATCGCGTCTCGCTGACAAAAAGTATTATCTTCATGTCTGAAGAAATGATTGCCACCAAGCGTCTATTTCTATAATATCTCTCCCATATCATCGTTTAAACATCCATGTCCCAATCCCCTCCTGACCCGCCCAAAAACTCTCCAAATCCACCGAAGCAGACCAACTGGGGTCTGCTGATTCTGCTGAGCATCATAGGTGTCATTCTCTACATCGCCTTCGGTTTTGGTGACGGTGTCGGTGGCTCTGGCAAGCAAATGAAGCTTGACGAGTTCACCGATCTCTACCGCGAAGGTGCCATTGTGCAAAACAGCCAAAAGCGCTTCCCTATCACCGTCACCACTGACAGCGGTGGCAAGGAAGGCGTCATCAAAGCCCATCGCTATACCAATCCTCCCAAGGCTGAATACATCAAGTTCAACCTCCCCTTCACGCCCGACAACAAGATCACCGAGCAATTCAATCGCTACGGCATCACCAAGACCCTCGGCAGCGCAGCTCCCGCAGAAGGTCTCGGTGAGACCATGAAGTCTAGCGAAGAGCTCTTCCGCTTTGGTGAAGAAGGTCGCATCCTCCTCGAAGGACCCGATGCTCCCGTCATCTATGAGCATGGTGACAAGGCGGTGCTCGTCGCCTCCTACCGCAAGATTCCTACGGGTAAGGTAGACAGACAGAATGTCACGCCCGTTGAGGTCATCTTCTCCATCGAGTTTGAAGGCAAGAAGGTACAGAATCTCCTCGGCTCGCGCGCGCAGTACAAGGTGGATAGCAACATGTGGTTCTCCCTGTTCATCAACCTGCTGCCCGTTGCCATTATCCTCTTGCTCTTCTTCTTTATTTTCCGCGCCCAGAGCGGAGGTCCTAATGCAGCGATGAAGTTTGCCAAGAGCCGCGCACGCCTCCTTGATCCGAAGAAAAACCGTGTCACCTTCAAGGACGTCGCCGGTGTCTCCGAGGCGAAGGAAGAAGTATGGGAAATCGTGGAGTTCCTCCGCAACCCGCAGAAGTTCCAAGACATCGGCGGTACCATCCCCAAGGGCATCCTCATGGTAGGTTCCCCTGGTACGGGCAAGACCCTGCTCGCACGCGCGATTGCAGGCGAGGCGGATGTGCCCTTCTTCACCATCTCAGGCTCTGACTTTGTAGAAATGTTCGTCGGTGTGGGTGCTAGCCGCGTACGCGACATGTTTACCGAGGCAAAGCGCCACTCACCCTGCCTCATCTTCATTGATGAAATTGATGCCGTCGGCCGCCATCGCGGACACGGTGTTGGTGGTGGACATGATGAGCGTGAGCAGACACTCAATGCCATGCTCGTTGAGATGGATGGCTTTACCGCGAATGAGAACGTCATCGTCATCGCCGCGACGAACCGCGTCGACGTCCTCGACCCCGCACTCCTGCGCCCAGGGCGCTTTGACCGACAGGTCGTCGTGAACCTGCCCGATGCCGCAGGACGCGAGCAGATCCTGCGCGTGCATGTGCGCAAGGTCAAGATGGATCCCACAGTGGATCTCAACCCCATTGCGCGAGCCACCACAGGCTTCTCGGGAGCTGAGCTGGCGAACCTCGTCAATGAAGCCGCCCTCATCGCTGCGCGCCTCAACAAGAAGCAAGTCGAGCAGAGCGACCTCGAAGAAGCCCGCGAGAAAGTACGCTGGGGACGTGAGCGCCGCTCCTTGGAGCTCACGGACAAGGACAAGTACATGACCGCCATCCATGAGGCAGGACATGCCATCTGCCTCCTCAAGACCCCGCTGAGCAAGACACTGCCCCTGCACAAGGTCACCATTATACCACGCGGCCCTGCACTCGGCGTCACCATGATGCTGCCTGAGGAAGACAAGCACAGCGAGCACAAGAGCGAGCTACTCGACTACATCGTCGTCGCCATGGGCGGACGAGTGGCGGAGGAAGTCATCTTTGGCGACATCTCGGGAGGAGCACGCGGGGACATCAAGAGCGCGACAGATATCGCGCGCAAGATGGTCTGCGTCTATGGCATGAGTGAGAAACTCGGACCTGTGG
>CAYJID010000341.1:0-2285 GCA_964370135.1 uncultured Akkermansia sp. | reverse complement strand
AAAAAAGCGCGCCAATTCAAGCCCATCATCGACCAAGCCGCCGCCGTCGAAATCCTCAACAACTGGCTCGAAGTAATACAGCCCTGCGAGCCCTTTCCCCACGATTTCCCATTACACTAATAGGGGGAACACGGGGCAGAAATACAAAGTATCAAAAAAAATACCTTTTCCGAGAATCTTGCTTGCCAGAGCGTCTCCCAAGTGATAGACTTCACTCAATTCAACTTGAAGATTTTTTAATCTACAAAAACAACGTAAACCATGTCACTCGAATCCTTCTTCAGCCCGAAGAGTATTGCCGTTGTAGGTGTCTCCAATAACCCTAACAAACTCGGCGCCGTCGTCTTTAACAATATCATTGAAGCGGGATTCCCTGGTGTCCTCTACGGGGTCAACCCCAAGCTCGCAGGCGAGAGTGTCTACGGCATGCCCTGCTATGAAAGCATCGCCGCGCTCCCCACCGTTGTCGACCTCGTCATCATCCTCGTGCCTGCACGCTTCACCGAGGCCGTCATCGATCAATGCATCGAGCGCGGCATTCGCAACATCTCCATCATCACCGCAGGCTTTGCCGAAGTGGGTGAGAAAGCACTCGAAGCCACCATCGCGCAAAAATGTATTGATAACGGCATCAACCTGCTGGGTCCCAACTGCATGGGTCATATCTCCACCTTTGACAAGCTCAATGCCACCTTCGCCGATCGCTTCCCCCTGCGCGGCAACGTCGCCTTTGTCTCCCAATCGGGCGCGTATTGCTCCGCGATGATGGACTGGGCAGGTGGCAAGAACATCGGCTTCTCCCACTTCATCTCCATCGGCAACAAAGCCGCCCTCGGTGAAGACGGTCTACTCGAAGCCCTCAAGGATGACCCGAACACGAACGCCTTCGTCTTCTATCTTGAGTCGCTCAAGAATGGCAAGAAATTCCTCTCCACACTCAAGGAAGTCACCAAGACCAAGCCCTGCGTGATCATGGAGCCCGGCCGCAGCCAGAAGGCGCAGGCCGCCTCGCTCTCCCACACAGGCTCCCTCGCCCCCAACTACCGCGTGCTTGAGATCGCGCTGAAGTCCGCGGGTGCGATCCAGGCCTACAACGACCGTGAGCTCTTCGGTCTGCTTGAGGTGCTCCAGTACGCGAGCCACATGGAGTTCGACGGCCAGCTCGCCGTGCTTACCAATGCGGGCGGCGTCGGTGTCCTCACCTCTGATCTCTGCGAAGAAGCTGACCTCGATCTGGCACGCCCCAGTGAGGTCACCATCTCCAAGCTGCGCGCCGTCCTCACGGCTGAGGCCGCTCTGGGCAACCCCATCGACGTCGTCGGCGACGCAGGTGCCGACCGCTATGAACACGCACTACGCATCCTCTGCGAAAGCGGCGAGTACAAGAACATCCTCGTCCTGCTCACCCCCCAGCGCGTCACCGACAGCATGGGCACGGCACAAGCCGTCATCAAGCTCGCGAAGGAATTCCCCCGCGTGAACATCTTCTGCTCCTTCCTCGGCGACGCCTCCGTCACCGAAGCGCGCAAGGTACTCGCCGAGGCGAAGATCATCAACTACGAATACCCCGTCGACGGCATCCGCACCCTCGGTCTGCTCAAAGAGCAGATGAAGTACCGCGGTGTCGAGAGCGTCGCCTGCGAACCCCAAGCCGTCCCCGCCGAGATCAAGACAGCAATCACCGCTGCTTATGACGCAGGGCTCTCCTCACTGCCACAGGAGACCGTCACGGCACTCATGGACCACTACGGCATCGACTATCCGAAGTCGGGCAACTTCGTCGAGAAGGACGTCGCCCTCGAGTTCTGCCAGAATGTCTTCCCCCGCCCTGTCGTGCTCAAGCTCTCCGCCCCTGACGCACTTCACAAGACGGAGATGAAGGGCATCTACCTCAACATCAGCGACGAGCTCAACTTCAACAAGGCATGGGTACAGCTCTGGGACTCCATCAGCAAGTTCGAGCTCAAGGGTGCCTCCGTCCTCATCCAAGAGATGATCACGGGTGCTACAGAAACCATCGTGGGCGTGAACAGCGATGAGAACTTCGGCCGCGTCCTCGTCTTTGGCACGGGTGGCGTCTACACCGAGGTGCAGCGCGACACCACCATGCGCATCCTGCCCGCCAACGACTTCGAGACCATGATCAGCGAGACGAAGGTAGGCACCATCCTCAACGGCGTGCGCGGCGAAGAGCCCAAGGCCACAGGTGCGCTTGCCGACACACTGGCGAAGGTACAGCAGCTCGTCATCGACATCCCCGAGATCACCGCCATCGACGGCAACCC
>CAYJID010000340.1:0-2293 GCA_964370135.1 uncultured Akkermansia sp. | reverse complement strand
CGACTTGATTGCTGCGGCTTCTTCAGGTACGTAGACTGTTGTTGCGCAACCACCGATTGCGTACCTTAGAGCGCTTCGTTAGTCAAGATAAAATCCGGCATAAACCGCTTCGCGCCGCTGCGCTCTGCTCGCTATTTATTCCTCAGCATCCTGCTTCGCAGGACCGTTCGAGAGGTGTCTCTCACTTGCTTCGTCTCAATCTGCTCTATCGCAGATTGTGTTTTTCTCTTGACCAACTTCGCACTCTAAGGTCGGTAGCATGTATCTTCATTTGGTTGAAAAAGACTTTGTCTTTTCCCTCCAAATGAAGCACATGAAAGGGGAGATGAGGCGACTACTCTGCTAAATCATGCTACTTTTTCTATAGCTGATTTATTACTAATGCTAACTTTCTTATCGAGTGAGGCATTCACGATACGATTCTGACGGAGTGCCAATTTTGTAGCGCGCGGACGCTCAGACTGCATGGTAGTCACAAATCAATTACGCAATAGCCTCATAGAAAACAAATTAGGATTTCGATGGATTTTTTTTGCAAAAAAAGCAAAAAAGATATCTTTTTTTATTGACGTGCGGAGAAAATGCTGCTATAATCCGCCCGTGCTCACCCCACAGGGGAGGTACGAAAGAAACCGAAAGGAATCCAAAGTCTGGTTCGTCTAGTGGCCTAGGACTCCCGCCTTTCACGCGGGCAACACGGGTTCGAGTCCCGTACCAGATGCTCAATAAAAGCTGTCTCAGAAATGAGGCAGCTTTTTTGTACCCACGATTTATGAATACATCAACGCCCACCCTAGCTAGCCGTCTCTTTGACAAGACGGAGTTCAAGCGCCTCCTTGCTATCTTTGCCCCTCTCTATGTGGCCAATCTCATTCAGACCTGCATGAGTCTCATCGACACCCTCGTCGCGGGACGAGCAGGGGAGATCGATCTAGCTGGGGTCGCTATGGGCACGGCCATCTGCTGGCCCATCCTCATAGCACTCGGGCATATCGTCGCCATCGTAGCCCCCATGATCGCGCGCCTACGCGGTGAGTGCAAGGAGCAGCGCATCGGTCACCTGCTCAATAATGCGAAGTGGCTCGCCCTCGCCCTCATGCTCATCGCAGCCGCTGCCCTCTATGGCGCGAGTCACGTCTTTGCCAGTATTGCGAAGGATGCGCAGAGTGCCGTCATCGCGCAGAATTACGTCTTCTTCATGATACTCGGTGTACCCGCTGCGATGATGATGCGCGTGATTCAGGGGAATTTTGAGGGCTATGCGCAGACGCGCCCCGCTATGGCCGTCGCCATCTGCGGGATGATGCTCAACTACCCGCTCAATCTCTTGTTCGTCTTTGGCTGGGGGCCCATCCCCGCGCTCGGCGGTGCAGGCTGTGGCCTCGCCACGGCTCTGCTCAATTGGTTCATGATGCTGGGCATGCTCACCATCATGCTGCGTGTGCGTCAGCACCGACTCAATGCGCATACGATGCTGCACTGGAGAGCTCCCGATGGCGCGCAGATCAAGCGCATTCTCAAGCTGGGCTTCCCCATGGGGGTCGCGACACTCTGCGAGGTTTCGTTCTTCTGCGTCGTCACGCTCATCATCGCCCCTCTGGGCACGCTCGCGGTCTCCGCGCAGCAAGTCGCGCTCAATATCTCAGGCGTGCTCTTCATGATGCCGCTCTCCTTTGGCATCGCGGGCTCGATACGCGCGAGCTTTCATATAGGGTGTAAGAATGTCGCGGGCTTTCAGTCACACTTTAGCACGCTGTTCATCACCGCGATGACAGGCGTACTCATCTCGATGACCGTCATCTTCCTCGTGCGCTACCCTGTGCTCGGACTCTTCACCGACTCGCAAGACATTATCAATCTCGCACAGATGCTCGTCATCCTCTGCGCGCTCTACCAGATCCCCGATGCCATCCAGGCTCTCATGGCGGGGCTGCTGCGCGGCTGCCACGATACGACCATCATCACCTGGGTGAATCTGGGCAGCTACTGGCTCATCGGCTTCCCCCTGAGCTACGCGCTCGTACGCACCGACTGGATCGTCC
Source organism: uncultured Akkermansia sp. (assembly GCA_964370135.1). Classification (GTDB taxonomy): domain Bacteria; phylum Verrucomicrobiota; class Verrucomicrobiia; order Verrucomicrobiales; family Akkermansiaceae; genus Akkermansia. The sequence continues at coordinate 251 of CAYJID010000340.1, read as the reverse complement.
CCGCGATGGGGCCTGCGGGGGCGTGGGTGAGCTTTATTATCTCGCTGACCATCACGTCAATCCTCCTCAGTCACCGATTCTTTGGCACGCGCAAGAAGATTTTTCCCGAGCTCGCAAAACCATGAATGAGATCGCGCAGTTCCTCGCCGAGTACGGCGATATCATCACGTTTCTCCATTTCGGCGGTAATTGGGGGCTCTGGAAATGGCGCGAGTTCGCGCCCGATCTCACCTGTCGCGGCATCGGCGTAC
>CAYJID010000339.1:0-2297 GCA_964370135.1 uncultured Akkermansia sp. | reverse complement strand
AATTCTCATCCAAACTGCCAGCAAAATCCGAAGCTGCTAATTTTGCAAGATCCCCAAAAATCAAAATTTCTATACTGACAGCCAAGCGGCTTTTCGCTATAATGCCCCCGCGCCCTCACTCCCCCCCTTATGTCATTCACCCACCTCCACGTCCATACTGAATATTCGCTCCTCGATGGTATGATCCATACCAAGGACCTCATCAAACGCTGTGTCGAGCTCGGCATGGACAGCGTCGCGGTCACCGACCATGGCAATGTCTACGCCGCCATTGAGTTCATGATGGCCGCCAAAAAGCACAACAGCGGCGTGCTGCAGTGGAACAAGGAGAACCCCGATCAGAAGAAGCCCGTCTTCAAGCCCATCCTCGGCTGCGAGGTCTATGTCGCGCCCACCGAGCGCGACACGCGCAAGCAGATCGCAGGACGCAAGAAATACACCCACCTCATCCTCCTCTGTGAGAACAACATAGGCTGGGAGAATCTCGTCCACCTCGTCTCCCTCTCCCACCTCGAGGGATTCTACTACAAACCCCGCGTCGACATGGAGATCCTGAGAAAATACTCCGAGGGTCTCATCTGCCTCACCGCCTGCGTCGCCGGCCCCATCCAAGAATGGATCCTCCAAGACGAGCCCGAGAAAGCCGAGCAAGCCCTACTCGATCTCATTGATATCTATGGGAAGAACAACGTCTTCGTCGAGCTCCAAGACCACGGCATCGACGTCGAGCTACGCTGCCTCCCCGAGCTCGTGCGCCTCGCGCGCAAGCACGACGTCGGACTCGTCGCGACGAATGACGCCCACTTCCTCAAGGAAAGCGACCACGACGCGCACGACCTGCTCATCTGCGTGGGCACAGGGCGCAAGCAGCAAGACCCCAACCGCATGCGCTACCCCACCAGCGCGTACTTCAAGAGCGAGCAGGAGATGCGCGAGCTCTTCGCCGCCTATCCCGATGCCTGTGACAACACCACCCTCATCGCCGAGCGCTGCAATGTCTCCATCATGCTCGACTCCACCTCATCGGATCGCTACCCCGAGTTCGATCCCCCCGATGGCACACCCCGCGAGGAGTACATGAGAAACATGTGCATCGAGGGACTCGTCACGCGCTACGGTCAGCAGCGCGTCGACAGCGATCCCGAGCTCATGAAGCGACTCGACTTTGAGCTCAATGTCATCAATGAGCTGAAGTTCTCCAGCTACTTCCTCATCACCGCCGACTTCATCAACTGGGCGCGCGAGCAGGACATCCCCGTAGGTCCAGGGCGCGGCTCAGCGGCGGGCTCCATCGTCGCCTACGTCATGGGCATCACCGACATCGACCCCATTGAGTTCAGCCTGCTCTTCGAGCGATTCCTGAACCCCGAGCGCGTCAGCCCCCCCGACGTCGATATCGACTTCTGCCAGACGCGACGCGGCGAGGTCATCGAATACGTGCGTCAGAAATACGGCGAGCGCTGCGTCTCCCACATCATCACCTACGGCACCATGGGGGCAAAGTCCGTGATCAAGGACGTCGCGCGCGTGCTCGACATGAGCTACAGCGACGGCGACCGCATCGCCAAGCTCATCCCTGCCACCCCCGGCATGACACTGGAAAAGAGCCTCAAGGACAACGACGACCTCGTCAACCTCCTGCAAAGCAACGCCAGCTATCAAGAGATCTGGAACTATGGGAAAAAGCTCGAGGGCACCATACGCAACGTCGGCATGCACGCCGCCGGTGTCGTGATCGCCGACCGCGAGATCGACGACTACGTCGCACTCACCCGCGACGACCTGAGCAACCCTCACGGCGAAGTCGTCACGCAGTGCGACATGTCCGCCATCACCGACGCGGGGCTGCTCAAGATGGACTTCCTCGGGCTCAAGACACTCACCGTCATGAAGGATGCGGAGCAGTACGTGCGCCTACACACGCCCGACTTCCGCTACGAGCAGGTACCCATTGATGACAAGGCCACACTGGATCTGCTCAACCGCGGTGAGACCATGGGCGTCTTCCAGCTCGAATCAGGCGGCATGGTCAATACCTGCAAGCGCTACGGCATTGAGAATATCGAAGACATCATCGCCCTTCTCGCCCTCTACCGCCCAGGGGCGATGCAGTTCATGGACGGCATGATTGAGGTGAAGCGCGGTCTCGCAGAGGCCGTCTACGAGCACCCACTGCTGGAGCAGGTCTCAGGCATCACCTACGGCGTGATGATCTATCAGGAGCAGGTGCAGGCCGCGGCAAAGCTGCTCGCGGGCTACACGCTCGGCGGCGCTGACCTCCTGCGCCGCGCCATGGG
>CAYJID010000338.1:0-2310 GCA_964370135.1 uncultured Akkermansia sp. | reverse complement strand
GTACGCCGCTGCATGGCGCAGCAGCTCGTGAAGGTAGGACTCCTCAGTGAGAAAGACATCGTGGAGAACCCTGACGACCCGCCAGCAGTACGACGCTACTTCATGCATGGCACGAGCCACTCTCTGGGCATCGACGTGCATGACGTCGGAGCGATGGACACCGTCTTTGCGGCGGGGCAGGTATGGACGATCGAGCCGGGCATCTATGTGAAAGAAGAAGGCATCGGCATACGCATCGAGACCGACGTCGTCGTGCGCGAGGATGGCGTGGAGGACCTGCTGGCATTCGTACCCGTCACCGTCGAGGAAATCGAAGCCTGCATGAGCCAGCGCGCGTAAAGCAGAGCTCAGCGCAACCAACGAAGCACCCACCCCGCCTCCCTGCCCACCCACGGCGGCACAGCCCAGCGATACGCAGTATCGCAAGGTGGTGTCCAGAACATTTTGCACGGCAAAATGAGACGACGAAAGGGCAGGACACCTCCTGCTCGGCCGAGCGAAGCGAGGTGAGGAGGATAGCAACTCCTTTAGTGACCGTCTGGGGACCAGACCCCAGCGGGCCGGGCAGTGCCCCTTGCGGGACTGGGCAGAGCCCAGCGGGGCGTGGGGCAGTGCCCCACAAGCAAAGCTGGATCGCAGATCCAGCAGGGCGTCAGCTCAGATAGTTTAGCACATGCCCGCGCAGCAAATCCAGCAAGGATATTAACGCCGCCAACTAACGCCCCCGTTCATCCTGCGCCCGAAGGGCGCCAAACATCTACCGCCGCAAACGCGAAGCACCACCACCGCGGCAACAAAAAAAACGCTTCTCCCCTTCCCCTTCCCCTTCCCCTTCCAAACCCAAACAACCCCATGCCCCTCTTCAAAACCATCAAATGGGCCATCAGCCTCATGAGCCTGCTGCTCATCCTGCCCATCATCTCCTCCGTGCTCAACATCGGAGGCGCGCTCTCGCGCTGGATCCCCGGCTCGGAATGGGTCTTCTACGGCATCCTGCTGCTCATCCTCGCCCTCATCCTGCTCAAGCTCATCTGGCCCGTACTCTGCCAGCCCGCATGGCCGGCGCGCCTAGAGAACTGCAACCTCATCCAACTACACGCGCTCGCGCGCCAGCAGCACAAACGAGGCCCGCTCAATCATCCCGACAGCCACGACATCCAGCGCGAGGTAGCCGCACTCCAGCAGCTCAGCCACGCAGCGAGCGAGCGCGCGCTGCGCGCCGCCTTCTCCGAGCTACGCCGCTCGCGCGAAGGGCTCACGCGTAGCACCATCCGCCAGCATGCGCTACAAGCAGGGCTCGCCACAGCCATCTCGCGCAACCAGCTGCTGGACTTCTTCATGATCCTTGCGCTGAGTGCAAAGCTCGTCAAGGAGGTCACGCTCATCAGTGGGCTGCGCCCCTCGGCTCGCCAGACGCTGGGTCTCTACCTCTCGCTGATGCGCGCGTCGTACTACGCCTACTACCTCGACAGCATCAGCGACTACGCCTTTAGCAGCATCGGGCGCATGGCGAGTGGTGCGATTGAGAGCCTGCCCATCATCGGGCAGACGAGTGCTATGGTGGCCAATGGGATGGTGAATGCGGTGCTTGTCACGCGCCTCGGTCTCATCGCTGAGGAGCTGGTCTGGGGCAGTGAGGATCACAAGCTAGGGCTGCGGAAGCTGACATCAAAGTGCCTCCGCCTCGCGGCGCAGTCGACAGGGGATCTGAAGAATCATCTGGTCAAGATGGTCAAGTCGTCTGTGAGTGCTTGAGGGGCTTTTTAGCATTTTTTACGAATCCCGTCTCTGGTGTGAGGCGGGATTTTTTTGAGGGAGAGGCTGCATGGCCCTGCCACGGCAAATCAATAAACTCTTAAGATCTAGACCTTAAGCGATCTCTGGCGATCGTCTTCCGTGGCAAACGCGAAGCGTCCGAGCGCTTGCTACGACAGTGGTGACGCTTCGCGTTTGCGTCGGTGAAATAGAGGCGCGCTTCGCGCGCGGATAAACGGGGGCATCAGCTGGCGGCGGGAACACCATGCTGGGTTTGCCACGCGAGCATGTGCTTATTGGGCTAGGGGGCTTCTAATTTCTCGCGAGGTAAGATTTTGAGATGATTTTAGAGCTGGATTTTTCACGAATTGATGGCTCAGAGTGTCCTCTGAGACGAAAATTCGGGGAAAATCCAGCCTAAAAGCACTCAAAAGCTGCCTCGTGAAGCGTTTTTCTGAATTTTCTTATTTAGAATGACGAGAATTTAGAAGCCCCCGCTAGACTGACGCCCGTCGGAGGCTGCGCCTCCTCGCTGCCGTGGGCGCACACCTGCGG
>CAYJID010000337.1:0-2330 GCA_964370135.1 uncultured Akkermansia sp. | reverse complement strand
TGAGGATGGGCATGGCTCCGTGGTGCTCGCAGACGTAGGTGGCGACGTCGGTAGCAAGCGCGTGTGCTTCGGCAAGGGGGTTGCCGTTGAGCAGTGCCGAGGCGAGCGATGCGGTGAAGGAGTCCCCCGCGCCGACGGTGTCCACGATGGGGCTGTCAGGTGTGGGGACAAAGCTGACTTCCTGTGCTGCGTCCGCGCTGTAGATGTAGCTGCCGTGTCGTCCGCAGGTGAGGATGAGGTAGTGCAGGGCGTAGGTGTCGATGAGGTGTCGGCAGACTTCCTCACGGCTGAGCTGCTCAAGGTGATAGAGCTCTTGGATGACAAGGATTTCATCATCGTTGATTTTGAGAATATTGCAGAGCTGGAGCGAGGCTTCGATCACGTCGCGGCTGTAGTATTGCTGCCGCAGGTTGATGTCAAAGATGCGCAGGCTCTCAGGCTGCATCGCGCCGATGAATCGCTGGATGCTGCTGCGGCTCACCTCACTACGCTGGGCGAGTGTGCCAAAGACGGCGCAGCCAGCACGCGCGGCGAGGCTCTCAAGGGTGTCGTCCCATGCGATGTGGTCCCACGCGACGTCTTCGCAGATCTCGTACTGAGGGATGCCGCGCTCATCGAGCTCGATGGCGACGCTGCCCGTGGGGTAGGCGAGCTCGGGGAGGTGGTGCTGGATGGCGCGCTCTGCAAGGATATCGCGTATCTCGTCGCCGAGCGCGTCCTTGCCCAGTGCGCTGACGATGATGCCCTCATGCCCGAGCTGCGAGCTGTGGTAGGCGAAATTGGCGGGGGCGCCTCCGAGCTGCTTGCCCTCGGGGAGCATGTCCCAGAGGATCTCTCCGAGACCGACGATGGTAACAGGTTGATTCATATTTTTTCTTTGTTGTAAAATGAAATTGATTAGGCGACGTCCTCAGGGCGCACGCGTGAGCCCCAGAGGGCGTAGTAGAGCAGCACGCTCTCACAGACGATGACGATCAGCCAGCTCCACTGCCAGCCGCTGTGGTCGGCGAGCACGCCTTGGAGCACAGGGAAGATGGCACCGCCGAAGACCCCCATCATGAAGATGCCCGAGGCCTTGGACGTGTACTGCTTGAGCCCCTCGATGGCGAGGGTGAAGGTAGCACCCCACATGACGGAGTGGCAGAGACCGACGGAGATGAGCACCCAGAGATTGTTGCTCAGAATCGCGATGATGGTGAGCAGGATGGCGCAGATGGCACTACAGGAGAGCAGCATGCGTGGGGATACCTGATTGAAGAGGCTGAAGACGATGCGTCCGACCATGAGACCGCCCCAGTAGAGCGTGGCGAGCAGGGCGGGGATGCCGAGATCCATGCCGGCAAAGACGAGCTGCCCGCGGCCAAAGAAGCTCAGGGGATGTCCCTCGTCGATGAGCTGCATGGCGTGGAGATTCACATTCACCCCGATAGAGACCTCAGCGCCCACGTAGAAGAAGATAGCAATGACGCCGAGTCGCAGATGGCGGAAGCTCCAGATACTGCGCGTCAGACTCTCGCCGCCCTCGCTGCGTGTCTCGGCGAGATCGGGGAGCGAGAGGCGGGACGTGATGAGTGTCACGACGGCGACAAAGCCCGCCATGAGCAGCAGAGGCATGAGCAGCTGCTGAGCCTGCACCTGCGACATAGAAACACCGGCGAAGATGATGCCGGTGACGAAGAAGGGGGCGATGGTCGTACCCAGAGAATTGATCGCGCAGACAATATTCATACGCTGGACAGGCTGAGTGCCGGGCAGCTCGTAGGCGGCGATGTAGGGATTGATCACCACCTGACCGACGGCGGCGGAGGTACCCATGAGGAAGGAGCCGAGGAGGAAGACGAGGAAGCCGACGGGCACGATGTCACCTGCGAGATCGAGCACGAGGTGGGGGAGGTGGACGGCAAAGCTCGACGAGAGCGCGTAGCAGACAAGACCTGCGATCATGAAGTAGAGGGCGCGCAGCAGCGTACGCTTGTAGCCCACATTATTGATCCACTTGCCGCCTCGTGTACTATTGACGAGATAGCCGAGGAAGAAGAAGAAGGAGATGAGGGTGGTGAGCGTGTTTTTCAAGCCTACAACCTCGGAGAGGAAGGAGATCTTGAGCGGGCCTTGGAGCTGGCCGTTGATGGTCGTCAGGAAGCCTACGAAGAAGTAGATGAGAGTCAGCACGGCGAAGGGACCGATGCCTCTCTTGATGTTGTCGGACATAGTGGAGTTTTTTTGGGGGAGTTTGGTTACCGCCTACAGCTGTAGAAAGAAACAAAGCAGAGTTCACATGCAAGAGATGCGAAGCATCTTGGATTCTTAAGGTCTAGACCTTAAGCGAT
>CAYJID010000336.1:0-2336 GCA_964370135.1 uncultured Akkermansia sp. | reverse complement strand
CATTCCCAACTGCCGATAGAGTGACCAGCGAGACGCTCATTGATCATATCGAGAAAATGTTAGCAGAGCTCGACAAGAAAGAGCCTGAGCAAAAGGATAGCAGCGCGGCGGATACAGCTCAGGTGAGCGCCGCCGCGCCACTGCCCGAGGGCTTTATCTATCTGCTCTCGCCGGCTAGTTTGCTGCATGCCTTTCTCGACTACGAGCAGCTCCATGACTACTATTACTATCTCGCGATGCGTGCAGAGCATGAGTCTTCTGCTGAGAAGAAGGGCGCATCGCGTATGCCCTACGTGAATACAAAGCTCAGCGAGAAGCTCCGCGAGCTCGCGCGCCCCTAATCATCGCGTTCTCATTTGATCGCAATAAGTCAAAAAGCCTCGCTCTGGTAAGAGCGAGGCTTTTCAAACTAGCTATTTCGCCTATGCTTGACAGGTGAAAAAATAAGGTGTATGACACTAGTGTCCCGTTAAAATTTGACTTAGAACGAATCTAAAATAAATACAGCTGTTCATCTGTATTTTCACCCTCGGAATTACACGAATGCCCATTGAGCAATTCATCTAATGGAGCTTTATCCGTAAGCGATATTCCCAGTATTTGTAAAATTTCATACGTCGTACGATTTAATTTCAAGCGCCACTGGACTATTGCAACGAGACAATAAGTTATAATCGCTACGTAGATTTGTATGCGTACAGCATTCTCAGTTATTCCCCAGAATTTCTTGATTCGTAAATGCTGTTTAATCCACTTGAAAAATAGTTCTACTTGCCATCGGTTTTTGTAGAGTAAGGCTACTTCATCAGCCTTTATCATGGTAGCATTTGTTAAAAATACGAACTCTCGCGACTGCTCTTCATCCCAGTATTTAACTCGCCTCAATGCTTCAGGATAGTATTCTTTACTCTTCACACCAGTCAATTCTACTATAGCATCCGAGCGTATATTCTTTGATAACTGACGTTTCCATTTAACCGACCTATAGCGCAAATTTTTCTTGGCTCTAATTACAAAAAATGCCCTTAGCGAGTGAATTTTATATAGGTTTGCAAAGTCATTATAAGCTCTGTCAAATATGTAATAAGCTCCTAATTCATAGGGGATTTCCATCATCGAGGTGACATCATGCTTCGATGCGGTTGTAATATGGAAAAAGGTAGGGACTTGTGTTTCTACATCATAGAGAGTATGAAGCTTGATACCTCCTTTTTTCTTCCGAAATGTAGCCCAACTAAAAGCAGACAAACACAAATCTATCGTGCTTGAATCGAATGCATAAACCTTTCCACCAAGTTTGAAAATATCCTGCGCGCGCAGCTTCTGCGCTTCTTTAACCAAGTGATAAGCGTACTCTTCAAAAATCTTATAATCTCTCTTTGCATTTGCTTTCGCTAGAGTAGATTTTGAGATGTATTTACCGATTCCTAGATGGTAGCATTTGGCACGATGTGCATCCAATGCGATAATCAAATCGCGCAAGCTTTCTCGGTTTGAGAGCTGTCCAAACATCAGTGCCAGCATCTGATTCCAACACGTCAGATGCTTTACGTACTTGTCCCCTTTATACTTTCGAACGAGATAATTGAACTTATTTCTATCTAAAAAGTACACTAGCTGTGCAAATACGATTTGTTTTGGTTCATGTCTGTGCATGTTATAAATCATGCGCAGCCGTAATTCAAATCCGTTTACTTTTTAAAATGCTGTATATAGCTGTCTTTTAGTTAATTCCGACGAGTGTGTGAGAATTTAACGGGACACTAGTGAACGGATGTATAGAAAGGCGATATTTTGTGATAATTGCTCGGGAGATTAAGGCGGTGCTTAGATGATGATATCTTTGTTGCCGTAGAGGAGCTTGGAGACAGTGGAGAGGTTGCCACGTAGCAGCTCCTTGAGTATGCTTTTGCTAAATCCGTAGCGTTGCATGAGACTGATGTCGGGCGGCACGATGAGGGCGTGGGGGTCGACGAGGACGTCGAGGAGGGCGGCGCGATCTTGGGCGAGCCATTGCTTGATGGCGTCCTCAGCTTCACCTGTGCGCGTGGCGCGTGTGCCGATGACACCCATGCTCGTGGCAATGTGGGCGTAGTTCGTATCGGCGAGCTGCGTGCCTGATGGAGTCATGCCTACGACGCGCTGCTCCATGTCGACGAGCTCGAGGGAGGAATTGTTGTAGACGAGGATCTTTACCTTCAGCTGCTCTTGGACGAGGGTGAGTAGGTCACCGGGGAGCATGGAGAGCGAGCCGTCACCGCAGAGGACGATGACCTGTCGCTCGGGGTAGGCGAGCTGGGCTCCGATGGACATGGCGAGTCCGCAGGCCATGCTGC
>CAYJID010000335.1:0-2345 GCA_964370135.1 uncultured Akkermansia sp. | reverse complement strand
TCTTCGTAGCAGCCGTCAGTTGCGGCGTAGGGGTTGCCAAAGAAGAGCCACATGGGGCCTGTCGCCTTGTCAGCCACGCGCTGCTGCCAAAAGGCGCGGAAGGGGGCGATGCCTGTACCAGGTCCCACCATGATGACAGGCACGCTACCGTCTGCGGGGAGGCGGAAGTTCTTGTTGCTATGGACGAATGTGCGAGAGAGGTCACCAGCGGCGACGCGGTCTGCCATGTAGGTCGAGCAGACGCCACCGCGGTCACGACCATCGGTGGTGAAGCGCACGGCACCGACGCAGAGCGATACTTGACCTGCCACAGCGTCGGGGCTGCTGGCGATGGAGTAGAGGCGGGGTGCCATCTTGCCCAGGATAGCCACGAAGCTCGCGGCATCGGGGAAGTTCGCCTTCATCTCTGGATTGCTCGCAAGGTCGAGGAAGTCGCGTCCCCATATAAAATCCTTCAGCGCGTCCTTGTCGGCGAGGATGGCGGCGAGCGCATCGCTCTGGGCGACGGCGTTCCACTTTGTCATATTCGCCTTCTTGAGGTTCGTGATGTCGTAGGAGTTGATCAGCGCATCACGCAGCGCGCTCTCGCTGCCATCGGGGGTGGCGACGGTCGCGGTGGGATCGAGTCCGAGGGCGGCGATGAGGGCATCGACGAGCTTCTCATCATTGCAGGGGATGACGCCGAGTGCGTCGCCTGTGACGTAGCTGAGGCCAGAGCCCTCGAGGCTGAAGTCGATGTGGAAGCTTTCTTTGGCACTCCCTTCCTTGGTGAGAGGACGCAGCCCGAGGACGGGTGCGAGGAAGGGATTCTTCATGTTGTATGGAGAGTCAGATGACATATGTGGTATGATGTTTTGAAAAAATGTCGAGCTGTTAGAGTCGGATGGCGGCCGAGCTCCATGTCAGCCCTGCGCCAAAGGCGACGAGGATGACGATCTCGCCCTTCTTCGCACGTCCCGAACGTAGCGCTTCGTCAAAGGCGATGGCGACGGCAGCACCCGAGGTGTTGCCGTATTTTTGCAGGTTGACGAATACTTTCTCAGGCGCGATGCTGAGACGCTGAGCGACGGCATTGATGATGCGCAGATTCGCCTGATGGGGGATGACGAGGGCGACGTCGTCACCCGTGATGCCTGTGCGCTCCATGAGGGAGAGCGCGGAGGTCTTCATGTGGTGCACGGCGTGGCGGAAGACTTCGTTGCCGCGCATGGCGAGCGTGTAGAGCTTTTCGTGGATGTTTTCTTCCGTCGTGGGCAGAGCCGTACCACCGCCGGGGACGCGGAGGAGGTCGGTGAGCTTGCCGTCAGCGCCGATGTCGGTGGCGAGGATGGCACTACCTGTTTCAGATTCTTCTGTGGCTTGGAGGATGGCGGCTCCTGAGCCGTCGCCGAAGAGTACACAGGTGTTGCGGTCTTCCCAGTTGACAATGTGGCTGAGCTTTTCGCTCGCGATGACGAGAGCGGTCTTTGCCTGACCGCAGCCGATGAACTGCACGGCTGTCTTGAGCGCGTAGAGGAAGCCCGAGCAGGCGGCGGAGATATCAAAGGCGGCAGCATTCACGGCACCAATATTAGCCTGCACGTAGCACGCGGTGGAGGGGGTGAAGGTGTCGGGGGTGACGGTGGCAAGAATAATGAGGTCGATGTCTTCGGGGTCAATATTCGCATTCTCTATCGCGCGCAGGGCGGCTTGGGTCGCCATGTCGCTCGTCTTCTCATCGGGGGCGGCGATGCGGCGCTCTTCGATACCGGTGCGCTCGATAATCCATTCATTGGAAGTAGCGACCATTTTTTCGAGATCCGAGTTGGTCAGACGGCGTTCGGGGACATAGGAGCCTGTGCCGATGACGGCGACAGGGAGTCGCTTGAAGGATTGCGATTGATCGTTCATATTCTGTCTTTGTTGAGTGATAAAGGGTAGTAAGAAACCCTCGGGTTTTGCGGGGATTGTACCAAATGCGCTGGGTAATAGCGAGCCAAAAAAATACGATCTCCTAAATCACCACTGCCAAAAATCACTATATTCTCAACTACAATTCTCAAGAACGGGGGTAAAACATACTCACAATGAACACCTAGTCACTTTAGGCTTCCCATAGGGTGGTTTTGGCGTTATAATTCTGCGGTTTATCCAAACAAAGTTTAAACTTAGACAAAAATATATATTATGAAAATATGGATTGATGGCAACTTAGTCGAGGAGCAGGATGCAAAGATCTCGGTATTCGACCATGGCTTGCTGTATGGGGATGGATGTTTTGAAGGTATTCGTTTCTACGATAGCAAGATTTTCCGACTTGAGGAACACATCAAGCGTCTCTTCCACTGCATGAGCTACCTCATGCT
>CAYJID010000334.1:0-2346 GCA_964370135.1 uncultured Akkermansia sp. | reverse complement strand
CACTGGGCTCTGCCCAGACCCGCTGGGGACTGGCCCCCAGACGGCCACCAAAGGACCTGCGGCCCTCTGGACACCCCCTAGCGATACTCCGTATCGCCGTGCTCTGCCACCGTGGGTGGTCGCGTACTTGGTACACCAAGAGGCTTCCTTTTCCTCAGAAAAAGAAGCCTCCGTTAAAAAATAGATCTCTGTGCGCTTACTTCGCGCTGAGCAGTTCTCCGCTTTCGATGCGCGCAGCTAGTTCCAAAATGCGCTGATGGATCGTCTCAATCGTCTCCACAAATGCCGCATCTTGCTTCCCACTCGGATCTTCCAGTCCCCAGTCCTCACGATGCTTGCAAGGCAGCATCGGGCACTGCACGTTGCACCCCATCGTGATCACGATGTCCACCTCAGGGATGTCCGCCAGCAGTTTGCTGCTCTGCGTGAGCTCCATGTCGATCTGGTAGATGTCCTTCATGATGCGCACCGCGTCTTGGTTGATCTGAGGGCGTAGTTCCGTCCCTGCCGAGTAGCTTTCAAAGCTAGCCGACGCGAGGTGTTTTCCAAGGGCTTCCGCGATCTGGCTGCGGCAGGAGTTGTGCACGCAGACGAAGGCGACTTTTGCGAGTGATGTCTTGTTCATATATTAAAATGTGTTTTCCGAATTTTTATTTGCAGCCACAGCTAGGAAAGTAATGGCGCGTGCGGTTCGCATAGCGTACGAGTGCCAGCATGACCGGTACCTCTACGAGCACGCCCACAATCGTAGCAAGTACGACAGGACTGTCAATCCCAAAGAGGGCAATGGCGACGGCGACCGAGAGTTCAAAGAAGTTCGACGCGCCTATCATGCCCGCTGGTGCCGCGATCTCATGAGGTAGCTTGATCGCACGGCTTGCAAAGTACGCCAGCGCAAAGATGAGCACGGTCTGGATGATGAGCGGTACCGCGATGAGTCCGATGTGCAGGGGATGCTCCAAGATGACCTTGCCCTGTAGCGAGAAGATGAGCACGAGCGTGAGCAGCAGCCCGCCAATGGTGACGTTGCCCAAGCGAGCGATGAGCTTCTTTTCCAGATACTCGATGCCCTTCGTACGCACGACTTGACGACGGGTGATGATGCCACCGACGAGGGGGATGACGACGAAGAGGACGACGGAGACGATCAGCGTGTCCCATGGGATGGTGACGCCCGCCTGCTGGAGGAGCAGCGCCACGATGGGGGTGAAGGCGATGAGGATGATCAGGTCATTCGTCGCGACCTGCACGACGGTGTAGGCGGCATTCCCGCGTGTGAGCTGGCTCCACACAAAGACCATCGCCGTGCAGGGTGCTGCTCCGAGGAGTACGGCACCTGCGAGGTAGTCTTTCGCAAGATCAGGCGTGATGAAGCTCTCAAAGAGGACAAAAAAGAAGAGCCATGCGATGCCGAACATGGTGAAGGGCTTCACCAGCCAGTTGACCGCCCACGTGACGAAGAGCCCCTGTGGGTTCTTCCTCACGTCCTTCACACTCTGGAAGTCCACCTTGAGCATCATGGGGTAGATCATCAGCCAGATGAGCACGACGATAGGCAGCGAGATGTTGGCGTATTCCAGCTCTGAGAGGAGCTGAGGAATGGCGGGGAGGTATCTGCCGATGAGCACACCTACGACCATGCAGAGGATGACCCAGAGGGTGAGATAGCGCTCAAAAAAGCCTATAGCGGCGGGGGATTCGCTTTTCATATCAAAAATAGTTGATGAATCGAGTATAGGTCTAGCTAGAGATTCTGTCAATCTATTTATCAAAAATTTTTGATATGGGGGAGTTAGACCCCCTTTTTCTTATCCCAGAGCTCGAGGTGGAGTCGATCGCCGAAGCGGACACCGTATTGGATAGCAAGGGCGACGATGGTGGGGCGAGCGGCGCGGAGCTCGTCGCGGCTCGTGGCGCAGGGCATGAGGATGATACGCTGAGAGGGCAGAGCGAGGGGTGCTATCTCCTCCCAATCGCTCTCCTGCTGGATGACGAATTTGAACCAGCAATTGGGGTGCTCGGCTAGGTGGCGCAGGATATCGGGCTGGAGAGCGTCCTCGACGCCGGCGTGGGCGAGCTTTGGCGAGACATTCCACTGATCGACGCGCTGGAAGAGGTAGGGCGTGGGGAGCAGCGTGCCATTCGTCTCCACCTCGATGTAGAAATCATCGGGCAGGGCGCGCAGGAGCTGCTCGAGCTCCTCCTGCTGCATGAGAGGCTCGCCGCCCGTGATCACGAGCTGGCGGCAGTTGTGCTGCTCGATGAGGTCAATGACCTCGTGGGTGGAGAGCTCGATGAAGGCATTCCAACTATAGGAGGTATCACACCAGTCACAGCGCAGGTTGC
>CAYJID010000333.1:0-2373 GCA_964370135.1 uncultured Akkermansia sp. | reverse complement strand
TCGAAGTCAAAGATGATGCCACGGATGCGGCTGAGATCAGGTGTCATAAGGTTTTGGTTTATTTAACGTTCTGCGGCGCGCCTCGCAGGGCGCGGAACCACTCGCGGAGGCTGCGGTGCGCGAGATTGCGCTGGAAGAGCCACAGGGCGATGAAGAGGTAAATAAAGTTCGGCAGCCAAGCGCTCAGCCATGCGGGGATGAGGCGCGACTCTCCCAGCGCGGGGAAGACGCGGTAGAGGAAGAGCATGAGGGCGGCGAGGATGATGGCAATGCCGATGCCCTTCATCGTGCCGCGTCGCTGGAAGGTGACGGCACTAGGGATGGCGAGCAGGACGAAGACGAGGCAGGTGAAGATGCGCGCGATGCGCACATGCCACTCCGTCCTCTTGCGGGCGCGGTCTTCGCGTGTGCCTGCTCCCGTCTTGAGGATGTCGTAGAGCGCAGACGTGCTCATGGAGTCGTTGCCGCGATTCTGCGTGGGGCTGATGATCTGGTAGGGCTTCTCCTCAAAGTTGAGCGTGCGTGTAGCGTAGTAGCTGTCGTCCTTGGGTCGCTCCTCACCCGGGGCGATCTGACGCACATAGACCTCGCTAAAGGTCCAGTGCGCTGTCTGCTTGTCCCACTGCGCCTTTTCCGCGCGGAGCTGGTAGATGACCTTGCCCGCCTGCTGAGGGTCGAATTGCTTGATCTCCACGCCTCGCATGGGAACGCCTGGGTTCTGCATGGTGGCGGGCTGGTCGATGTTCCAGATACGCGCGCTGCGCTCGTGCTTGTAGACGATGGCGGGTGCTGTGCCATCGGGGCGCTTGCTCTGCTTGAGGATGAGGTCGCGGTAGAGCGAGCCACTGGGTGCCCAGTGGAAGCCGCAGATGCCGTAGACGACGGCAATGATGCTGCCGTAGAGGAAGATGGGCGCGCAGACGCGCAGCAGCGAGCGTCCCGACTGGAGCATGCCTGTGAGCTCACAGGTGGTCGACCAGCGACTCAGACTCCAGAGCGCGCCCATGAGCAGCGTGTAGGGCAGGATCTGGTAGAGGAACATGGGGATCTGCGTCGCGTAGAAGATGAGGCACTGCGTGACCGGGTCGTCAAACTTGCTGCGGAATCGCTCCATGTTGTCCGTGAAGTCAGCCAGCAGGTAGATGGCAAGCAGAATGACCGTGCAGAGCAAGAAATGCGTGATGAAGTGGCGCGTCATGTAGCGATCCATCGTCCCGAGGAATTGATAGATCAGCGCGGAGAGGAAGGGGATGTAGCAGAGGACGAGCAGGAGCAGGGGGCGCATCTTCTGCTCAATAGGGTAGCTCTCAGGCATGCCTGGTATCTCCCATTCCATCTGCTCGAGCTCGTAGGGCACGAGCATGTAGGCTGCAAGCGTGCCGAGACCCAGAAAGAGCAGGAGGTAGAGGACGCGCTTTAGCGTAGAGCGATCAGTAGTCATCACAGATCGGTGCTCAAGGGGTTGCAAAACTAGACACCGCGACCGAGACGCTCGGAGAGGTAGAGGGGGAGACCGGAGGCGATGATCGCATCCTGTGCCGAGGCGACATCGTATGTGACGCGGCGGAAGCTGATGATGTTCTGATCTGTGTCGTAGATGACGTAGCAGGCGCGTGGGTCGCCGTCGCGCGGCTGTCCGACGGAGCCGACATTGATGAAGTACTTCAGCCCTTGGATGGGCGAGAAGCTCGCTTCTCCGTCTTCCTTGAGGCGGGCGAGTGTCTCGGTATCCTCGTGCGCTCCAGACTGATCGTGGTAGAAAATCTTGGGCGCATGGGTGTGCCCGTGGAAGCAGACGGGGGAGAATTGCTTGGAAAAGTTCGTCGCCGCATCGCTCTCGTTGAGGATGTAGTTCCACTTCTGCGGCTGATCCGAGGAGGCGTGCACGATGGCAAACTGGGAGCGGATGAAGCTCTTGTAGGGCAGCTTGATGAGCCAAGTGAGCTGATCCTCCGTGAGGCGTGAGCGCGTCCACTGCATGGCCTGCGCGGCCATGGGGTTCATATTGAGATGAGTCTCGCGGACGACCTCTTCATCATGATTCCCCTTGACGACGGGGCAATTGAGGCTGCGGATGTAGTCGATGCATTCGGCTGGGTAGGCGTTGTAGCCAACAATGTCGCCGAGACAGGCTACATCTGTGCATTGCTGCTGTTGGACATCGCCGATGACAGCCGCGAGCGCATGCATGTTTGCATGGATATCGCTGATGATTGCTGTTCTGGGCATAAAATAGGCAATGCTGATTCCGTAGGAAAAAAGTAATAGGGCCGGCGGGTATCGAACCCGCGACCAAGGGATTATGAGTCCCCTGCTCTGACCGCTGAGCTACAGCCCCGCGCAATTGTATTATTTTTCCCTATCAAAAGCAAG
>CAYJID010000332.1:0-2376 GCA_964370135.1 uncultured Akkermansia sp. | reverse complement strand
CCATCACAGCTGGCGTCGTCACCGACACGCGCCAGTTGCAGCCGGGCTGTCTCTTCGTCGCGCTGAGCGGTGAGCGCTTCAATGGCAATCGCTTTGCCGCCCAAGCAGCCGAACAGGGAGCTGCCGCCGTCCTCGTCTCCGAAGACCTAGGCGAGCTCCCCGCCAGCTGTAGCGTCCTGAGAGTTGACGACACACTCATCGCCCTCCAGCTGCTCGCGCGCTGGTGGCGTCACGAGATCGAGCCGCTGCGCGTCATCGGACTGACAGGCTCCAGTGGCAAGACCAGCACCAAGGACATGCTGCTGAGCATCCTCCAGCAGAGCTACCGCGCACAGGCCACACGAGGCAATCTCAACAACCACATCGGCGTCCCGCTCAGCGTGCTCGCCACCCCCGCCGACACCGAGGTCGCCGTCTGGGAGATGGGCATGAACCACGTCGGCGAGATCCAGCCGCTCTGCGACATCACCAGCCCCGACATGGGCATCATCACCCACATAGGATCAGCGCACATCGAGTACATGGGCTCACGCGAGGTCATCGCGGAGGAGAAATGCACGCTCGCGCGCGCTCTCCCACGCTCAGGCTGGCTCTTCTACCCCGCGAGCGATGATTTCGCCGACTACATAGCCACCCAGACCGCCGCCCACTGCCTCGCCGTCGGAGCGGACGACTGCCCGCTACGCGCCGTGGATATCGTCTACCACACAACGGGCAGCAGCTACACCCTCATCATCGAGGATGAAGGCAGCATAGGAATAAAACTCCCCACACCCGGCCGCCACATGGTGAGCAACAGCCTGCTCGCCGCCGCCGCCGCGTGGAAGTGCGGCTGCACGCTCGATGCCATCGCCGCAGGCCTCGCCGTCTCCACGCTCACACGCGGGCGACTCAGCTGCGAGCAGAGACAGGGACTCTACCTCATCGACGATAGCTACAATGCGAATCTCGAGAGCATGTGCGCCGCCCTCGATACCGTCGCCGACATGAGCGAGCCCACACGCTGCATCGCCATCCTCGGCGCCATCGGTGAGCTCGGCTCCCATGGCCCTGACATCCACCGCCAAGTAGGTGCCCATGTGCGCGCCCGCGGCTACAGCCAGCTCATCACCGTCGGTGAGCTCAGCGAGGACATGCTCGCGCTGCATGCGGGCGCTGCTGGCGTCCCCCTCCACCACCTCGCGAGTCACGACGAGGCGGCGGCTCTCCTCTCTACCCTCACCCGTGCAGGTGACGCGCTGCTCTTCAAGGGCTCTCGCTCCGCGCGGATGGAATGTACTCTCCACGCATTCACCGACCTACTTCCCTCCACTCCATCCTAGCTCCTACCCCTAGCCCATCCCCCCACACATGATCCCCCACTTCTTCGAGATCCCCACGCGCCTGCTCGTCTTCTGCGCCATCCTCTTCCCCTTCGTGAGTAGCCTCATTCTGGGGCCCTACCTCATCGCCTTCCTCCGACGGCTCAAGGCGGGGCAGCCCATACGCCAGCAATCAGGCAGGGCGAATGCCCCCGACCATCAGAAGAAGGTGGGCACCCCCACCATGGGCGGCATCATGATCATCGGCCTCGTCGTGCTCAGCATGCTGCTCTTTGGTGACCTGAGCAGCCCCAGCATCCACGCCTGCCTCCTCGTGCTCATCATGACAGCGGGACTGGGCTTCCTCGACGACTTTGCCAAGATCAGGCAGAAAGGCACCGACGGCGTCAACGGCTGGATCAAGATCCTCATCCAGACCCTCGCCGCCCTCGCCGCCTCCTTCTACCTCTACGAGAGCTCGCCTGACGTGAGCAACATCCTCGTCCCCTTCTGGGGCTGGTGGGACATCGGCATCTGGTTCATCCCCCTCTCTGTGGTCGTCATCATCGCCACGTCCAATGCGGTGAACATCACCGACGGACTCGACGGACTCGCCAGCGGCTGTGTCGCCATCGTCGCCGCCCTCTTCACCATCGTCACCTGCTCCACGGAGCTCAACATCCTGCTCGCCAGCATCGCCTTTGCCTGCCTCGGCTTCCTGTGGTTCAACGCCTATCCGGCGAAGGTCTTCATGGGTGACACCGGCTCGCTCGCCCTCGGAGGCGTCCTCGGCACGATCGCCGTCTGCTCGGGCAATCATCTCACCCTCATGCTACTGGGAGGCATCTTCGTCATCGAGGCCCTCTCCGTCATCGTCCAGCGCATGGGCTACAAGCTCACACGCCGCCTCTATGGCAAGCCCCGCCGCCTGCTGCTCATGGCTCCCATCCACCACCACTTTGAGAAAAAAGGCTGGTCGGAGCCACAGGTCTGCATCCGCTTCTGGATCATCACGCTCATGCTCGCGCTCTTCGGCACCATGGGCTGGTACATCGCCACCGTCCAATATTAATTT
>CAYJID010000331.1:0-2431 GCA_964370135.1 uncultured Akkermansia sp. | reverse complement strand
ATGATTCCCGCTAGAAAATGCAATCCAATTATGTGCGACTGCTCATTTCTCGCCTTAGGGGATCTTGCAAAATTAGCAGCTTCGAATTTTGCTGGCATTTTGGATGAGAATTGGCGGCGTTTTGGATGAGAACGAGAATTTAGAAGTCCCCGTAAGATCCCCCTTAGTCGCAAGGCGAGAAAGCGAGCTGTTGTATCAGGATTGATGGGCGGCGCGGCGCAGGCGGTCCATCATGGCATAGCCGAGTCCTGTCTCAGGTAGCTCCTCGACGATGATGACGTCCACGTCCTCGCACTCATCCATAGCGCGCATGACGGCAAAGAGGCGCACGGCAGCCTCCGCGAGGCGACCGCTGCCAGGGGAGAGGGGCATGACCTCTTCCCAGCAGTCGAGGGTGGCGAGCTGGCTCTCACCCTGATAGCTGATGAGACCGTAGCGCACGCCTTGCTCAGGGGTGAAGGGGTCGCGTACCTTGTGGAGGTGCAGGGGCTTGGTGGGGGCGTAGTGGCTGGCGAGCTGCCCAGGGGCCTGGACGGGATGCTGCTGGGTGTTTTCTGCTTGCTCTTCCTGCTCCTTTTTCTTGAGCTGGGCGAGGGCATGGGCTCCGAGTTTTTTCGGGCGGATGATGCGGCAGATCTTGCGCAGCTGCTCACGGGTGACGGGCCCCTCGCGTAGGAGATGGACGGCGGGGTTGCCCTTTTCGTCGATACAGGGGGCGAGGATGGTGCTTTCCAATCCTTCGCTACAGGCGCCCGCGTCGATGATGAGGGGGATGCGGCCGTCGAGTTCCTTCACAACGGCGGCGGCACTGGTGGGGGAGATGTGGCCAAAGCGATTTGCACTAGGCGCGGCGATGGGGTGACCGAGTGCCTTGCACACGCCGCGCATGACGTCGTGCGCAGAGACGCGGCAGGCGACGGTGGGTAGCCCTGCGGTGACGATGTCGGGGATGCAGTCTTGCTTGGGCAGGACGAGGGTGAGTGGCCCTGGCCAGAATTCTTTCGTGAGTGTATTGACGAGTTCTTGTAGGTCCTCGTCGATGACGGCGACGTCTTTGAGCTGGCGCGCGCTGGCGAGGTGGCAGATGAGCGGGTCGAAGCTGGGGCGCTCTTTTGCCTCGTAGACGGCGGCGACCGCCTCGGCGTGGAAGGCATCGGCACCGAGTCCGTAGACGGTCTCCGTGGGCAGCGCGACGATGGAGCCCTCTTTCATCATCTGGGCTACTTCTTCATAGAGTGCTTTCAAATTGTCGAGGGGATCTACTTGGATGAGGCGTGTTTCCATGCGCGCATCATAGCGAGAGGCAGGGTGCCTGTCAATGGAAATTCATTGTTCTGTCAAAAAGTGACAAAAAAATGTAATTTTTTAGAGGTTTGATAATGAGTTATTTGTGAAATATTACAGAAAATTCGGCAAGAAAATTGTAAAAAGTTGAAAGAATGAAATGCTAGAATGCGTATTAATAATATCCGGATACATTCCGGTTATTCTTAAATAACAGGCAACTGTTTTTTCATAGAGTAGGTGTAAGTAAGAGCAGAGCGGTGCGTTGTGAAACGTACCGCTCTGATTTTATAGTGATCTCGTGTTTTGTTAGGATATAATTTCCTCATCGACAGCTGCTCTTTTTCTTGATAACATAGGGCTCTATGAAGAATATATCCCTTTTGACGGCTGTAGCCGTGTCTCTCATTGCACCTTGTGTACAAGCAGATGAAACAAATGATCGCGCGATGGAAATGCTCAAGCAAACCTTTGAGCTGATCAATGAAGCGGGCGATATCTGCATCCAAGCAGCTGAGGAGAAGATGCCAGCCAGTGATGCAGCGACCAAGTTCGACGCGGTCACGGCGACCATGGCGCAGCTGCGTCAGGAGCAAACCGCTTTTGAAGAGCAATGCCGTGCCGAAGGCCGCCAGCCTGTCAGCCCAGAGCAGATGCAGAGCTTCTTTACAAGTGCTGAAGGTCAGGAGATCGCCAAGAAGGTGTCGGCAAGTCTGAAAGCCATCAGTGCTGCCTGTGGCAGCCCTCATGAGGGACTGCGCAACTCTGCGCAAAAGTTCATGACGCTGATGGGGCAGTAATGGGGATGTCTAAAGGGGGCTTCTAAATTCTCGTCATTCTAAATAAGAAAATTCAGAAAATCGCTTCACGAGGCAGCTTTTGAGTGCTTTTAGGCTGGATTTTCCCCGAATTTTCGTCTCAGAGGACACTCTGAGCCATCAATTCGTGAAAAATCCAACTCTAAAATCATCTCAAAATCTTACCTCGCGAGAAATTAGAAGCCCCCTAAATTTCTCGACATTTTATTACTTTGGCTATAAATAATGTAATAAAATGCAGTGAATGCATTCTATCAGAATTATCATATCAAATCTTTCTTTTGTTGAATGAAAAATCTTATTTTTCATTCAACAAAAGGAAGTACATG
>CAYJID010000330.1:0-2462 GCA_964370135.1 uncultured Akkermansia sp. | reverse complement strand
AACCCGCGACCTCATCCTTACCAAGGATGCGCTCTACCCCTGAGCTACAGAAGCGCTTTTTCCGTATCGTCTCCTGTTGGAGACTTCAAAGCGGGGCAATCTTAGTTGTTTTTAAGGCTGATGTCAATATTAATTTTATTTTTTTCGAGAATTCTTTTTTAAGGGAGCGTGAATAACTGGTCGTGATGAGCTGATTTTAAGGAAACTAAACAGCTAGAGAGTTAGTTTGAAAGTTTTTTTAAGGACAGGCATACTGGGTGCCTATGAACCACACATTATTCATGACCGCCGTTGCCTTCCTTGGATTCAATGCCTATGCAGACACCACCAAGCCCTGCACCATGGACAGCAAAGCCCCCTGCCCCACGCCCTGCTGCGCCCCTAACGTAGCAGCTGATGGCAAGATCCAAGCCTGCAATACCGAATGGCTCAACATCGACACCGTCACGCTGGAGGCAGCCAACGGCAACCCCATCGCGCAGTACACGATTGCGTACCTGACGAGCGATGGAGCTGACACGCCTATGAAGGACGATCCCGCTGTCTCCAAAGAAATGGCATCCAAGGCCAAAGCTGGCCTAGAAAAGGCTGCCGCTGACGGACACAAGGGCGCCTGCATGGCTCTCGCTCACATGCACGCCACTGGCTGTGGCGGCGGTGAGAAGAACCCCGAGATGGCGAAGAAATACGCCACCATGGCTCAGAAGTGCGAGGCTCCCAAGCACTAAGGGCAACCACACCGACTCATGAACGAACGCATGCCGTCACGTACATAGCCTAGCCTCGCGTGATCATCAGCCGCCCTCGCCGCCACACACGGCGAGGGCGGCTTTTTTTGCGCTGTGATCCCCTACCCTGTGCCAAGGGACGAGCGGCTCTCAGATCGAAGATAAGTGCTGATAGAATTGTACATCAGATTGAGACAATAAAACGAAGCGATCGCGGCACTTCTAGCTGCTCGTGCCTCGTGATTTGCATTGCCACGCGGAGCAAAACTTGCTAATCTCGTGTATTCCCCCGATTTCACATGAGCTACATACCTCCTACACTGCCGCTGCCCTATGAGCTCGAAACACGCGAGATCATGCGTCAGCTCGCACGATCGAGCCGCTACCTAGCTGAGCTCAAGGGAGCGGCTGTCAAGATCCCGAACAAAAACATCCTCATCGAAGCACTCACCCTCATGGAGGCCAAGGACAGCTCTGAGGTGGAGAATATCGTCACCACGCACGACGAGCTGCACATGGCAAGTCTCGAGCTCGATGAGCATTTCCTCTCGGCATCGACCAAGGAAGTGCTTGATTACAAGGCCGCCATCATGCATGGATTCCAAGCCCTGAGTCCCCACAACATCATCAGCAACAAGCTCATCATCGAGATCCAGCGCATCATTGAGAAGAACGAGGCAGGCTACCGCAAGCTACCCGGCACCACGCTCAAGGATCAGCGCGGGGGCGTCGTCTACATGCCCCCGCAAGACCACCAAGAAATAGATGCGCTCATGGAGAATCTCGTGGCATTCATCAACGACGAGCAGCTCAGCGACCTCGACCCGCTCATCAAGATGGCAATCCTGCATCACCAGTTTGAGAGCATTCACCCCTTTTATGATGGCAATGGGCGCACAGGGCGTATCCTGTGCATCATTTTCCTCGTCGCGCAGGGGCTGCTCGATCTGCCGATCTTGTATCTGAGCCGCTATATCACGCAGAACAAGGGGGAATATTACCGACTCTTGCAGAGCATACGCGATGCAGCAGCAGGGGAACAGGAGGAGCAGACGCAGCAGCAGTGGCAGCACTGGGTGCTCTTCATGCTGCGCGGCGTGGAGGAAACGGCTCAGACCAGCCTCAAGCTCGTGGAGAAGATCGCGCAGCTGATGCAGGAGTTCAAGCACACGGTGCGCGAGGCTCTTGGCAGGCAGTACAGCCATGAGCTAGTCAATCATCTCTTTAGCCATCCTTATACAAAGATCGCACATCTAGAAAAAGCACTCGAAATCAGTCGACAGACAGCCACAAAGCGACTTGACCAGCTCGTGGCGCTCGGCGTGCTGGAGAAGCAGAAGCGAGGCAGGAACAATTATTATATCAACTCTGCTCTCTATGGGCTCTTCCTGAGCTACCAGACGGAGGCAAATCGGGCAAAGATCGAATCCATCTTCTCAGACTCACCGCAGATGAGTGAAACGGAATGTGAAGCATCTGGGATTTCATAAAGACTGTATCTTCACCAATCCCTGACCTGCGTTCCTCGGACTACAGCAAGCCCATCTGTATAGGAAATCGCCTTTTTGCATACATATAGTCGAGGACATGTATAGGAAATCGCCTTTTCGCATACATATTGGCGAGGACATGTATAGGAAATCGCCTTTTCGCATACATATTGGCGAGGACATGTATAGGAAATCGCCTTTTCGCATACATATTGGCGAGGACATGTATAGGAAATCGCCTTTT
>CAYJID010000329.1:0-2470 GCA_964370135.1 uncultured Akkermansia sp. | reverse complement strand
TCCCATCAGTAGAGCCTCCGTCGATGACGATCCACTCAAAGTCTTGGTTTGTTTGGTTGAGAATGCTTTTGCATGTTCGCTCAATAACATCCTCGATATTGTAACAAATGGTGATGATGGATAATTTCATGGAGAGTAAGTAACTGTGGATGAATCTAGCTGACGCATGATGGGAAGTCAAGTGAATTTCTCTCTGCCAGGCGAGCAATAGATTCAGCCGCGCGTGACGATGCACGCGCGGCTGAGGGATGGGGATGCTTTGCTTGAGGCTTTAGTTATGCGTCTCTTTGCGCTCGACTTCGGCGTCGGCTTGGATCATGTGCCCGAGCACGCGGCGGTATTCCATGGGGAAGACCTTGACGAAGTTCGGTAGCTGCTGCTCAAAGTCAGCAAGGATGCTCTTCGCACGCTCCGAGCCGGTGCGCGCGGCATGCTCCTCGATGAGGCTGCGGAGGCGCTCCACGTCCTCGGGCTCACAGACGGGATCGAGGTCGATCATGTCGAGGTTGCAGTAGCGGTCAAAGAGGTGATTCTCATCCCAGACATAGGCGAGACCTCCGCTCATACCAGCGCCAAAGTTGTGCCCCGTGCCACCGAGCACGACGACACAGCCGCCAGTCATGTACTCGCAGCAGTGGTCGCCTGCGCCCTCGATGACGGCAGTCGCGCCCGAGTTGCGCACGGCGAATCGCTCGCCCACCTGTCCGTGGACGAAGAGCTTGCCACTGGTCGCGCCGTAGAGCAATACGTTGCCCGCGATGACGTTGGCTGCGGGGTCGTAGCTGGTGCCCTCGAAGGGCTTGACAACGATGGTGCCACCCGAGAGTCCCTTGCCGACGTAGTCATTCGCCTGCCCATTCAGCGTCAAGGTGACGCCGCGAGCGAGGAAGGCACCGAGGCTCTGGCCTGCTGTGCCAGTGAGGTTCAGCTGGACGCTATCCTCGGCGAGTCCTGCGTCGCCGTGGGTCTTGGCGATATAGAAGGAGAGGCGTGTGCCAATCGCGCGGTCGGTGTTGCTGATGGGGAGGCTGATGCTGACCTGCTCGCCTGAGGCGATGGCGGGCTCGACCTCGGCCATGAACTGCTCGTCAAAGATCGTAACCGTGCTGGGCTGCTGCTCAGCGGCGTAGATATTCTGTGGCTCGGGGCGCAGGATGCGGGAGAAATCGAGGTGCTGGGCCTTCCAGTAATCCAGAGCCTTGTCTACCTGCAGGAGGTCGGTGCGACCGACGGCTTCGTCGATGCTGCGCAGGCCGAGAGCGGCGAGGTACTCACGTGTCTCACGGGCGACGAACTGGAGGTAATTAATAATATTCTCAGGCTTGCCGCGCATGCGCTGGCGCAGTCCTTCGTTCTGCGTGGCGATGCCGACGGGGCAGGTGTTCTTGTTGCAGACACGTGCCATGACGCAGCCCAGAGCGATGAGGATGGAGGTGGCAAAGCCGTACTCCTCCGCACCGAGCAGTGCGGCGACGACGACGTCGCGACCGTTCGTGATCAGACCGTCGGTCTGGATGCGGATCTTGTCACGCAGTTGGTTGAGGACGAGTGTCTGGTGCGTCTCGGCGACACCGAGCTCCCAAGGCATGCCCGCGTAGGTGATGGAGGTGAGTGGCGACGCGCCCGTGCCGCCGTCGTGACCCGAGATGAGCACCATGTCCGCGCCTCCCTTCGCGACGCCTGCGGCGACGGTACCGACACCGACTTCGGAGACGAGCTTCACGCTGACGCGCGCGTCAGGATTGGCATTGCGGAGGTCAAAGATGAGCTCGGCAAGGTCCTCGATGGAGTAGATGTCGTGGTGGGGAGGAGGTGAGATGAGGGTGACACCGGGGGTGGAGTGGCGCACGCGGGCGATGTCCTCGTCTACCTTGCCACCGGGGAGCTGTCCGCCCTCACCGGGCTTCGCCCCCTGGGCGACTTTGATTTGCAGCTCGCGGGCATGGGCGAGGTACTCGGCAGTGACACCGAAGCGTCCCGAGGCGATCTGCTTCACAGCGGAGCAGAGGTCGTCGCCGTTCTCTTGGACTTGGTAGCGGGCGGGGTCTTCGCCGCCCTCACCCGAGTTGCTCATTGCACCGAGGCGGTTCATCGCAATCGCAATCATCTCGTGGGATTCCTTCGAGATCGCGCCAAAGCTCATAGCTCCTGAGACGAAGCGGCGTATGATGCTCGCTTCACTCTCAACCTCGCTGAGAGGGATGGTGGGTGCGTCGGCGAAGTCGAAGAGTCCGCGCAGTGTGCAGCGTGTCTCGTCCTGCTCATTGACAAGCGAGGAGAAGACCTTGTACATGGCGTAGTCGCCCTTGCGGACGGCCTTTTGGAATTGTCCGATGACCTTCGTGCTCCAGATGTGCTTTTCACCTCCGCGCTTCCACTTGTAGATGCCGGCATCTTCGAGCTTGTCGGCGCGCTCTGTGTTGAGGTCCTTGCTGGCTTCGAGGCGCTTGACGGATTCACGTGCGATGTC
>CAYJID010000328.1:0-2491 GCA_964370135.1 uncultured Akkermansia sp. | reverse complement strand
GCAAAACTAATTTTGCAAGGTCCCCTAAAGCTGCCACGGCAGAGTCATCTCATGCTAGCCCCCGCCCACCCGCGCCGCAGCCCGCGCGCCCATCCTCCTCCAGCGGCACCTCCCTCTACTACTACATTTACTACTACACCTGCTGTATTCCTCTGCGCTTGACAATCATTTCACAATCAGGCACAATGCAGCATCACGTCCCATACGACATATTGATCGTTCACCACAAAAACGTTTTTCCATGAAAAAAGTACGTATAACAACATACGCTTTAGCACTAGGAGCCACCCTCCTATGCACATCCTGCGAGGATCAGAGCCCCACAGCCGCAGGTGATGCTCCCGCCAGCGCAAGTACCGCCGATCTCGACCAGATCAGCGCCACCGCCCTCAACGAAGCCGTCCAAAAACTCCTCGCCGCCTACCCCCAAGTCGAGCTCGCAAAGACCGCCCCCAGCATCCAAAAGCCCATCGAGCAAGCCGATGGCAGCCAGCTCATCCTCGCCCAGATCCCGCTGGTCGTGCGCGAGCGACTCCTCAAGCTCGAGAACACCCCACGCGTCCTCAATGACCTGCGCAAATCGAGCAACGAGGCGATCAACCAATCCATGCGCCCCGATGCCGGCTACCTCATGCAGGTGGGTGCCCCCACCGCGGTGCTCATCGACGAGGACCGCCAGCCAAAGCCCCTGCCACCCGAGCTCAATAGCATGGCGAGCAAGCTCAAGGAGCTCGCCGAGGAGAGCGTCTATGTCATCACCCATGAGAAGGACAGCCCCCTCACGCTCGAGGCGAAGCTACGCCTCATCAAGTCGCCCAACGGCGTCTGGGTCATCAGCAGCACCGACATCGACGACCGCCCCCTCGAGGTCGTCAAAGAAAGCACCCGCGCCTCCGCCCAGAGCAACAACTTCATCATCATCACCCCTGATTGGCTCGAGAAGCGCAAGGCCGCCATCTCGACACTCTGCGAGCAGTTCAAACAAGCCGCCGCCCCCTACATCGCCCAGCGCGAAGAAGCCGCCCGCGCGCTACTCGTCACCCGCATCGCAGGGCTCGAAGAGCAGCGACGCAGCGTCATCGAAAAGGCCACACAGAAAGAAGAAGAACGCATGGCTCGCAAGAAAACCATCGCCGATTTCCTCAAAGACGGCAGCCTCTACAATGGCGAATGGCTACGCGGCTCCCAATTCGGCAAGCTCTCCCTACAGGTCATCAAATCTGAGATCCTCGATGACTCCATTCAGTTCATCGGCGTCATCTACGACACCGACCTACCCGAGGCACGCCTCGACGTCGCAGGGCGCGCCGACCTCAGCCAGATCGACCAGACAGCCCCTGTCACCATCACCATCTACGACGGGCAGTACGACCCCGACCAGCCCACCGCAGAGGTCTATGATGCAAAGGATGGCGCGCTCGTCCTCTCGCTCAATACGCATAATAAGATGGAGGGCATCATGACCTGCACCTCATGGGGCAAGGATTCAGAGCGCAACTTCACCATCAAGCTCTCCCCCACGGGCGGAGCAGCCCTGCCCACGGACGCGTCACTGCCCGCCGACGAGCAGCCCAGCAAGAATAAGAAAGACAAGAAGAGCAGCAAGAAAAGGTAATTGCTCTCCCACGGCCTCGCAGCCCATGACAGCCCATGACCGCCTCTCCGCGCGCCTGTTCGACGGCGCACGGAGAGCTTTTTTTCCCGTATGTCAGATTGGGCTTGCTTCTTGCGCCGCAAGTGCTATCATACCTGCTCTTGTTGGTCGATTGCCGCAGCCACGAAAATCAACCCACACATTCATATACACACATGAGCAACATCAACATCAACGACTTCAAGACAAACGAAAAAGACACAGGCTCCACTGGTTTCCAGGTAGCACTTCTTACCAGCCGTATCGTCGACCTTACCGCCCACCTCGTACAGAACAAGCACGACTACGCATCACGCCGTGGTCTCCTGATGATGGTCGCCAAGCGTCGCAAGCTTCTCAACTACGCGAAGCGCACCGATCTGGCTCTCTACCAAGATCTCCTCAAGCGTCTCGACCTTCGTCGCTAATCTGAAGTTTTCCTACATCGGTGCTGCGGGGCTTCTGAGCCCTGCCATCGCTGTTGCTGAGAAAGTGGTTTTGCCTAGCAAGACCGCTTTTTTTGTGTTAGAGAGCCGAGGCGTAAAATAGAAGATTGATATGACAGCAAAAAACTGCTATCATCACCCCTATAATTTTTTACTATTAATGATCCCATGAGCAAATCATTTGACAAC
Source organism: uncultured Akkermansia sp. (assembly GCA_964370135.1). GTDB lineage: Bacteria > Verrucomicrobiota > Verrucomicrobiia > Verrucomicrobiales > Akkermansiaceae > Akkermansia. The sequence continues at coordinate 223 of CAYJID010000328.1, read as the reverse complement.
GTCCCAAAATCGCGCGCCCTCCGCACCGCGGCACCCATCCCCAAGACCAAATTCCGCCTCCTCGGAGCAAACGGTCAGGTCATCGCCCCCAGCAGCCCCGCTGCCGCGCCCGCACCTAGTCCCGATACCTCTGCCGCCGATGCCGCCGCCGCCGCGGCCGCCCAAGCAGAATACGAACGTCAAGTAGCCGACTACGAGCGCCAGATGGCCGAGTACCAGCAGC
>CAYJID010000327.1:0-2493 GCA_964370135.1 uncultured Akkermansia sp. | reverse complement strand
TACACGATAGGCCTGTGACATTCTCACGCCCTCTGTACTAGGACTCACGAGCCAGCCAGAAGGACGCACGAGCTGCTTGCCCTCCTCGATCACAGGCACAAGAGCAGCTCTCGCACCGCGAGCTGCTCTCACAGGGAGAGCTCAGCGTCTCCACACAGATCCACCATGGGGACGTATCCTACCTCCCCCTTGTAGGCTATCTCATGCTCATCAAACCCAAGTACGCCGTACTCAAGCTCATCCACGCTGATACGACGACAACTATCCTACTCGAGCCCCCCTCCATGGGCAACTACACAGAAGAAACACTCACCCTTGAGCGCGAGGAGATCAAGGGAGCATTCCTCCACTGCGTTGTGCTCTACTGGAGCCCCGAGGGAGCTCAATCGCAGCGAGAGATCCTCCTGCGCGTGCAGACACGCGCCGAGATTTTGTAGAGCATACCCCCTGCTAAGTCAAAAGCCTCGCGATCCGCCTAGACCTTGCGCCGACGGCGCATCAGCAGCCCCGAGAGGGCGAGGAGACTGAGAGTCGTCGTACTAGGCTCGGGGATGATATATTCGGAGGCGATATAATCCCCCGTGATGCCGAATGTCATGCTAGCAGCATCGTACACCGCATCAAAGCTGATGTCATCGAGGGCTTTCCCATTGATACGGATGGCATCGGCGAGACTCTCCCAGTACGTCTCGTCAAAGGCAACAGGGCTCTCCCACCCAAAGAGCGCGAGCTGGAAATCAGGCTCATCGAACAACGCGGTGAGGGTGATATCTATATGTGCACCCTGCTCCATCGTGACAGCTGCGCCCTCCTTCATGAAAATGACGCCGTCGACATTATGAGTTCCTGAGTTGACATCGGCACTCACCTCGAATCGAGATGTAGCACTGAGGGTGAGTTGCGTGTTCTCCGTGAGCACTAGTGTGCACCTACCTTCTATCTCAAGTGTCGCCCCATTACTGATGATCGTATTCTGCGTGAGTGTCACGGGCAGGGCATCCTCCAGAGAAATGATACTTCCATCCGACAGATAAACATCAAGATTCGCATCATCAGTAAGCAACAGCTTATCCGACGCGCTATCCAGTTTGACATTCTGGATGATTCCATCGCTCCCAATTAGATTGTGATGCTGACTGGCGTCAAAGCCTTTCACCTCCGACAAATTCGCCGCGCGCAGATCAGCACCAGTAAAATCCGCACCTGTGAAATCAGACCCAGTAAAATCTCCCCCAACGAGTACCGAATGGCTGAGATCCGCCCCATTGAATGAGCTTTGGATCGCTGTGCTATTGGCTAATCTGCTCTGAGAGAGATTGGCGGATTGAAAATTGCTACCAATTAATGCAGCATAAAAGAAATCGCTCTGCTGCAGGTCAAATTGTGCCACCTGAAGACCGTTCATCACATTGCTGGTGAAATCAACGCCTGCTAAATTCATATTCTCCCAGCTCTGTGTGCTTTCGAGCATCACTCTGGTGAAGCCCCCCTGCTGCCCCTGCATCATACCAACGAATGATGCCCCCGTGATAATCGCACCGTCAAACTGTGCGCCTTGGAGATTTGTAGCAAAGAGTACAGTATTCGTTAGGTTAATCTTATTAAAGCTGAAACCTTGAAAATCCGAACCAGTAAAGTCAATATTGGATAGATCATCGTTTTCATAGCTCGCTGTTGACTTGAGCATGTCGTGTGTGAAGGATTTCCCAATTTCGGATAACCCCACCCCCTCCCCACCGAATGCCACTCCATTGATACTAGCACCGTCAAAGCGGGCATTGTCAAAGGTTGTGCCAGCAAATATGCTGTCTCTGAGATTCGCATTGGTGAAATTCGCATTCGTCAAATCGCACTGGATAAACCAAGAACTCACCTCGGCGCCCTCCCATGATGAGTTCTCCAAGTCTTGATCATAAAAGAGCTGTGCTTCCACTTTCTGCCCATCATAGATGATATTGTCAGCCAAGAGCTGCTGAGTGCCACAGCTAAGGGCAATGCCAGAGAGGCAGACGAGCGCGGCTCGCTTCGACAAGAGGGGGAGGTGGCATTTCATAACGCGTTTTGAAAGGTGAGTGTGTCAGGTTAAAAGGGAGGAAACAGATAGTTATTATAGCAAAAATAAATTACTATTAAAGAACAAAATCTGTCTTAGCTCTCAACTTCAAGCACACATCCGTGGCGACCGTAGCCGTCAAGCGCCTCCCCGTCGATCTGCCACAGTGTATATCCACCTGAAAACAAAGCACGTATAAAAAGAAGAGATAGGCAAGGAGCTCAAACGCTGCTGGACTTTCTCAGCAGCGCTGTATCAGTGGGCTCACCTCTCTGCATACATACACAGTACATGCAGCGGTTGAGGAGGAGCTCCCCCTATTAAATGACCTCATGCGCCTTGCCACAATCGGGGCAGGGATGAGGGCTCGGGGTGAGTTTCTTTCGGAAGAGAGAGGTCGCATCCAGAGCGGTGTAGATGATGCGGCGGAGCTGCTCGAC
>CAYJID010000326.1:0-2510 GCA_964370135.1 uncultured Akkermansia sp. | reverse complement strand
CAGGCGACCGCGATACGTCCAAATACCGCCTCTCGAGCATGCGCGCGCTGACGCGTCCGACGACGCCCGCCCCTGCGCCCAAGGCGAAGGCTATCGCCGTCATTGACCCCAAGACGGGACGCCTCATCTATGGCTACAACGCTCACACACGCCGCCAAGTCGCGAGTACGCAGAAGGTCATGACGGCACTCTGCGTGCTGGACGCGGGACGTCTGGGCGAGCATGCGACGATCACGTCGGCTGATCTGCGCACACCTCGTATCCGTATGGACCTCAGGGCGGGCGATAGCTACACGCGCTACGACCTGCTGCGTGCGATGCTGACGGCGAGTTACAATGACGTAGCAGCCGTCTTGGCTCGTGATACGGCGGGCTCGGTGAGCGCCTTCATGACTCGGATGAACAACCGCGCGGCACGCATGGGGATGAAGAACTCACACTTCGTCAACCCCCACGGTCTGCCTGGCAATCAATACTCCACCGCCTACGACATGGCGCTGGCAGGCTGCTGGGCTTATAACAACGCGACCATCCGTCAGATCGTGGATGTCCCTCACTTCCAATTCACCCTGCGCAATGGGAAATCACGTCGTGTGAACAACACGAATAAACTGCTGCGCAACTATCCTTGGGTCAATGGGATGAAGACAGGCTACACGAATGCCGCAGGCCGCTGCCTCATCTCGACGGGTAGCTTGAATGGTGAAGCCGTCGTCGTCGTTGTGCTGGGGATCGCTCCTAGCCAGATCTGGGCAGAATCGCTGAAGTACCTCAAGTGGGCGCTCAAGGTGTCTTGAAAATAGCATCTAGCTTGCACAAAAGAAAATGGATGAAGGTGATGACCTTCATCCATTTTTCTTTGTATATTTGGAGTGCGCTTTATACTTGAGTCAGTGCCTTGTCACGTGACAGGCTCCATTGATCCAAGCAGAGGCGCATGAGCTCCGCGCGTCCCTGCGCGAGGACGGGCTCATCGCGTAGGGGGAGTCCCCATGCCGCTGCGTGGATACGCGTTTGCTCATTGGTGCGCGGCGCGCGGATGAGGATATTTTTCTTCGCCAGCTCCTTGAATCTCGCGTGGAATTGAGCCGCGCTTTCGATATGTACGGTGTGCTGGTGATTCTGTAAATAGTCTACTGCCCACGCGCGGGGCTTGTCCATGCTGACCTCAAATGCCTGTCCTGTGCGCAAGACTGCGGCGATCAGAATCGCGGCATCCGAGTCACTCAGATGCGACTCGATGCGTAGGCTGATCGCTGTATAGAGACTGCGACGTCCCAAGACGCTGCCATCGGGGAGGTCGATGCGGCTCTGCGTCCCGTAGTACTCCTCCCACCAGAAGTTGATGGATTCGCATGCGGCATGTAGATGCATCTTTGCGCTGCCTTCCAAGAGGGGCGTGATGAGGTCCCATGGCTTGAAGCTCAGGTTTGCCGTCTTGCCCAGTCGTACGGGATGCCCACTCGCCTCCCAGCGCGCGCGCTGCGAGAGGTAGTCGCCGCTGTACTGTCGGTCGAGTAGCTGCGCGCTCGCTCCCTGTCCGACGTGCTCTGTGAGGCTCAGCGGGGGCAGGGTGTTCACCGCCAGCAGGCGGGCGCGCATTTCGGATTTCCAGAGTTGGATAAAGTGAGGGTCTTCGCAGTAGAGGCTTGCGCAGCCTCCTTGGGAGAGTCGGGCTTGGAGCTCCACGGCCTGCTCCGTGTAGTTGATGCGTACGACGGAGAGATGGAGCGGCAGCTGTGCGCCGAGCTCTGCCTCAACGAGCTCAGAATCAAGTGCGACGCCAAAGCGGATGGCGGGACGGTACTGCATGCTGCTGGGTGCCTGTGTATCAGGTGACACGAGCCAGTTCTCCCCCTGCCCGAGCGTGGTCATGCGTATCCACTGCTGCTGATCCAGCGCGCGGCTCAGCGGTGAGATCTCGCCGCTGTTTTGCGCGACGTCACGTAGGCGTAGTGAGCTGAAGCTGTCTTTCAAGCGGCTCTGGAAGGCGGCGTCATCATAGAGGCTGGCGTCGACGAGTAGCGTGCTGGGGCAGCGCATGCTCTGGGAGGAGCGTCGCACGTAGGCGGCCGCGAGCTCGTCGATGGCTTGCTTCCAATTCGCATCGGAGCGCAGGTAGAGGGCGTGGGGTCGCTGTGGGGTGCGGTAGAGCGCGCAGTGGGGGCGTAGCTGGAGCTGCTCGCCGATGAGCTCCAGAGGGGCATAGCAGAAGAGCGCGTCGATGGCAGGGTGGGTGAAGAGGGCGCCCGCGATCTGATTGTCCATGCACTGGGCGAGGATGATGTCGAGCTTCTCACCTGAGCGTCGCAGTCCCGCATGGGCGAGCAGATCGAGGATGAGCTCGGCGAGGCGGCGCGTGGTGTTCGCAGGCTTGTAGATGATGCTGTAGCCTAGCACGTGGGCGGAGAGGATGCCCTCGATGGCGTCGAGCAGCGGGCGCTCGGCGCTGGCATTGACGACGGCGATGCCGCCTGTCTTCATCGCCATGCCGTCTCCCCAGACGGGCT
>CAYJID010000325.1:0-2523 GCA_964370135.1 uncultured Akkermansia sp. | reverse complement strand
AGCTTCTTGTGTATCCCGCCGAATCCACCATTGCTCATCACCAGCAGCACATCCCCGCTCTGAGCGCGTGGGACGATGTGCTCCACGATGTCATCTATGCTGCGCGCCGTGTAGCAGGGCGTCTCCGCGCCAGAGACATCGCGCTGCAGCTGCTCCATATCGAGGATGGTCTTTTCGCAGAACTTGTGCGCGCGCTCGACGGGTGCAATGACGGCATAATCCGCGAGGGCGAGAGCCTCCGCGAGCTCGTCTTGGAAGAGATTGCTGCCCGACGTATTGCTACGCGGGTCAAAGATGCCGATGATACGTCCCTCGGGGTAGCGTTGGCGCAGCGCGCGTATTGCCAGCCCGATAGCAGTCGGATGATGGGCGAAGTCATCAATCACATGCACCCCGCGCTCCGTGCCGCGCAGCTCTTGGCGTCGCGCGATGCCGAGGAAGCCCGCAAAGCCCTCGTTGATCTGCTCGGGGCTCAGCCCTGCAAAGAGAGCCGCGCAGGTCGCCATAGCGGCATTGTAGACGTTGAACTCGCCCGTCATGGGCACCGTGTAGCGCTGCCCCTCTAGGGTGAAGCTGCTGCTCGTCTCCTCATAGGAGACATCCTCGATGCGTATATCCGCATCCTGCGACTGACCGACGAGGCGGATGGGGATCTCGGCGGGCGCATTCGCGCGCACGATGCGGCAGTTCTCACAATCAGCGTTGAGGAACACACGGCCCGTCGAGGGCACGAGGCGCAGCATGTAGCAGAATGACTTTCGTATCGCCCCCACATCGGCAAAGATATCCGCGTGGTCCATCTCGATATTGTTCACAATGACCACCTCGGGCAGGTAGTGGTTGAACTTCGAACGCTTGTCAAAGAAAGCCGTGTCGTACTCGTCGCCCTCCAGCACCGTGTAGTCCGAATCGGCAAAGCGGCTCCCGCGCTCGAAATTGCGCGCGATACCGCCGATGAGAAAGTTGGGCTTGCGTCCGCTGGATTCCAGCAGCCAGGTGAGCAGCGTGGTGGTCGTCGTCTTGCCATGCGTCCCCGAGACCACGTAGTTGTGACGACCCCAGAGGAAGAATTCTTTGATCGCTTCGGGCAGGCTCATGTAGCGCAGACGTCGCTCCAGCGTCGCTTCCACCTCGGCATTGCCTCGGCTCATGGCGTTGCCGATGATGACGAGCTCCGTATCGGCGGGGATATTCTCTGCGCGGTAGCCTTCAAAGAGGGTCACACCCTCACGCTCCAGAAAGGACTTCATGGGATCATAAGCGTGGGCGTCACTGCCTGTGACGTGATAGCCCTGACGCGCGAGGGCAGAGGCAAAGGCTCCCATGGCAGTTCCGCAGATGCCGAGAAAATGCAAATTTTTCATACTGTATTGATAGAATGGATGATAGGGTAGGGGGGATTTATCCAAATACTTGAATAAACAGAGCGTATCGAATTCTGGCTGTTATTGCAAGATTTTTTTCTTTATTTACCGAATCAATATTATTCTTTTTATTCGACGACTCACGCCCACAGCCAAGCGATCTGTTGGATTGACTCTGCACTCTGACTATGATAGAGTAGCTGGATGAAATGTATCCATTCCTTGAGACGAGTATCGCTGCTCCTCTGCGGCCTCCTCCTGAGCCTCCCCTTGGCACACGGCGTGTACTTCCCTCGATTTGGCACGGATGCTGAGGCAAAACGCTACCTCCAGTCCTCCCAGCAGGCTGTGAGCTCTGTGGCTGCCCGCACGCATCACAAAAACGCAAAGGATAGGCAATCAGCCAAGCTCACCGCCGCCCAGCATCAGGAGCTGCTGCGTCTCCTCGCACGCGCCAAGGTAGGCACGACGCGAGAGGATATGCGCCTCCCGCGCCGCGAGCGTATCTACCGACGTAGCTTCGAGCTCAGCCTGCCTGACGGACGCACGCTACCTCTCAATATAGATCGAGATCTAGGCGACGACCCCCGATACGCCCCCCTCGTGCTCAGTCAGGCCGATTATGCGCGGCTGCTGGAGATCTACGAGAGCGCGATGAAACGCGCGTGACTCGCCCACACCTGTGCATCGGCGGGCGGACTGACTCACTTTCCAGCTTGATGACATGAATTTTGCGTGACAGCCCTCGCGCGTGCGCGTATAATAAGTGTATCTATGACCGATGAAAGTACGAGCTCCACGGATGAGCGATTGATCGCGACAGGAGCACAGGAAGAATACGGTGCCGCCCAGATTGACAAGCTAGAGGGCTTGGAGGCCGTGCGCAAGCGCCCCGGCATGTACATCGGTGACCCCGATGTGAGAGGCCTGCACCACTGTGTGTTTGAAGTTCTCGACAACTCCATTGACGAGCATCTCGCAGGCTACTGCTCCAAGATTGACATCATCATCCACGCCGACGGCTCGATCTCCGTCGTAGACAACGGCCGCGGCATCCCCGTGGACATGCACCCGAAGTTCGGCGTCCCCGCCGTCGAGCTCGTGCTGACGAACCTCCACGCAGGGGGCAAGTTCGGACAGGGCGCCTACAAGTACTCAG
>CAYJID010000324.1:0-2557 GCA_964370135.1 uncultured Akkermansia sp. | reverse complement strand
TCAAAAAAGTTCGCACCCTCGGCGATTGGATCGCGGAGGGTGCGGATTGGCTGCTGCTGCCATGATTGGCTTTGCTGCAGAAGTGTGAGATGCGCCATGCGGGAGTTATTCAAAATCAATTGCCACGGGGCAGTGATCTGACCCCATCACCTCGGGATGGATGCAGGCTGACTGGAGACGGGGAAGCAGTGACTCGGAAAGACCGAAGTAATCAATGCGCCAGCCAACGTTGCGTGCGCGTGCGCCTCCACGGTAACTCCACCAGCTGTAGGCCGCGGCTGTATCGGGATAGAAATGGCGGAAGGTATCCACAAAACCGCTCGCGAGCAGTGTGGTGAAGCCTGCGCGCTCCTCATCTGAGAAGCCTGCGCTGAAGTGGTTCGCATCGGGGCGCGCGAGGTCGATCTCCTCATGGGCGACGTTGAGATCTCCGCAGAAGATCACGGGCTTTTTCTCATTGAGCCCCACGAGGTAGTCGCGGAATGCTGCGTCCCAGACCTGACGGTAGGGGAGGCGCAGCAGTTCGTTTTTCGAGTTCGGCGTGTAGCAGTTCACCAGATAAAAATCCTCAAACTCCATCGTGGCTACGCGACCTTCGGCATCATGCTCTTCGATACCGATACCAAGGGCGGTGGAGAGGGGCTCGTGGCGCGAGAGGATGAGCACGCCGGAGTAGCCCGCACGCTGGGCGGGATTCCACAGCGCGTGGGGCCAGGCATCGATCCACTCGCTTTTCACCTGCTCGGGGCGTGCTTTGATCTCTTGGAGGCAGAGGATATCGGGCGCGAGGGCGTCCATGTCTGCGACGAGGTTTTTTCCCAAGACGGCGCGTAGGCCATTCACATTCCAACTGATGAGTTTCATAGCTGGCATGCTAGCGCAATCAGGCACCCTTGTCAAGAGGGCAACATGCCAACACGTGTCCTCTGAGGCGACGAATGAGGCATGATCATCGCGTCTTATTATCAAGAATAACCTAACTAATCACGAGAGACGAGGAGGCTATTATTATAATACAGCTTTAATAAATTAGTGAGATTTATTCCATTAGAAACACTCCTCGATTCTCATAATGAACAATATCAACAGTGAGTGCCGCCTCGTGCTCTCTCGCGTCTACCTCTCCCCTCTACACACACAACAGCACCCAGTCGTGATGGACTGGGTGCTGGCTTGATGGATAAAATAATGAACTCGCCTCAGCTCGGCATATTGAGCTGATAAAGCGGTCTATTCGTCGCATGGTCCATGATCGCAAAGGCCTCACGATGGATGGAGGCGTCGGAGCGGAAGATCAGTCGCCCCGTACACTGTCGCTCCAGCTCCATGAGGATTTTCGCATCTTCGTTCTTAAAGCGCGAGAGTACGTCACTGTTCACCACCACGACCATGTCTCCGACGGTTTCGCGGTACTTCATAATCATGGCCTTGATCTGGCGCTGGATTTCTACGCTCATGGTCATCACGCTCTTGATGCGTCCGCGACCATGGCAGTAGGGGCAGTGGTCATTCACATAGTCAAGCAGTGATTCATTGATGCGCTGACGTGTCATCTCCATGAGGCCAATCGGCGTGATGGGCATGACCTGTGTCTTTGCCTTGTCGCGTCTGAGGGCTTCTTTCATCGCTTTGTAGACCTGCGCCTGATCTTTGCGGTGGCGCATGTCGATGAAGTCGACGACGACGAGTCCGCCTATGTTGCGCAGGCGCAGTTGGCGGGCGATTTCTCGCGCGGCTTCCATGTTCGTCTCGAGGATGGTCTTGTCGAGGTCTTTGTGCCCCTTGTTGCGCCCTGTGTTGATGTCGATGGAGATGAGAGCTTCTGTCTCGTCAATGACGAGGTAGCCGCCGCAGGGGAGCAGGACCTGGCGCTGGAAGGCTTCGTTGATCTGCTTTTGCACGCCGAGCTCTTCAAAGATGGGGTTGCGCGTGGTCAGGTGCTGGATGTAGCGCTTTGAGCGACGCGAGATACTACCCGCGATGTCCTGCATGCGCTGCGTGGTCTCCTGATTGTCACAGATGATATAGTCCACGCTGTCGGTCAGGAAATCGCGCGCCGTACGCTCAATGAGGTCAGGCTCGCGGTAGACGGAGAGCGGGGCGGGGCGGGAGGCGCATTTATCCTCGACGTCGCGCCACTGCTTGAGCAGCATGGCGAGGTCGCGGACGAAGTGGCGGAATCGCTGCCCCTGTGCCACGGTGCGCATGATGATACCCATGCCCTCGGGGACGTTGAGCTTTTGCACGATCTTGCGCAGGCGCTGGCGTTCCTTCGGATCGTCGATCTTGCGCGAGATGCCGAATTGGTCGGTGAAGGGCATCAGCACGATGTAGCGACCTGCCAGTGAGATGTTCGTGGTGACGCGCGGTCCCTTCGAGCTAATGGAGCCCTTCGTGACTTGCACCATGATCTCGGAGCCGACGGGGTAGAGGTCAGGGATGTCTTTGCTGGTGATTTTCTTTTGCTTCTTCTTGGGGCGGCCTTCGCGCTGGATCTCCTCGAGCGAGGAGTCGAGCGCGAGCGGGAGCGCGTCCCAGAAGTGGAGGAAGGCGTTTT
>CAYJID010000323.1:0-2567 GCA_964370135.1 uncultured Akkermansia sp. | reverse complement strand
CCGGGAGCGATCTTGCCGAGGTCGTGGAGACCGAGTGACTGAGCCTGATTGTAGGAGGTCGTGTAGACGAGCTCGCTGAGGGGCTTGCCTGTGAGCTCGTAGACGTTGCGCAGTCCCTGTCCGTAGTGGAGCGTGGAGCCAGCGAGATTGCCAGATTCGAGGCGAGCGACGCCGCCCTTCACGATGATGGGGAGACCGCCGAGCGAGCCTGGACCATCGGGCATCCAAGAGCAGGCGAGGGAGTCGGTGACCATGACGAGCTGCTCGATATTCTTGTTGGCAAAGGTGAGCTTGAGCATGTCGGCCTCGAGGTGGATCTTGTCGCAGATGAGCTCGATTTTGATCTCCTTGTCGAGGAGGCCCGAGCCGACGAGACCGATCTCACGGTGGTGGACGGGGCTCATCTGGTTGCAGTAGTGCGTGAGGTGCTTGAGGCCGGCGGCCTTCGCGCTGATGAAGTCCTCGTGCTTGGCGGCGGAGTGTCCAGCGGAGCAGGTGATACCCTGAGCGCTGGCCTGGGCGATGAAGTCGAGGGCACCGGGCATCTCGGGAGCCATCGTGACGAGCAGCACGGGGTAGATCTCATTGATGGACTGCACCTCTTCCATATCGGCCTCGCGGACGAAGGCGGGGTTCTGCGCGCCGCACTGCTTGGGATTGATGTAGGGACCTTCGAGATGGATGCCGGGGGTCTTGGCACCATTGGGGGACTCGGAGTACTCCTTGACCGTGCGTGCGACGTCGAGCAGCGTGTTGGTACCGAGCGTGAGGGTGGTGGGCAGCCAGCTAGTGACGCCTTCCTTCATCTTGCAATCGGCGATGGTGCGCATGCTCTCGATCTTGCAATCGCAGGTATCGCAGCCACCGGCACCGTGGGAGTGGATGTCGATGAAGCCGGGGAGCAGCATGCGGCCGCCGGCGTCGATGACCTGATCGGCTTCGACGGAGCATTCTGAGGTGTAGACGGCTGTGATACGATCGCCTTCGATGAGAACGGAGCCCTTGGGCAGGTCGAGACCGGGGGAGATGACGCGTGCGTTTTTGATCAATGTTTTCATAAATGGGAAAAGAGGGGGATGGGCGAGACGGGGAGGGCTCGCATTTCCTGAATCTTATTCTATTGATTCCGCTTGATTTTTCAAGTTAAAAGAGAGCACGGGGGGCTTTTCGCCTCGAAAGCCACGCGATCTTGACAGGGAATGGGGCGTTTGCTAAGATGGACGGATGGGAAAGAAATCTTTAATCTCGCTTGTTTTTCTCCTCGTCGCGCTGGGTGGTGTCTATAGCTTTTTTCATTGGGTGCATGAGTATGAGCAGCTAGAGACCTCGCCACAGCAGGCGAGAGAGCATTACGGACTCCCCGAGGAGCTGCTGCGTGGTGCGGAGAGCATCACGCGCGATATGGATACCGATAGGCTGCGCGTGCTCTGGAGGCAGCAGCCGCAGGGACTGCACGAGTCGCTGCGGCGCGAGGGATGGCAGTATAGGGAGGCGCTGGGATATTATACTCTAGCACACGAGGGAGTGGAGCTACGTCTTTTGGTGGAGGATGCTGCTCTATACGTATGGCTGGGGCGGTGAGAGCTCTCAGATCCCCTTCAGCTCCTTGAGTTGGTCTCGCAGGTACGCCGCCAGCTCGAAGTCGAGGCGCGCGGCGGCCTCTCGCATCTCCTTCTCCAGCCTCTTGATACGTGCGTCCTTGCTCTCACCTCGGGGGGCATCATCATCTTCCTCTGCGGCCATGAGGACATCTTCCTCATCATCGGGGGTGTAGAGGCGTAGCGTGCTCTGGTCGGCGCGCTTGACGGAGTGGGGTGTGATGCCGTGCTCGGTGTTGTAGGCTTCTTGGATGGCGCGGCGGCGGTCGGATTCGCGGATGAGCGCGCGGATGGACTCGGTCATCACGTCGCAGAAGAGCACGCACTCGCCCTCCTCGTGACGCGCGGCGCGTCCCGCCGTCTGCACGAGGCTGGTCTCATTGCGCAGAAAGCCTTCCTTGTCCGCATCGAGGATGCAGACGAGCGAGACCTCAGGCAAATCCAATCCCTCTCGCAGCAGGTTAATTCCAACAAGGATGTCCACACCCCCCGCCCTCAGTTTCCGCAGGATCTCCACGCGCTGGATCGCATCCACATCCGCATGGATGTACTCCACGCGTAGGTCAAGCTTCCTCAGGTAGTCCGTGAGGTCTTCCGCCGTACGCTTCGTCAACGTAGTAACGAGAATACGCTGATTCTTTGCCACGCGCTCATGGCAGAGCTCGATGGTACGGTCAATCTGCCCTTTCAATGGCTCAATGGTGATCTTCGGCTCAAGCAGCCCCGTCGGCCTGATCACCTGCTCTACGATGAGCGGTGTACCGATGCGCTCAGGGTGAAAGCTCTCTATAGGACTCGACGAGGGGTGCGGCGGCACGCGCAGTTCATCCAATTTATGAAAAAACACCCCACGAAAGCCCTCAGGGGCTTCATTCACCGCACGGCTCGCCTTCTCACTGCGCGCGTGCGTGTTCCCCCTCTTCGACTTGAGCACAGGGATCATGCTCTTGTTGCCCGTGATGCAGTTCA
>CAYJID010000322.1:0-2585 GCA_964370135.1 uncultured Akkermansia sp. | reverse complement strand
AAAATATCTTGTTATTCGATTTCCTTCTTGCTATACCCTGCGCAAATCAGTAGAATTGGCGTGCAACTGAGTATAAACTCTTATCCCCTTTTATAATCATTTATGAAACCAACACTTCTTGTTCTCGCAGCAGGTATGGGCAGCCGCTACGGCGGTCTCAAGCAGCTCGACCCCATGGGTCCTAATGGTGAGGTCATCCTCGACTATTCCGTATTCGACGCCATCCGCGCGGGATTTGGCAAAGTCGTCTTCATCATCCGCAAGGACTTCGAAGAAGCCTTCAAGTCCCAGGTCGGCTCCCGCTTCGCGGACAAGATTGAGGTGGACTACGCCTTCCAGTCCCTCGACGATCTCCCCGAGGGATACAGCGTCCCCGAGGGTCGTGTGAAGCCCTGGGGCACCGCTCACGCCCTCCGCGCCGCTCGCAACGTGGTCGACACTCCCTTTGCCGTCGTCAATGCTGATGACTTCTACGGTGCTGATGCCTTTGTGAAGGCTGCCGAGTTCCTCACCACTCCCGTCTGCGCCTGCAGCTGCAAGAGCAAGTACGCTATGATCGGCTACCCTCTCAAGAATACGCTCAGCGATCACGGTGACGTGAACCGCGGTATCTGCGGCATCAAAGAGGGCTTCCTCGATAGCGCTGAAGAGTACACCGAAATCAAGGTGGAAGAAGATGGCGTCTGCCGTGGCAACAATCTCAAAGGCGAGCGTCTCCCCGTCAACCCCGAGGAGCTTGTATCCATGAACTTCTGGTGCTTCCCCGCCAGCTACATTCAGCAGATCGAAGACCACTTCGTCAGCTTCCTCGCCGCCCACGGCACGGAGCTCAAGAGCGAGTGCTTCATCCCCACGGTCGTCGACGAGCTCATCCACAATGGCACAGCTGAGTGCCGCGTGATTGAGACGAGCGCCACATGGCTCGGCGTCACCTACCCCAGCGACAAGCCCGCCGTCGTCGAGAGCATCGTCAAGCTCGTCGAGACAGGTGTCTATCCTGCCTCCCTCGTCTAATCTACGACCTGCTCACGATCTCACATGTACGATCTCAAGAAAATCGCCTCCTGCTTTGACCTGCGCGCGGACTTCGTCCACGGTGAGCCCTACGGCTCGGGTCATATCAATGACACGTTCTGCATCTTCGTCGATCAGGCAGGTCTGCGTATCCGCTACATCCTCCAGCGCATCAATAGCAATGTCTTCAAGCAGCCCATCCCGCTGATGGAGAATATCAAGCGCGTGACGGATGAGTCTCTGCGCGCGCTCACCGAGAGCGGCTGCAAGGAAGCCCATCGCTGCACGCTCACCCTCATCCCTGCGCTTGACGGCAAGCCCTACGTGGAGGACGAGGATGGCAATATCTGGCGCGTCTACCCCTTCATCTCACGTGCTCGTACCTACGACATGATTGAGAATACGGATCAGTGCGTGCAGGTGGCGAAGGCATTCGGCAATTTCCAAAAGCTCGCAGCAGATCTCCCCGGTGAGCCTCTCTTTGACACCATCCCTGACTTCCACAACACCAGCAAGCGTTTTGAGAACTTCAAGAACGCGCTCGCAGCCGATCCCCTCGGCCGCGCCGCCTCGGTGCAAAAGGAGATCAACTGGTTCCTCGAGCGCGAGGCTGACTGCCACCTCGTGGTCAACTACCTCGCCAGCGGCGAGCTGCCCATGCGCGTGACGCACAATGATACGAAGCTCAACAACGTCATGCTCGACGATGTGACGGGTGAGGGTATCTGCGTGATCGACCTCGACACCACCATGCCTGGCTCCGCTCTCTATGACTTTGGCGACATGATCCGTACCTCCACATCCCCTGCCGCTGAGGATGAGAAGGACACATCTCTCGTCACCATGCGTATGGAGTACTTCGAAGCTCTGGCCAAGGGCTACTGCGAGGCTGCTAGCTTCCTGACTCCTCTGGAGAAGAGCCTGCTTCCCTTCTCGGGCAAGCTGCTCACGATGGAATGCGGTATGCGCTTCCTCACCGACTATCTCGAAGGTGATACCTACTTCAAGATCAAGCGTCCCGAGCACAACCTCGATCGCTGCCGTACCCAGATCGCCCTCGTCGAGTCCATCGAAGCCCAGCTTGAGGAGATGAAGGCTATCGTTGCGAAGTACTGATTTTTTCTACTCACACAATAGATCCCAAGGGGAAGAGTCCACGTCGACTCTTCCCCTTTTTGCGTTTGATCTCAAGGAATGCTTGTGGGTGACCCTATCCTGCGCCAAAGGCGCATGGTCTTAAGAACGATGCCCTATGAGCTCATCTGTTGACAAAACGAGCAGCTGGAATCATGTCACCGTGAGAGCATCAACCACACAATAATCTAAGCATAAAACACCAATACACTAACAAGCAAAACTCAAAACGGTACAAATAATGACCAATATTTTCTTTTCGCGTATTGACATTGTTATCATACCGTACTAGTATATCAGCACGCCCCAACACCCTAACAAGAAGATGAAACTATGCCCTATTTTCATGCTATTCCCGCATGCACTCGCTGCGACATTAGCACCTTCCGAATACAACTTTGAAGAAGGAACCACAACCCTAGACAAGGATATTACGG
>CAYJID010000321.1:0-2592 GCA_964370135.1 uncultured Akkermansia sp. | reverse complement strand
GCAGCAAGGGCTACGCCTTTGTTGAGATGCGTCACACCAACGATGCGCGCAAGGCATCCGAGGTGCTCCATGGCCAGCCCTTTATGGGACGTGAGCTCATGGTCAGTGCGGCGAATGACCGTCAGGTGCCTGCAGGTGATGAGCCTGCGACTGACAGCCGCCCCGCTCCTCAGAAGGATGAGCAGTGGGAGACCGTCCCCATGGGAAAGGGTGACGATAATAAGTCGGAATAAAGCTTTTTTTCCTAGTAATATCGTAAACAAGGTGGACTGGTCTCGGCTGGTTCACCTTGTTTTATTGTTGCAAAAAATCCGTAGCCAGGAGTCGCAAGAACTCCTAGCCACGGATGGTGTTTCTAGTAATATCGTAGTAAGGCTGGAGCGTTTAAACCATTACTTTGTACGTCGCGTCAGATACAGTCCCATTGGAGTTGAACTGGAGGTGACGGTTGATCATCTTGAGCAGCTTTTCGCGTGATCGGACGAGTGACGTCGTAGGGAAGCACATGATTGCGAAGGAGAACGCAACGACGAGTGACTTGATGAGGATAGTCATGTTAGGAGGTTGGGGCTTGATGTGGGTAGGGCAGGTTGCTGGAGGCAGCCTGACAGCGCGCTGTTTGTCCTAGCTGGCATACGCCCTGTGAGGGAGTCGTGCCGATGCATGTGGTGTGTCGTTATTTTCGAATGCGCTGATGTGATCGAACATATCCTGCGCATGAAGCTCCTCGGAGAGAGTGAGGGCTGCATATGACTCGAAAAGTACGCTCATGCCACAGGCCTTGCTTCGGTGCCTGTGCATGGTAACTATGCGCAGGCAACAAGCAGAGTGAACTGTACTTAAAATCTAACATATTCAACGCGTGAGCGCAAGGTAAAAGATGTGCTTTTGCTGGAATTTATTTGATGTAAAAGGTTAATTATTTGATGCTTGGGATGGCGTGAAGCTTTACGTTGAGTGCGTAGGTGGGGAGCTGGATAAGTAATCGTGTTTTGGGTGTATTATGGGTGAGATATATTTTGTAAGACAATCTAGTTATAATTGCGGCCTCCAAAAATAGCAGAACCAACGCGTACGATGGTAGCGCCCTCCTCAATGGCGATGTCAAAGTCGTGACTCATGCCCATGGAGAGCTCGGGGAGGGGGAGAGGACCGCGAGCGCGTAGATCCTCGGCGAGGAGGCGCAGGGCGGCAAAGGAGGGGCGCGACGCCTCGGGCTCATCGGCAAAGGCGGGGATGCACATGAGGCCCTGGATATCGAGTGAGGGCAGGGAGGTGAGTGTGTCCCATTGCTCTTGCAGCTCGGTGGGGGAGAAGCCGTGCTTGCTTTCCTCGGCGTCCACATTCACCTCTAGCAGGATACTGGCGGTGAGGGCGAGTTCGGTGGCGATGCGGGAGACGGCCTCGGCGAGGCGCAGGGAGGGGACGGCCTGGATGAGGGAGAAGCCTTGCTGGAGGGCTTTGCGCACTTTGTTGCGCTGGAGTGGACCGATGAGGTGCCACTGGCAGTCGGTGGGGAGCTGGGGGATTTTTTCCATGGCTTCTTGGAGTTTGTTTTCTCCGAAGAGGCGCTGGCCTGCGGTGTAGGTCTCGAGGATGTCGTCGCAGGGGAAGGTCTTGCTGACGGCGAGGAGTTGGACGCTGTCGGCGGGGCGGCGCGCGCGCTGGGTGGCGGCGGCGATGCGGGTGCGGATGTCGTGGAGTTGCTCGGGGATGGTCATAGCTGCTTCACACTAGCAAGTTGCAGGGTGGGTAGCAAGTTTTTTCGGCCGTTGATTCGAGGAAGCTGCTGTAGGGGAAAAGATGCGAAGCATCTAGGATTCTGAAGGCCTAGGCCTTAAGCGATCTCTGGCGATCGTTCGCCAGTGGGGTGAAGGTCATTTTGCATGTCAAAATGAGACGACGAAAGGGCAGGATACCTCCTGCCCAGCCTGAGCGTAGCGAAGGTGAGGAGGATAAGCCCCTTCGGGCGCACGCAGGTGTGAGCCCCAGCGGCAAGGAGGCGAAGCCTCCGCAGGGCGTCAGTGAAGCTCTGAGCCGCCCGCCCGCGTGGCAAATGCTGCATGGCCGGCACTGCCTACACTGACGCCCTCGTCCATCCTCCGCGCGCTAGCGCGTCAAGCTCTCGCTCTCGCTCTCACCGTCGCAAACGCGAAGCGTCCGCTTGGAACGTCGCTAAGACCCATTCTGTATGTTTCTTCTAGGCTGAATCCCCTTGACAGGAGCTTGAAACGTGCTAGAATTTTGAAATGAAAAAATGGATTTTCTCCTTGCTTGCCCTTGGCACGCTTGTCGGTATGGCTTATGCCTTGCGCCCTTTGTATCTCTCGGATAGCTATCATGCAGGGACGAATCTCGTGTTCTCCGATGCGCGGATGGAGAAACCTGTCATGTATGAACTCGCGCTTGATAAGGAGTCGCTCGTGGACTACGCGGATTGGGATCTGGGTTCTAAGATTGAAGGTAAGCTCGGCGTGCGCTTGGCACCTCGACGCTATGGAGAGACGGGGGTGGAGCTGAGCATGATGCCGCCTGCTCTTGAGATCGCGTCTTTGGAAGATGGCTTGCTGACAGTGAGGACGCGTGTGCTGT
>CAYJID010000320.1:0-2596 GCA_964370135.1 uncultured Akkermansia sp. | reverse complement strand
TGAGCCATCAATTCGTGAAAAATCCAACTCTAAAATCATCTCAAAATCTTACCTCACGAGAGCATAGAGGATCCCTGTACGATCACTTCGTACAGAGTTTTTTCTGTGAGATGGGAGCGGCTGGCTGTTTTGTCATGTTGTAGCCTGCGTGTGCATGCCAGCAGTCGCTAGTAGTCGCGTAGTCGCCAGCAGATGCTAACTTTTATTCTTTACGATTCGGGGGATTTTGCTATACTCGAGCTTCATCTATGAGAGTGTTATTCTTCCTTCTGCTTTCGTGTGCGATGCTGCCTTTGCAGGCTCTGGATCGTACGAAGATACACCGTGGCCTCACTCGTGAGGAGGCTGGTCGTGTCCTCCCCTCAGATTATTCTTACAAGGTGCTCAGCGATGCGACCGTGCGTCGCAGCTGGAGTGGTGGTGATGGGGGCAATTATTCGCTGGATTTTGACCCGAGGAGCGGCAAGCTCCTCGCCGCGCGTATCCGCTATGCCAAGCCTGTCTCGATGCGCGACGCGACGCGTGATATGCAAAAGATAGGCCGCACGTCTGCCTCAGATTGGAAGAAGGGGGTAGCGTCCAAGATGCGCCACATTGGCTTCTCCAAGGCGCAGTGGCTGAAGCTGGCGGATAGTACCTTTTTCTTTGCCCAGCAGAACTCAAGTGGCAAGGTGACAGCCCTGCACTTCTTCACCTCCACGCCGCGCAGCAATCGCTACGCGCTGAGTGAAGGCGAGACCGAGGCGCGCCAGACAGCCATGGGGGCGAGTAGCGGTGGCGGTGAGCAGCGTATCGCGGCTCTCGTGCAGCAGGAGGCGCAGTTGCGCCGTCAGGCTCAGAGCTCGGGCTCTGCGATCGCGCGTGTCGATACGACGAGCAAGCCCTCGGCCAAGTCGGGGCTCGCTGCTGCGACGACGCCCAGCTCCGCGCAGAAAGGCGCCGAGACTGCGGCAGCTGAGGGCGATTCCATGGATACCAATACGCTGCTGGCGATCGCTGGCGGTGGCTTGCTCTTGATCATCATCCTCGCTATGGCCTTCTCTGGCGGTGGCAAGAAGAAGAGGCGTTAGGGGGCTTCTCTTTTCTCGCGAGCTTAGATTTTGAGATGATTTTCAACTTCTCCCAGTTGCTTCATATTAGCTAGAATACCTAGCCTGTATGAAGCGAGCTCGTGACAAGTGCCCGCTGCCTACTCGAGATCAGGACTGCCTCATAGGCAGCATATGGACGGGCTTAAAGCTATTGAAACAAAAGCCTATCTCATGCAGCAGTGCGACAGCTGCGAAGCCTCTGCCATAACTGGGTACACAGCCGCAGAACAGCGATCACAATGTACAACATCGCAAAATTCAGAACTAAGGAAAAAAAGGAATTCTCAAAAAGATCAGGCAAGTGACCGCGCAGGTAATACGCCTCGATATTGTGACAGAAAATAAGAACGAGGCTATTGAGACCTGTCCAGCAGAGAAAACGCTGCAACACGCAGAAACGCACAAGAAAGCGCGCTAAATGAATAATAAAGTATGTCCCTGTCAATGCCGCAGCTATGCTCAAAAAACCATAAGGCACTGATCCCAAGTGCAAGTCCAAATACGATTGCGCCCATGACGAAACAATCAGCACAACGATGCTCACTAGCAGAAGGGGAACGAAGACTGGCCTCTGCATGAAGTCGCTTCCCTTCAACCAGTAGCCTAAATAAACGAAAGGAGTGCAGAGCAAGCCAATATAAAAATAAAAATAAGGAAATGGGTAATAATCCTTTGCATAATAGGCAGCGACAGCGAGCAATAGAATAATCACACTAGCGAAATACTTGAGAGGGCGCAGAATAATCACTAAAGATGATGCAATGATCAAAGCCCAAAAAAACCACAGCAAGAAGCTCTTTTGTGAAAAGATAAAAAGCCAAGCTTTGATGCTAAAAAGGACACCGCCATCGAAAGCCTCACGATGCTGGAGAAGAAAGCGAAACGTGGCGAAAAGAGCCAAAAGGATGAGCATTTTGTAGCTACGCTTGATAATATAGCTAAACGCAGGCTTGGTACGAGAGATGAAATAACCACTAATAATAAAAAACACCGGCATGTGGAAGCTATAGATAGCACGACCAATAGCAGAATCAAGCTGAGGCCAAATACTAGTCGCCGAACTATGCCCGATAATCACTAAAATAATGGCAATCCCTTTGAGCGCGTCAAAGTAGTCGTCTCGTCTATTCAATTCTACTTCCATTGAAATGGTCTTTTATGAAATAGTTATGCTTGTGCCTCATGGGCAAGTACCAGTGAATCATCACCGCTCAATCTGCCCACGATAGGCACATTGCGAGGATCATCGTAGCATATATCATGCGGATAGCAAGCCAATTCCCATGATCATCTGTCTTCTGATTCAGGAGAATGTGGCTGATTTGTCACGCAAGATGATTCAAGTCTGACTTGACAGAGGAGGGCGGGAGGAGTATCATTCACCCATTGAACTATTCACCCTTATTGTCTAGCAGAATTTAGCGTATAACGGTGCTTGAAACATTTCCCTACAATGAATACAAAAGAACAAGAAAAATACGTCTACCACTTTGGCGGCGGCAGTG
>CAYJID010000319.1:0-2598 GCA_964370135.1 uncultured Akkermansia sp. | reverse complement strand
CTCGGCGCGTGGTGCAAGACAGAGGACTACCACAACGTACGCTTCCTCTTCGCCACCGCCATCCTCGAGGCCTTTGCCCAGCACGGCATCAATATCCCTTACCCCTGCCGCACCCTGTTCATGCAGGAGAGCGCGGGAGCTTCGCAAAATTAGAATTTTGCTAAAAAGCTATTCTTTCTGCAAGATCAGCATCCCCTTGATGGTGTGCTGATCTTTTGCGTTTAGCTGATGCTAACTCTTCTAGTTGATGGGGATATACACATTCTTACCTTGACAAAGGGTGAGAGTTTGCTATCATTTCTTCAACTTATTCTAATCATTAAACTATTTCAACACCATGTTAAAAATACTCCTGACCAAAAAAGCCCTCTTCTTCATCGGCGGTGTCGCCAGCACGATCGCTGGCAAGAAAATCGTCGAATCCCAAGCCGCCCGTAGCCTCTGCGTCAACGGACTTGCCAAGGCGATGCAGCTCTATGATGAAGCGAAAGCAGGCCTGCACAACATGCGCGAAGAAGCCGAAGACATCTACGTAGATGCCAAGAACAAGGCCATCGCCAAAAACGACAGCTCCCAAGAAGCCCAGTGATGAGGTACCGTGTTGTCTACGATAGACCTGGACGTCTACGCGTGCGCTACGGCGCGCATATCCTGAGCGCGGAGCAGGGCTACGGCATCTGCTGCCTGCTGGAGAAGCACGAGGGCGTGCGCGAGGTCACGTCCAATCATATCAATGGCAGCATCCTCGTCCACTACACATCCCCCTGTCAGAGAGAGGACATCCTGCAGCAGCTGCGCGACATCCAGCGCGAGGACATCCCTCTCTGCGCCCCCAGCAGCGAGCAGGTGCAGCAGGAGGCCAAGGCGCAGTTCCAATGCACGCTCATGGAGCTGGCGATCAAGAAATGCGCCACCGACTGGTTCCTCCCCTTTAGCCTCTTCCGAGGCCTCGTCTTCCTGCGCTCCATCCGCTACATCCGACGCGCGCTGCGCTACATCTGGAAAAAGGACATCAACGTCGACGTCCTCGACGGCGCCGCCATCGCCGCCTCCCTCTGGCATGGCTCGGTGAAGGGGGCCTCCTCCGTCATGCTCCTGCTCACCCTCTCGGAGCATATCTCGAACTACACCCGCTATCGCGCGAAAAATATCCTGACGAAGTCGCTTGCCATCAATGTGGACAAGGTCTGGCTCGTTAGCGATGATGTTGATGTCCTCGTCCCGCTCGTCGACATCGAGCGCGGAGATCGCATCCGCATCCAGATGGGGCACCTCATCCCCGTCGATGGACGCATCGTGGAGGGCGAAGCACTCATCAATGAGGCGAGCATGACGGGTGAAGCCATCGCCGCTTTCAAGAGCGTGGGCAAGAGCGTCTTTGCCGGCACCGTCCTCGAAGAGGGCATGATCGTCGTCGAGGTCAGCAGCAAGTCCCAAGAGACACGCATCGCGCAGATCCTCCAGATGATCGAAGAGGGTGAAGAGCAAAAATCGCTCACCCAGAGTAAGATGGAGCGCGTCGCTGACAAGCTCGTGCCCTACAATTTCGCCCTCTTTGGCGTCATCTACCTGCTCACCCGCGACATCCACAAGGCACTCTCCGTGCTCATGGTCGACTACTCCTGCGCCATGAAGATCGTCACCCCCATCACCGTCATCTCCGCCATGCGCCAGTGCGCTGAGCGTCACATCCTCGTGAAAGGCGGGAAATACCTCGACAGCGTCGCGCATGCCGACACCATCATCTTTGACAAGACGGGCACGCTCACCTCGGCGAGCCCCAGCGTCGCCCGCGTCATCTCCCTGCACGAGGGACTCCCCGAGGACGAGGTGCTGCGTATCGCCGCCTGCCTAGAGGAGCATTTCCCCCACAGTGTCGCCAATGCCATCGTGAAGGAAGCCCAGATGCGCGAGCTCCAGCACGAGGAGCGACACACGGAGGTCGAATACATCGTCGCTCACGGCATCTGCGCGACCTATGAGGGTAAGAAGACCGTGCTCGGCAGCCGTCACTACATCCTTGAGGATGAGGGGGTGGTCGTGGAGCAAGCTGTCCTCGATGCCCTCGCCCCGCAGATCGCAGCCTACTCGCCCATCTACCTCGCGCAGGACGACCAGCTGCTCGGTGTCATCTGTATAGAAGATCCCCCACGCGCTGAGGCGGCCGAGACCATCCAGCAGCTGCGCGCCCTGGGTATCCAGCGTGTTATCATGCTGACGGGTGACAACCGCAAGACCGCTGAGAGCATCGGTGCGATGCTCTCCATTGATGAGATCTACGCCGAGGTGCTCCCGCAGGACAAGGCGGAACTCGTCGACAAGCTGCGCTCCGAGGGCGCGCAGGTCATCATGGTCGGCGACGGCGTGAACGACGCCCCCGCGCTCGCCAAGGCACATGTCTCCGTCGCGCTGAAGGATTCTAGCGACATCGCCCGCGAGGTCGCCGATGTGGTCATCACCAATGGGCATCTCGATGAGCTCATCTACCTCCGTCAGGTCAGCGTCGCGCTCTCAGAGAAGGTGCAGCGTAACTTCAAGTTCACCATAGGGTTCAACTCAGGACTGCTTGCCATGGGACTCGGTGGGATAGATCCTACG
>CAYJID010000318.1:0-2607 GCA_964370135.1 uncultured Akkermansia sp. | reverse complement strand
GCGCGAGAGAGTCTAGACCACAGCGATCACGATAGACGAGGGGGAAGGATATATCCACCCCTGCCTCCACGACGCGTGTCGCGACGAGGATGGTGGGACGCCCCGCAGCGAGACGTGCTCGCAGGGCATCGAGCTGTTGCGTGCGATGGGCGGGGCACATGCGAGCGGAGAGGTGAAAGAGGCTATCTGCATCATAGCACTTGGATAGCTCTTGATAGAGATCTTGAGCTTGGCGCGTGAAATTGACGATAAAGAGCGCACTCTGCTGCTCCGTCGCAACAAAATGCTCGATGAGTTCCTCCAAACTACGTGCCCCCAAGAACTCGATATCAACGCGCTTCATCTCGTGATAGAGTCGCTGCTCAAGTGACTCACCGAGCAGACTCTGCATCTCATCAGCCTGCCATCCTATATCAAAGCCATCGTCGCGGTTCTCCAAGGCAGGCTGCGTGGCGGTACAGAGCAAAAGGCTCGCGCCATAAACGCGCTGGAGCGTCTTCATCGTAGCGAGGCAGGGAGCTAGAAATTCACAGGGGAGGCTTTGAGCCTCATCAAAGATAATCACAGCTCGCGCCATGTTGTGCACCTTGCGGCAGGATTTGTTCTTGCAGGCGAAAAGTGACTCGAAGAACTGCACGTTGGTGGTGACAATAACAGGGGCATCCCAGTTCTCACAAGCGTAGCGATTTGCAGAGTTATCATCTGCCTCGGCTATATTGCTGTGATGCTCGACTACCTGATCATCTCCAAGGATGGCGCGAAACTCACGAGCTGTTTGCTCGATGATGCTGGTGTAGGGGATCACGTAGATAACACGCGAGAGCTGATGTTGCTGTGCGTGATGCAGGGCAAAGCTAAGTGACGCAAGCGTCTTGCCTCCGCCTGTGGGCACATTGAGGCGATAGACACTAGGTTGTCGTCGGGCTGCTTGATAGCAGGAGGCATGGATCTGCTTGCGCAGCTCATTGATCGCTCCAGTAGCGGTTGATTCTTTCTCGGCAAGCGCTTGCTCCAATCGAGCCGAGAGCGCAGCTAAGGAATCGTATCGAGTCTCAGCGCGCTGCTGCGCCGAGGCAACATCGGTGAATGCCTCAGTCGCGAGCCAGTCGGCATCAATGAGCGAGGAGTGAAGCATGCGAACAAAAATCCCCGCAGCAAAGATAGCCTCACCTCCTGTCGCGCCTTTGTGAAAAATGTCAAGATGGGCAGGAACGGAGAGCTGCTGATAGGCTTGGGGCATGGCAGACATGAGAGCCTCATCCAGCGTATACTCTCGCAGCTTGTTCATGAGAACGACACCGTGGGGCAAGCCTCCATGATGGGCGTAGAACACGTAGGCGAGCAGATCACGCAAGGCGCTCCTTTGCTCATTCACCCATTTTGCGGCGGCAGTCTTATGATCTACACTAGGGGGATTTTTACCTGCATGCGAGGCTTTCATATAAGACTGGAAGGCTCGCGAAGCCTTTCCCATATCATGAAAGAGCCCGAGGATGTGCCCTAGCTCGCCCCACTCCCCTTTCTTCTCATGAGGACTCAACTGCGAGCAGAATTGAGCGCATAGCGAGGCGACTCGCTCCGCATGCCCCTCTGTAGGGCGATAGAGCGGCTCCCAGTTGAGCTCCGAGCGATCGGGGAGAGTGTGTGCATAGATATTGCTCATTTCTGTGTTTATTGAATTTTAATACTATAGAGAGATGTAGTCACCGCAACAGATCTCTCATATGGTCTTAAAGTAGCAGAAAATCTCAGCATCGTCAAGCAAGTTCTTTACAATTATATCAGCAGAATAATTTTGTAACTCTTTTATTCCGCTAAGAGGCATTGTCATTGACAAAACTCCGATTACATATAAAAATAAAGGAGCTGTTGAGTACAACGCAACAAGTCGCCCGCATAGGGTGTGAATTGAAACTGCTGTTATATTTTGTAAAGCATGTAGAGCCAAGGCAGAGATCACTTCTTCTCTGCCTTGGCTGACAAGCATCATAAGCTGATCGCGCCACTTTCATGAATCATAAAACTAACCGATTCTCCTTCACCTGTCAACATTGTTATTGTGTAATACCGAAGCTAGAGTATATTCATTCTCAATGTCTATCATCTGATATCATTGACAGAGAATGAGCTTATTTATCATATAATCTTAACTGTATGCTCTTTATTGTTCTTCTATAGGATGAGCAGCGCATGAGCCGCCTTCGGGATAATAATGCGCTCTAGAGATGGGCAATCTCAGACAACATCTTATTCTATGGCGTTGCGTGCTCGAAGAAGAAGATAGGACTCAAATGCGAGCGCGCAGCAGGGCTGGCTGCTGCGCGCTTGTGGGGTGAGGTGATGATCAGTGTAGCTCGAAGAGGATGCGCTCGATCTCGCTAACGTCGCGGTTGAGGAGGTTGAGTAGCTCGATGAGCGTGTCGCGTCTGATGCCTGTGGCGCGTGAGAGAGTGGTGATGTTGGCGTAGTGCCCGCTTTCGAGGATGGCTTCGAGTTTGAGCGCATTGGCCATCTTGATGGCGAGGCGGCTAGGGCGTTCGCCTTTAGGTAGAGCGCGTTGGGCGATTTCATCACCGATGAGGCGCGGGCGGATGCTTTTGCCGCCGC
>CAYJID010000317.1:0-2612 GCA_964370135.1 uncultured Akkermansia sp. | reverse complement strand
CGTCATTCTAAATAAGCAAATACAGAAAATCGCTTCACGAGGCAGCTTTTGAGTGATTTTAGGCTGCATTTCCTGCGAATTTTCGTCTCAGAGGACACTCTGAGCCATCAATTCGCAAAAAATCCAGCTCTAAAATCACCTCATAATCTTACCTCGCGAGAAAATAGAAGCCCCCTTTACTAAATGCAATTAGCGTTTGTTGAGCTTGACATTCTTTCTTATTATTTGTACCATGATGAAAATTCTTAACAAATGAAAACATTATCAAAAATAACCATTGCCGTGAGCCTCTGCTCATGCCCTCTCCTTGCTGAAGGACCCGTTGAAGAACCCTTTTACGGAATCCTCCAATCGGGCGAGATTTTTGACATAACCAGTTCTACATCTATCGTATCTATAGGTGATATTGAACTTGGTGATGGTTCCACTCTTAATATATATGATAGGGAATTAAGTAGTTATTATTATGCACTTGCGGAAAGTGCCTCGATCAACTTAAAATCGAATGCTTCACTAAAAGTCGACAACATGTCTGAAGGCGCCATCATCAGCAATGACGGTGCCACGATCACAGGCAAAGCAGGAGGGGGCGAGATGCATAAATATGGTGAACTAGCTACTGTATTTCGGAATCTTCAGATTAGCAATGCTGCAATCAGTTCTACAGAGTATAGTTTTATGGGCATCACGTTCGAGAATGTAACACTGGAGAATACGACCGTAGATAGTGATGTACTACCCACCGTCAGAGCAACTGATTTGACCTTGAAGCTGGGTGCCTACACGGATGCTATCTCTTACACAGGCATAGGAATCCATATCGAGCTATCGGGGAGCTTGACCTTGGATATAGACTTTAGCTCCTACGACCTCTCTCAAGACGTGACGATCACTCTATCGGACATGAGTGCAGGTTCTGGATTTGACGCAAGCGACATTGTGCTGGCTGATGGCTATGAGCTGGCAGCAGGTGGTGTGTTCATCGATCAAGGCGGGGGCAGCTTTAGCTACACAGGGCGCGTTGACATCATTCCTGAGCCCAGCACTGCCACGCTCAGCTTGCTCGCGCTCACAGGGCTACTCGCCCGCAGGAGGCGCGGTGCTCGCTAGAGAGTGCTGGAGTGGTGAGGTGGGTGGGTGTGCCCTGTGTTTATCATGAAGCAGCTCGTCATCTCACCACTTGCTACGCTCGCAGGAATATCATTGCACTGCTAGCGCGCTTGTGCTAAGGTGTAGGGAGCAAGCCATTTTTTGTATCCTATTATGCGAGTATCACAGTTCACCACACTAGCCCTCCTCCTATCCGGCATCATGTCCCCACTCCTAGCGGTGGAGTATCAGAAGATGTCGAGCAAGGAGAAAGCCGCCCTCTACGACCAAGTCAAGGCACAGCTGCCGAGCAAGCTCAAGGGACGCCTCTCGGCAAAATCAATCAAGGGACGCGAGCTACTCTTTCCCCATCGTCTGGTCATCGCGCGCAACGCCTCGACGCTCATCTGTCTGGATGACGATAGCAAGAAGCTCGTCGTCGTGACTCCTCTGAGCCCGCAGCAGAAAAAGGAACTCATGGGCTATGTGAAGAACGCGCGCAACCTCAAGCTCATCCCCCGCGACTACCTGCGCCGCATCGAGGCTGATAGCATGTACAGTCAGCAGGAAGCGCGCGAGACACTACCCATCGCCTATCGCAGCGTCACCGAGGACTACATCGTCTATGCGGCGGCAGACCACTACATCAGTCTGCATCAGGTCAGCAGCCCCGATGGGGAGCACGCACCAGAGCTCGCGGTGCGCTGCACGAAGCCCTCCACGGGCAACGTCATGCAGCTGGGAGCCGCGGGAGCGAGTACGAACTATTTTCCCATCCCAAAGGACGCGGAATCTGACCTACACCGCGAGCTCCAGTGGGACCTCATGGGGCAGCTCTCGCGCCTCCTCTCGGAGCGACTCGATAGCAACCTCTACCTGCGGGGGCTCAACAAAGAATCTTGGGAGCAGGGGTGGTACGCGGGACGCTTCCTCCCGCTGCCCATCACCCTAGCCGCGCAGCAGCGGCAGGCGGCAGCACCGACAGAGAACATCCTCTCGGGAGTGGAGAAGCTGCTGGAGACGAGCTTTGGGCGGCACTACCTCGGACTCACGACACTCGTGACGCAGTATCCGAATTGCTACTTTCAGCCTGAGGATGCGGAGGCACTGCCTGATGCAGACCGCGCGAGCTGGCAGCCGCTGCGACTGGTCATCCCAGAGCTGGAGGAGGGATTCATTGCGCCGAGTGTAGCTATTTATTATTTACCGACGCGCGGGACGGACTACAAGGCCATCTCGCGACGTGCGCTGGAGCTACAGGCGGAGAGCATCGAGCGCGAGCTCAAGCAGCTGCAGCGTGGGTATGTGCGCTTTCTGAAGGAGCATCCTATCCAGCAGGCCGTGGCGGCGGAGCTCGCGCAGGAGTGGAAGCGTGCGCTGGATAGCTATGTGGAGAGCGTCATCGGGGAGGGGGGAAGCCTACAGAGAGAGCTGAATAGGGCGCTGGAAGAGCTCGACGCATCAGCAGACCCCAAGGCGAAGAAAACGGGGAAATCGCCCGTGTATGAGCTCGGAGCGGATCT
>CAYJID010000316.1:0-2641 GCA_964370135.1 uncultured Akkermansia sp. | reverse complement strand
TGGCAGTGCGATTTTAAGCTTTTTGGACATGCGGGTGATTATCAAACTATTTTTTTACCCATTTGTCAAGCCGAAAGATGCACAGGCATGCACATAATTGTCACAATTTGTAGTTGGACGTCGAAAAGCTTTCGTGATAGAATCGCGCTCATGCACGATGTCATAGTCCCTCTCTTCTCGCTCTATGTTGCTTTGAGCCTCGTATTCCCGCTGAAAATTTCTTGGTGGCTGCGCGTCCTCTTGGCCATCCCTATCATCTTGGGTGGCATACGCTCTCTCATCCTCGACGAGTTCTGGCCGGGGAAGACCTTTTTCCTGCCTGAGGCGCCGCGACTCGTGCTCATGCTCGGCTCCGCCCTCTTCGTCTTCCTCATCATCGCCCTTTGCCTGACCGTACTGCGCGACATCATCGCGCTGATCACATGGAGCATCTCCAAGCTGCGCCAAGGCAAGGCGAAATCCAGCCACCGCCCCAACCAAGGCTTCCCCTTCCGCAAGCTCGGAGCTGCCGTCTACATCATCTCCACCGCCCTCACCTGCCTCAGCGCGTGGGAATCCATGCGCGTCCCCGATGTGAAGCCCATCACCATCACCCTTGACAATCTCGCACCCCAGTACAAGGGCTTCAAAATCGCCGTACTCGCCGACCTCCACATCGCCCAGCTCAACGACCGCGCCTACGCCGATGAAATCGTCAAGCGCACCAACGCACTGGACGCCGACATCATTGTGCTGCCCGGTGACGTCATCGACGGAGACGTCTCGCTGCGTCGCGACGCCGTCGCCCCCCTCGCAGGACTCAAGGCGCGCTACGGCGTCTACGTCACAGCGGGCAACCATGAGTACTACTCGGGCTACCACGCGTGGATGGACGAATTCCGCCGACTGGGCATGATCCCTCTGGAGAATGCCAACACACAGCCCCTCCCTGGCCTCTATCTCGCTGGAGTCGGCGACATCGCAGGACTCCAATCCAGCCGTGAAGCCAACATCAAGCGCGGCTCCGTCGATGCCCCCGCCGTCGACTTTGCCAAGGCCATACAGGGCGTCGATGGTCCCGTCATCATGCTCGCCCACCGCCCCGACCTCGCCCCGCTGGGCGCGCAATGCGGCGTGGATCTCCAGATCGCAGGACACACCCACGGCGGCATGATGATAGGCTTTGACCGCATCATCGCGCGCTACAACGGCGGCTACGTCTCAGGACTCTATGAAAATATCAACAACACCAAGACCCAGCTCTACGTGAGCAACGGCGCAGGACTCTGGCCGGGCTTCATCATGCGCGTCGGTGTCCTAGGCGAGATCACCCTCATCACCCTCCAGTAACTCTCTCTCCATCTAGATAACACTACCCTATGGAAGCCATCGGTATCCTCACCTTCCTCTGCGTCCTGCTCGTCAGTGGGAAAATCCTACGCAGCCTCATCCCTCTCTTTCAGCTGCTCTACCTGCCTAGCTCCGTCATCGGCGGGCTGCTCGGACTCATCCTCGTCAATGTCTTCCCCACGCTCATCCCGACGGCGTGGCTCGCAGGCATCAAGCAGCTGCCGGGATTTCTCATCAACATCGTCTTTGCCGGCCTCTTCCTCGGCGCGAGCATCCCTGGGCTCAAAAAAGTCTGGCAGCTCGCACTCCCCCAGTTCTGCTACGGGCAGATGCAGGCATGGGGACAGTACGTGCTCGGCATCGGGCTCACCGTCCTGCTGCTCTCCCCGCTCTTCGGCGTCTCTCCCGCCTTTGGCAATCTGCTTGAGATCGGCTTTGAGGGCGGCCATGGCACCGTCGGCGGCATGGCGAGCAGCATGACGCAGCTCGACTGGTCGCAGGGCATCGCGCTGGGCTACACCATCGCCACCATCGGCATGATCTCGGGCGTCGTGCTCGGCATCGCGCTGATCAACTGGGCGCGACGTCGCGGACACCTCACACAGGCCAAGCCCCCCAGCAGCATAGCCCCCCATGAGCGCATCGGCATCTACCCCGAGGAGAAGCGCCCCGCCGCAGGTCAGCAGACTGTCATCGCCGACTCCATCGACTCGCTCGCGTGGCACATAGCACTCCTCGGCATCGCCGTACTGCTCGGCTGGCTCATCCTACAGGGACTCACCCAGACTGAGCTCGCCGTAAGCTCGCTGATGCAGGGCGGCGAGAGCCCCGCCTTCATCTTCTTCCGCGCCTTCCCCCTCTTTCCCCTCTGCATGATAGGAGGACTACTCCTCCAAAAAATCGCTGAAAAAATCCGCTGGGCGCAGCTCATCGACCATGGGCAGATGCAGCGCATCACGGGAGCCAGTCTCGACTTCCTCGTCCTCGCCGCCGTCTGCACCATCCAGCTCGATGTCATCACCACGCACTGGGCGCCGCTACTCATCCTCATCGTCGCGGGCATCGCGTGGAGCGTCATCATGCTGCTCTGGGTCGCGCCGAGGCTCTTCAAACAGGACTGGTTTGAGCGTGGCATCGCCGAGTTTGGCCAATCCATGGGCGTGACCGCCACGGGGCTACTCCTGCTGCGCACCGTCGATACTGAGAACAAATCCAGCGCGCCCGCAGCCTTCGGCTACAAGCAGCTGCTCCATGAGCCCATCATGGGCGGCGGACTCTGGACCGCGCTCGCCCTGCCGCTCGTCTTCACCCA
>CAYJID010000315.1:0-2671 GCA_964370135.1 uncultured Akkermansia sp. | reverse complement strand
TCTCATCCAAACTGCCAGCAAAATCCGAAGCTGCTCATTTTGCAAGATCCCCTAAAGGGGACCTCTCGCGAGAAATAGAAGCCCCCATAACAGATATTTCTGGCCAAACCAATGGGAGTCTTGTCAAGAGGGTGTTTAAGTCGCCCCAAGCACAAGACTCCCATTGATTTAGCTCTTGCTGACTGATGCGCTATACTCAATCAAGTGAGCGTGTGAGCGTCGAGATGACCTCACGCAGGCTGGCATCCTTCTCCATCTTGCGCTCGATCGTACGTGTCGCATGGAGCACCGTCCCGTGGTCACGCTTGCCAAAGGCTGTGCTGATATTTTGCAACGAGAGCTCGGTGTAGCGTCGCGAGAGATACATCGCAATCTGCCGCGGGTGGGCGATCTTGGCCACGCGACTCGAGCTTTTGAGCTCTTCTGGCGAGAGGTCGAAGAGCTCGCAGACCATCTTCTGAATATCGTCGATGGTGACATCATGCTTCTCCTCATCGCGCAGCAGGTCGCTGAGGTGGCTGAGCACCGTCTGCACCGTGAGCTCGGTATGCGTGAGACTCGCGTAGCTCGCCACGCGGATGAGGGCTGCCTCGAGACGACGCACGGAGCAGGTGATGCGCTGAGCGAGCAGCTCGACGATCTCATCGTTCACCTCGCAGCTCTTCCACTTGGCGCGCTTGTAGCGCAGGATGGCCATGCGTGTCTCGAGGCAGGGGCGTGTGACGCTCACCGTCATGCCCTGCTCAAAGCGCGAGGTGAGGCGCTCGTCCATCGTGGTGATCTGGCTCGCGGGGCAGTCGGAGCTGAGGATGATCTGCTTGCCACTGGCGAGTAGCGCGTTGAATGTGTGGAAGAACTCTTCCTGCGTCTTCTCCTTGCGGGCGAGGAACTGCACGTCGTCGATGAGCAGGATGTCGGCATTGCGGTACTTTTTGCGAAAGCTCGACAGCGCGTCTCCCTTCTTGCTCATCGCGTCGATGTAGGCATTGGTGAAATCCTCACTCGTGATGTAGAGCACCTTCTTGCCATTGTCCTGCTCCACGACGGCATTGCCGATGGCGTGCAGGAGGTGCGTCTTGCCCAGTCCAGGACCGCCGTGGATGAAGAGCGGGTTGTAGAGCCTATCCTTGCTATTCACGACTGCCTGCGCGGCCGCGTAGGCAAAGGAGTTGCTCGGGCCCTCGATGAAATGCTCAAAGCGGAAATCTGTGTTGAAGGAGGTGGAGCTCGTGCTGCTCTCTCGCGCGGCGGGCTTCTTTGGTGCTTTGATCGTGCTGGCGAGGGGGATGGATATCTGTGCGCTATCCTTGCGGTCATTCTCGGCGTGTCCGCTCTCGGCATTGATAAACTCGATCTGCCGTGCGGCAGCGAGGACACGTGCAGCGGCACTGATGATGTTTTGCTGATAGTTCACCTCGACCCACGCGATGGGGAGGTCGGCTGGGTATTGAATTTGTAGGGTAGTTCCTGTGTCTTTGATCAAGCGGAGCTTGGAGATATAGGCATCAAAGCCATATTCGCCAATGCTCTCGTGATCACGCATGCTTTTGACGATGCGTTTCCACAGCGCAGGTTCTTTTGCGGTTGGATGCATAGGAGATCGGGGTATTGTTGTGATGTGAACATGTGAATTGTATGTTGGATATTCACTTGTTCGTTTCGGTGAGAAAACTATGTCATGAGCGGCGTTGGGAGAAAAGATTTTTTTATATGTATAACGAAATACGGTATATAATATGCCGTTGTACAATGGTTGATGTTTATTTAGGATTTTTATCTTTGTATTTTATTTATTTAAGTTAAATTAAATAATGTGTTGTTAGAGGTGGAGTGAATGTTTGTGTGTGTTTTTGTTATTTTGTAATTATTTTTAGTGAGGTTCTAAATTTTGCTATTCCAAAGAAGCGAATCTTCCGATTAGTTTATTTAGGGGGCTTCTAATTTCTCGCGAGGTAAGATTTTGAGATGATTTTAGAGCTGGATTTTTCACGAATTGATGGCTCAGAGTGTCCTCTGAGACGAAAATTCGGGGAAAATTAAGCCTAAAAGCACTCAAAAGCTGCCTCGTGAAGCGATTTTTCGAATTTTCTTATTTAGAATAATGAGAATTGAGAAGCCCGCTGTATAGGAAACCTTGCAAAATTAGTCCTGGGAAATTGTAGATTTCGAAAATGAGCGACACAGCACGTCTTTTGCAGCATTTTGGCGAGAATTTGCCAGCAAAATCCGAAGCTGCTAATTTTGCAAGGTCCCCTATAGCAATCAGACGTAAATATGTGATTTTAATCGCGGAAATGCTGCCAATTTCCCCTGCTGTTATTCTTAAATTCCCCTTCTGTGAGTAGCCCGACTGCAGTAACAGGGCAGGGGAGTGTTTCGTGCGCTAGACGAGACCAAGTAGTAGGAGAGAAGCAGAGGAGCAGCTCGTAGTCCTCCCCGTCACACATCCCCTGCTCAGAGCTGCAGCCGTCGTGGAGGGGGAGCGCGTCATGGTCGAGTGCGCAGCTACAGCCGCTCGCCTCCAGCAGGCGGGGGAGGTCTGTTGCGAGTCCGTCCGAGAGATCCATCATCGCGCTGGGAGCTAGCTCGTGCTCGAGGAGGTAGCGCGCGAGCTTGATGCGTGGTTCAAAGCTGAGGTGACGCTGGCTTTCGAATGATCCGCCGAGTCTCC
>CAYJID010000314.1:0-2673 GCA_964370135.1 uncultured Akkermansia sp. | reverse complement strand
AAAAAGCCCCTTGCCAGCGCGGGGAGAACTTGCTAATATCATCAGATATGACCCCGCAGCTCCTCGCCCCCACCCTGCTCCTCCTCAGCCTCACCGCCCCCCTCCTCCACGCGCTTGACCTCCACAGCGAAGCGCGCAAGCAGATAGGAGTCACCACCCACTACGACCCCGCCTACGTCGTATTAAAATACCCCGGCGGCGACATCTCCCCCGAGCGCGGTGTGTGCACCGACGTCATCATCCGCGCCATGCGAGGGCACGGCATCGACTTGCAGCGGGAAGTCCACCGCGACATGCGCGCGCATTTCTCCTCCTACCCCAAGATCTGGGGACTCAAGCGCGCCGACAAGAACATCGACCACCGCCGCGTGCCCAACCTCCGCACCTACTTCACCCGCCGAGGCTGGAGCCTGCCCATCACCCGCAAAGCCACCGACTACAAAGCCGGCGACATCGTCACCAACACCCTCCCCGGCAACCTCCCCCACATCATGATCGTCAGCGACCGCAAGACCGCTAGCGGCACCCCGCTCGTCATCCACAACGTCGGCAGCGGCACCCAAGAAGAAGATTTTCTCTTCTCCTACCCCATCAACGGCCACTACCGCGTCAAAGGCAAGTAGAATGCCGCACGAATCGCAAAAGCCCTTCCCCATAATAACGTTATACAACAATAAGATAACAACATCGACTATAGAAATATCCTTGACACCTCGAAACTAATCGTGTAGTGTGTATTGTTAGAACCTCTCTCTAAATCAAACGCATTATGAAAACCCTCCTCTCGGTCATCACCCTGCTCTCAGCACTCGCCCCCCTCAGCGATGCAAACACAGCCCCTCCCACGACACTCGATGGCGGATGGGTACTGGATTGGCATGATGAGTTTGACGGCGACACCCTAGATGAGAGCAAGTGGAACTATGAAACAGGACTCAGCAATCCTGGCACCTCGCATTGCTACACAAAAGACGCCATCTCCGTGCGCGATGGCGAGCTCATCATCACCTCCCGCCACGAGCAGACCGCCAATCCCAACTACAACCCCGATGGGACATCATGGCAGACCACAACCGAGACACAACCCTACTCCAGCGGAGGTGTGAATACACGCGGGACAAAAGACTTTCTCTATGGCCGCGTCGAGGTACGAGCCAAGATCCAAGACGTCACCGGCATCTGGCCCGCCATATGGCTGCTCGCCGATGTCCCGGGCAACACCTGGACCTCGCCCAAGTGCGGTGAGATCGATATCCTCGAGCACGTCTCGCAAGACGAAGGTCTCGTCCAGAGCGCCTTCCACTGGGGCAAGGACGGGACACAGGAGCTGAGCAGCGAGCACTACTCCCACCAGATGAACACGGCGGACTTTTTTGACCAATTTCACACCTACACCCTCGACTGGAACGAAGGTGGAGCCAAGGTCTACGTCGACGGCATCCTCTTTGGCACCTTTGACTCTGACGCCGCGAACTATCCGAATGGAGAGGAGAACCCCTTCCGCCGCCCCCAGTACCTCATCTTGAATACCGCCATTGGGGGGAACAACACATGGCCCGAGAGTCCTAATGCCAGCGAATACCCCACCGAGTTCGCCATCGACTACGTACGCTACTACACACAGGCCGACTCCCCCGAGCAAGCGACACTCAGATACGCCTACGACTTCAACGACTACAACAAATCAAGCTACGAGCTTGAGATAGGTGTCAATCAGGCCGACTACAAAGGCAGCTCCTCGCTCACCCAGCTCCGAGACGACCAGTGGCTCAACGCCAGCTTCCCTGGCATGGCGCGATCCACCAGCGCACACGCCATCCACTCAGGCACCGTCGGCTTCATCGGGGCAAATGCGCTCAACATGACCTTCGAAGACGGATTCACCATCGCGAGCAACTTCAAGTTCAGCGGCACGAGTGCCACCATGCAAGACACGCTCGTGAGCTTCAAGATCAACGAGCAGAGCTACATCGTCTCCTACAGCAGCAGCAAGCAGGGCTTCCACCTCAGCACACAGTCGGGCAGCACCCTCGTCGAGACAGACGTTATCGCCTTTGCCCCCCTCATCGACACGGACGAGGCCTGGTTCACCTTCGTGCTCAGCGGACAGGTCATCGACGGCGAGACCGCCCTGACCCTCTCCTTCTACACCACGGGAGAGGAGCCCAGCCTGCTCGGCAGCCTATCACTGGATGGATTTGACCCTGAGGATCTCCTAGGCGATTTCTCTTATTCGAACGCAGCCACCCCCGGCCTAGGCGGCGTCACCGAGGATGCCAGCGGTAGCCCCATGCTGGGCTACGTCGTCGACAACCTCGCCATCTACGAGGGCTACGCCTCTGAGGAAGAGTGGCTGCACATCGCCAGCAGCCTCGGGACTGGCGAGTTCGTCCAGCTTGCTATCCCCGAGCCCAGTACAACCACCCTCAGCCTCCTCGCACTCGCGGGACTGCTCGCACGCCGCCGCCGCTAGCCCCACCGCGCGACTACAGCTGCCATGCAGTGGAATAGAACCCCGCATCCCCATCCCTCATCCCCTCGACATCAAGCATCATGATCAAGCACCTCCTGCCCGCCATCACCCTCCTCTCCGCACTCGCGCCACTCAGCCAAGCAAAACCAACACCCCCCAAGACCCTCGAAGGAGGCTGGGTGCTCGACTGGCACGACGAG
>CAYJID010000313.1:0-2687 GCA_964370135.1 uncultured Akkermansia sp. | reverse complement strand
CCCAAGGGTGGCATGCGCTGCGGCAAGGGCAAAGGCCCCAAGGGTGGCATGCGCTGCGGCAAGGGCAAAGGCCCCAAGGGTGGCAACGCACCTGCTCCTGCTCCTGCTCCTGTAGCTGCTCCTGTAGCTCAGGCCTAAGATTTATCAATTGAGATATTACTAGAGAGCTCCGGCTTTCATTGATAAAGGCGTCCCTCTTGCTCCTCAAGAGGGACGCTCTTCTGTGCCCCACGGGGTGCTTTTTTGTTTATTGAAATAGTGACGGGGACTGATTTCTCAAGGGTGCTCTTTTTAGGGAGAATGACGCGAATTGGCAAGCTCGCACCACAGCACTCATGTCTACTCTTGATTCCCAGTGCGTGATTTGCTACACTGCCTGAGTGATCTTTCTAAAATCCATTTTCCGTCTGCGTGAGAAGGCGCAAATCCAGCATCAGCAGCCTGACGATATGAATATTCTAGATCACCTTGAGGATCTACGACGCACCATTATCCGCATCGCCATCACTCTGATTGTCTCGATGCTCGTGTGCTTTAGCTTTGCGCCTACGTTTATGGATATTCTCAAGGGTCCTGTCGACGCGGTCTGGCTGAGGTATGAGGAGGAGCATCTCCCCGCCGAGATCGACGCGGATGACTGGATTGAGGCGAAGCATGTCGCCTCGGTGCTCGTCGCGCTCCCTGACAGACCTCGCGAGCTACTGCTGCGCAAGCAGCGCGCGGAGGTGCTCACGCTGCTCCCCATCGTCCCTATCCTCAATGCGGCCGCTCTCGTGCCTCAGGGCGAGCGTGAGGCCTATATACGCGAATCCCTCACCGATACCCCCGAGGTGGCGCAGCAGGCGCTGGCTCTACAGGAAAAGGGGGCGGTGCTGCGCAATCCCCGCAGCCGCGAGGCGCTGCAGCTCATGGGAGCATTCCACCCAGCGGAGGCCTTTATGCTCTCGCTGACGCTGTCATTTTTCGGCGGTATCATCCTCGCCTTTCCTCTGTTGATGTATTTTGTCCTGCAGTTCATCGTGCCGGGGCTACATCAGCATGAGAAGCGACTGCTCTACAAGAGTGTGTTCTGGGGCTTTGGACTCTTCATCGCGGGCTGTAGCTTTGCCTATTATATCGTGCTGCCCCGCGTGCTGAGCTTTTTCTACAGCTATGCGCTGAGTCTGGGCATATCCAATGACTGGCGCATCGGTGACTACATCAGCTTTGCGATCAAGCTGGTCTGTGTCTTTGGCGCGGTCTTTGAGCTGCCGGTGCTCGTGATCCCCTTTGTGAAGCTAGGCGTACTGAGCTATGATCTCATGAAGCGCACGCGCGCCTACGCGCTCATAGCCTGTCTCTTTATAGCACTCCTGCTTGCCCCCGCGCCCGACCCTGGTACGATGCTCATCATGGCTGCTCCCATGTACCTGCTCTATGAGCTTTGCATTCTCTACGCATGGTATGAGAACCGCAGCCGCGCGCGTCAGGCACGCGAAGAGGAGGAAAATACGCCCGATGAGGACAAATAATGACGTAATTGTGAGATTGATCTTGACTTTGATCTCGTAATGCTGTAAATATTCCCTTCACAAAGTTATGGCTAAGAAAAGCTGGATCGAAAGAAACAAAAAGAAGGCAGCAGTCGCAGCTCGCTACGCAGAGACTCGCGCAAAGCTGAAAGCTGAGGGCGACTACATCGGTCTCACCATGCTCCCCCGCAACGCGTCCCCCATCCGTCGCGTCAATCGTTGCGAGCTCACAGGTCGTCGCCATGCATTCCTGCGTCGCTTCCACCTTTCCCGTATCGCATTCCGTGAACTTGCAAACGCCGGTATGATTCCAGGCGTGACAAAGTCCAGCTGGTAAGCGCTGCTGATCATTGGATCAACAAGATTTTCGCGGGCTGCTTTGTTAGGAAGCAGTCCGCGCTTTTATACCCCTATTTTTACTCACGTCCGCACGTTGCGCGGCAGTACACAGAGTCCATTATGCCTATCTATCAATATATCTCTGAGCAGCCTGAGGATGAGAGCCGCTCCTGCCGTCAGTGTCGCAAGGTTTTTGAGCTGATGCGCCCTGTGGATCGCGCACCGCTCACGCATTGCTTCTATTGCAAGAATCCCGTGCGCAAGGTGATCTCGCGTGTGAATAGTCCCAAGATCACGGCTCCTATCTCGATTAGTGATGCGAAGAAGGCGGGCTTCACCGTCCTCGAGCGTCGTGATACGGGGACGTTTGAGAAGCTATAGGCTTTTTGCTTTTTTGTTGCTTCTTTTGCCTTTTTTTCCTATTGTCGTACTAGGTTATTTTTTATCTAGTTTTTCTATCCTCTGATAACGCTTGATTTGTAATGATTATGAAAGAAAATTTATCTATCAATGAAGATGTCGTGTTCAATCAGCAGCTGCTGAGCATTGAGCGCTGTCAGCCGAATCGCAGGCGTAGGCATATGCCGAGCTGGGCGGTGTTTTTTTGGTTGTTTTTTGCCGCAGGCCCGCTGATTCTTTGGACTTATAGTCTGGTTTTTCGGGCTGTGGTGGAGTGATGCTCGGGCGCTTCGCGTTTGCGACGGTGGGAATTTGTCGCCCTTCGGCCGCGGATGGACGGGGGCGTCAGTTGGCGGCGTTGCTGCCATGCTGGGTTTACCGCACGGGCGTGTGATGTAGATCTGCACTGACGCCCTGCGGAGGCTTCGCCTCCTTACT
>CAYJID010000312.1:0-2696 GCA_964370135.1 uncultured Akkermansia sp. | reverse complement strand
CACTCACGATATTGGGCTCCATGTAGGTGCTGTAGTTGTAGCGCAGCTCCGCGCCTGCTGTGGGGGCGGTGGGCAGCGTGACGGTGATCTTGTCTCGCTCTATCTTTGCCTGTACGGGGATGAACTCCTCCTTGGCGCTCGCAGAGTAGGAAAATCCTCTCGCCTCACCATCGAGGAGACGCAGTGCTGCACTCGCCTTGAGCGTCACGGTGCTTTCCTGCCATGTGGCAGACGTGATGCGCGGAGAGAGCAAGGAAGCCTTTCCTCGCTCCCTTTGATTGCCTAGGTGATGCCGCGCGAGCTTGGCGAGACGCTCACCGACCTGCAGCTTGCCCGCTGGGTGGACATCGGCGTTGGGCTGCCCGAGGTCGAGCGTGCAGATGAGCTCGACTCCCTCCATCTCATCAGCGATGAGCTGCTGCACCTCGCGGAACTCTGCCCAGTGGGCACGCAGTGCTCCATTGTCTTTGATGCGGGGGAGCTGGACAATATAGAAGGGCAGCTTGTCCTGCTGGAGGGCGCGTCGCCAATCGCTGATGAGGGTGCGCAGTAGGAGAGCGTTGCGCTTGCTATCATTGATCTCAGCATTGCTCTCTCCTTGGTACCAGATCACGCCTTTGACCGCAAGCGAGAGGATGGGGCGTAGGTGATTCTCAAAGAGGAAGGAGGGCTTGAAGGGATGGATGAGGGGCTGCTCACCCGCCTTGATGATGTGTGCTAGATTCTTGTTCCCACGCCCGCGCATCCATGGGGAGAATTCTTTGGGTGAGGCTTGCAGCCACTTGTCTCCGCTCAGCGAGCGCAGAGCGGGCTGCTTTTCTACACTAGCCTGAGATATCCATGACTCCATGCCCACGCCTCCGACGGCATTGCAGATGATGCCAATGGGGATACCCTGCTCGCGCTGGAGCGCGCGGCCAAAGTAGGCGGCAGTCGCAGAAAAGCTCCTCGCACTCGCTGGGGTGCAGGTCTGCCAGTCTAGCGTGACGTAGCCATCCTTGAGCCATGCTTGATACTGATCGAGACTATAAGAGCCACCAGATGTATGCAAGGGCGTGCGGATGGACATGAGGCGCAGCTGCGGGATGTCGAACTGCGCGGCGTCGCGGCTCGCATCGCGGAATTGGCGCATCATATACGCCATATTAGACTGTCCGCTGGCGATCCAGACGTCCCCGATGAGGATGTCTGAGATGCGCGTCTCGCCCTCGCTATCGCGCGCGAGGAGGGTCTGGGGGCTGCTGCTCTGCTGTGATGCGGGGAAGGTGACGAGCCATTGCCCGTCGGCCATGCTCTGCGTTTTCAGGCTTTGCCCCTGCCAGATGATATCGACGGCTGTGTGAGGATCTGCACTCCCCCACACGGTGAGAGGGGCGTCTCGCTGGATGACCATGTGGTCTTGGAAGACAGGCGCAAGCTCAGGGGCAGCATCGAGCAGAGCTGCCTGCATGAGGAGGAGGATGGGGACGGATAAGAGTGTTTTGTTCATGATATTGGGGAATGAAGAAGCGCGTGGTACTACTGGAGTACCACGCGCTTGATTGTTATGCTTTCTTAGCAGCTAGGAATGGCGCGCTTTAGAACTGCATCTGGTAGCCAGCGCTGGCGTTGATGTTGTTCATACCGCTGCGCAGCTCGAGACCAGCGTCAATGAAGATGACGCTAGCTTCCATGCCGACGGGCACCTTCAGACCTGCTCCGACCTCAACGCCAAAGGCACCAGCCTCTGCACCACGGATGGTGCGGTTGATCGCGGAGCTGTTGTTGAGGTGGACGTCAGCCTCGGTGTAGCGGTCACCCGCGTCGAGCTTGGCCAGAGCGCGTGCGGAGAGCACGGCCTTGCGGTTGACGATGTTCTCGCCGAAGGTGGTTTCGATACGACCACCGAGACCGAAGGTCACGTAGGTGTTCGTCTGATCACCGACAGTGAGACCTGCATCGCTGCCTGTTTCGCTATAGCCATTCATCTGAGCGTGGACGAGTGCCACGTTGAAGATGGGCTGCCAGCTGGCGGTCTCGCTGAGGCCGTAGGTGTAGCCTACTTCATACATGAGACCCAGACCGTAGCCGTCAGTATCACCCGATGTCCTGTAGCTACCGCCCGCGTGGCTGATGGTACGATCGAGGGTGGCATCAGCCATGCTCGCTGTCGCGATGAAGGTGTGGCTCCAGCGCTTGTCGAGGACGACGGCGTAGGCGGAGACACCATAGGTGTTCATATCACCCGAGCCAGCATCTGCGACATCGCTGCTGAGCGTGCCATGCAGCGCGCTGAAGGACATCCCCAGAGTCAGATTCTCATTGACATCAGAGAAGAAGCCCAGCGAGCCACCCCATGCGTTGTAGTCATGTCCCGAGGCAGTGCCGTCGTTGTCGAGTGTATTGTTGCTACCCTCGGCACTGATCCATGCGCTGAAGACAGGCTCACCATCGATCGCCAGAGTGTTGCCACCCATGGAGGTCGTACGGTTGCGCACGCTACGCAGCTGCTGCTCGACTGACGAGAGCATGGAGCTACCCAGTGAGGTGACACTGGAGCCCGCGACGGCTGCACCGAGGCTATCGGCTGCGGCGCGGTCGTTTGCCGCGGCGAGGGTATCCAGTGACTTGAGCACTCCTGCGAGATCCTTGTACTCAGGATCAGATCCTGTGAGCTTGGAGTTGAGCGTGATAACCGCATCGCTGAGGATGTCGAG
>CAYJID010000311.1:0-2701 GCA_964370135.1 uncultured Akkermansia sp. | reverse complement strand
CCCCTCTTCGACTTGAGCACAGGGATCATGCTCTTGTTGCCCGTGATGCAGTTCACATATTCAAAGGCCGCTGGCGTCGCGCTGACATACAAAAGCTGGTCTTGCTTCCCCATGAACTCATCAAAGCGCAACGGACGGTTGTCCAACGCCGAAGGGAGACGGAATCCATGCTCAATAAGGATTTTCTTGCGCGAGCGGTCCCCCTCATACATGCCGCCTATCTGCGGGACGGTGACATGCGATTCATCAATGATGGTCAGACGGTCTTTCGGAAAATAATCTTGAAGGGTAGAAGGGGTGCTACCCGGCGCGCGTCCTCCGAGGTGGCGCGAGTAGTTCTCAATCCCCTTGCAGAATCCAAGCTCATGAATGAGCTCCAGGTCGTACTCGGTGCGCATCTTGAGACGCTGGGCTTCGATGAGTTTGTTCTCACTCTCAAATTGCGCGACACGCTCGCGTAGTTCCTCGCGTATGGCTTGCAGGGCAGGGAGGCGCTTCTCCGCACTACTAACATATTGCTTCACAGGGAAGAAAAGATAACTCTCCAGCCGCTCACGCACACGTCCTGTCTGGGCGTCGATGAGTGAAATAGCGTCGATCTCATCGCCAAAAAACTCAACGCGAATCGCCTCGCCATCACTCTGCGCGGGGTAGATGTCAACGAGGTCGCCGCGCACGCGGAAGCGTCCGCGCTGGAAGTCGTAGTCATTGCGCTCAAAGAGCAGCTCGATGAGACGGCTGAGCATGACGTCGCGGTCGAGGATCTCACCGCGGCGGATAGAGAGGGTGAGCTCTCTGTAGTCCTCAGGCGATCCGAGGCCGTAGATGCAGGAGACAGAGGCGACGAGAATGACGTCGCGGCGCAGGAGCAACGAGCGCATGGCATTGAGACAGAGGCGGTCAATTTCTTCATTGATCGCGCTGTCTTTTTCAATATAGGTATCGGTGCTCGCTATATAAGCCTCAGGCTGGTAATAATCGAAGTAAGAGACGAAGTACTCGACCGCATTGTGCGGGAAGAAGCTCTTGAGCTCAGAGTAGAGCTGTGCGGCGAGCGTCTTGTTATGCGAGAGGACGAGGACGGGGCGGTCTTGGGCAGCGATGACATTCGCCATGGTAAATGTCTTGCCGCTGCCAGTCACACCCATGAGGCATTGGTGCTTGTTGCCCGCATCCAGCGAGTGCAGGAGCTTCGCGATAGCCTGCTTTTGGTCGCCTGAGGGCTGATAGTCTGATACGAGTTGAAAGAGAGGCATGATGAGATAGTATGATAAGATGATGCTGATTGCACCTATATTCTTGGTAAAGGGAGGGATTTCTTTCTGCGGCGGCGTGCGAGTGCACTACTCAGCGCAATGAGGATGAGCATGCTGCTGCTGGGCTCGGGGATGGGAGGGATGTCGATGAGCATTCTGATCTGAACTCCGCCATCTGTCCTATACTCGATGACATAATCTTCGTTCTGCACCAATTCCTCTCCCGACATGGAGAAGACACTGGCGGTGAAGTTCTCGAGTATCACGTCAATGCTATCGACGATATCGGGGGTGCTGCTCACGATGAGCTCAAAGATGTCATCGACGGCGACGGTGCCCACCTCTAGGGTGAGCTCATGGAGCCGCAGCTTGGCGTCGGTCTGCATCACGATCTGCTTGCCGCCATTGTTGATATCGTTTTTACTATAACCCGAGAAGAGGATGGTCTCGACACTGACGAATGTGTCATTCATCAGTGATTCTACGGTATGGGGAGCCTCGATGATGAGCGTGGCTCCTACATCCAGCGTATCCGCGTAGACTTGAAAGCCGCTGGCGATGGTCGTGGTGTCACCGATCAAGTCAATGTGTCCTTCTCGAGTTACCCCGCTCTTACCGATGTCCGTTTTGAGCGTGCCTC
Source organism: uncultured Akkermansia sp. (assembly GCA_964370135.1). Taxonomy (GTDB): domain Bacteria; phylum Verrucomicrobiota; class Verrucomicrobiia; order Verrucomicrobiales; family Akkermansiaceae; genus Akkermansia. The sequence continues at coordinate 805 of CAYJID010000311.1, read as the reverse complement.
CGGTGAGCTTGAGCGTGCCGGCGAGGTCTGTTGTGCCATTGAGGTCGATCTCACCCACACCGTCAAAGCTTGAGGCATGGGCTTTGAGTACGCCTCCCTCATTCACGGTCACGTTGGCATCAAAGACGAATGAGCCTTGGGATTCTACTTCGTAGACGACGTCCACGATCTCTCCTGCTTCATTCTTTTCCTGTACATTGTAGGTGTGGGTGTGACGGCCGAGCTCCACGCCGCCGTCTTCGATGATGAGCTCGTCAAACGCGATGTAGTCGTTGAAGTAGACATCGTACTCTGCGGAGCCGTAGCCATTCACAATGAGCTTACTAGGGTCTGCTTCTGTGGATACACCATAGACACCATCATGGAAGGTGATCGTCTTGTCCGAGCCCGCAGTTGTCTGTAGTGTCACGGAGGAATCAACCGCGTAGATGCCGCTGGATATGCGTATAGCGTCACTCTCGGAGACAAGCCCATCATCCGCTGACCAGGAGCTTTTTGTCGTCACATAGTTGCCGCTGAATACCACGTTTTCTTGATCGGCGATGAAGCTCACGTCTTGGGAGTTTTCTATATAAAAGGCTCCTCCATAGATCTTGCTCGAACTCGAAGAGGTCGTGGATGCCACGTTATTGGTAAAGCTGGAGTCTCTAAAGATGATATCTTTCGCCCCCGTCTCTTTCTCCCCCGTCTGATTTTTGAGCGAATAGGCTCCCCCATGGGCACTCGCGGAGGCGTCATCCACCGCTGCAATATTGCCATCGAAATGCCCTGTAATGCCCCCTTGCACATCGGTGGCATTCAGAGA
>CAYJID010000310.1:0-2729 GCA_964370135.1 uncultured Akkermansia sp. | reverse complement strand
CAAAATATCAAGCAAAAGCTCGACGTGACAGGAGAAGTTTGGTACGCTCTCTGAAACACGTTTTTTGAATTGTCTCTATGAAGTACATTTTTGTTACAGGCGGTGTGGTTTCCTCCCTAGGAAAAGGTCTAGCAGCAGCGTCACTCGGAACTCTGCTTGAGCACTGTGGCCTCGAGGTCACGATGCAAAAGTTCGACCCCTACCTCAACGTCGACCCGGGCACCATGAGCCCCTTCCAGCACGGAGAAGTCTACGTCCTCAACGATGGTGCCGAGACCGACCTCGACCTCGGTCACTATGAGCGCTTCATCCACTGCGAGCTCTCACGTCTCAACAACCTCACCAGTGGCAAGGTCTTCAAACAAGTACTCGACAAGGAGCGCAAAGGTGTCTACCTCGGCAAGACCGTCCAGTACATCCCCCACGTCACCGACGAGATCAAACAGCGTCTCCACGACCTCGCCGAGGCCAACAAGCAGTGCGACCTCATCATCACCGAGATCGGCGGCACGGTCGGCGACATCGAGGGCTACCTCTTCCTCGAGGCTCTGCGCCAGTTCACCTTCGAAGTCGGCAGGCAGAACTGCTGCTTCATCCACGTCACGCTGCTGCCCTACATCGCGGCTGCCGGCGAGACAAAGACAAAACCCACGCAACAGAGTGTGGCCAAGCTGCGCGAGATCGGCATCCACCCCGACGTCATCGTCTGCCGCAGCGAGCAAAAGAGCCTCTCGGATGAGGAGAAGTGCAAGATTGGCATGTTCTGCAACGTCGCGCCGAAGAATGTCATCGACTTCCGCGACGTCGCCACCAGCATCTACGAATGCCCGCTCGACCTCGGACGCGACAAGATCGACCGCATCGTCGCCGACGTCCTCGGTCTCACCATTCCTAAGCCGAAGATGGAGCAGTGGCAGCAATTCGTCGAGCGCGTGATCAATCCCAAGCACCGTGTGAAAATCGCAGTGGTGGGCAAATACATCAGCCTCCAAGACGCCTACAAGTCCATCTACGAGAGCTTCACCCACGCGGGCGCGAGCTACGACTGCGGCGTCGAGATCGTCCGCATCGCCGCTGAGGATCTCCAGACAGAAGACGGGGTGAAGCAGCACCTCTCTGGCGTCGACGGCATCCTCGTCCCCGGTGGCTTTGGCGACCGCGGCATCGAGGGCAAGGTCGAGGCGGTGAAATACGCCCGTGAGAATGGCATCCCCTTCATGGGCATCTGCCTAGGCATGCAGGTCGCCGTCATCGAGTACGCGCGCAGCGTGCTCGGACTGAGTGATGCGAACTCCACCGAATTCGCCCCCGCCACCAGCAATCCCGTCATCAGCCTGCAGGAGAGCCAGAAGAGCGTGAGCAAGAAGGGCGGCACAATGCGTCTCGGCGCCTACATCGCCCAGCCCAAGGCGGGCAGCCTCTGTGCGAAACTCTACGGTACGGAAGAAAACTTCAGCGAGCGTCACCGCCACCGCTATGAGTTCAACCCCGACTACCGCGAGGCACTCGAGGGCGCGGGGCTCATCATCTCCGCGACCAATCCTGACACTGGGCTCGTCGAGGTCGTCGAGCTCGCGGATCACCCCTTCTTCATCGCCTGCCAGTACCACCCTGAGTTCCAGAGCCGTCCGAACAGCCCCCACCCCCTCTTCTCGGGACTCGTGGCTGCTGCCCTCGAGCGCAAGCAGGCGGCGCAATAAGCCGCAATAGCCCATCTTTCAAATCCTATCGGGGCGGTGATCACACTCACCGCCCCGCTTCATTCCCACCATCGCACACTCACACTCATCATACACTTGCTCACATGACAGCCGACTTCCTCGTCATCCTCGCCTACTTCCTCGCCATCTTTGGCATCGGCCTCTATGTAGGCCGCAAGCAAACCAGCCTCGAATCCTACGCGCTGGGCAATCGCGACATGCCCTGGTGGGCCATCGTCGCCTCCATCATCGCAGCCGAGATCAGTGCAGCGACCTTCCTCGGCACACCCGGTGAGGGCTTTGCGCACCGCAATTTTACCTATGCGCAGCTCGCCATCGGTGCCATCCTCGGGCGCATCATCGTGGGACGCCTCTTCCTGCGCCCCTACTACCAGTATCAGGTCATCTCCATCTATGAGTATCTGGAGAAGCGATTCGGCACGACAACGCGCCGCTGGGCGAGTGCCACCTTCCTACTCAGTCGCGTGCTCGCGAGTGGTGCACGCCTTTACTTCGCTGGCATCCTGCTCGTCATCGCCTACATGGCCATCACGGGGCAGAGTGAGATGAGCAATGCACAGACACTCACCGCCTATATCTTTGCGCTCGTCTTCATCAGTATTGCCACCGCCATCTACACCACGCTGGGCGGGCTCAAGGCGGTCGTCTGGACAGACGTGCTCCAAGCGAGCATCCTCGCCATCGCCATCCTCACCACCATAGGCGTGCTGCTGCTGAGCATACGCGGTGAGGGCAGCTGGACAGACGCGTGGAGCTACATCACCACCACCATAGGCAACACACAGGACAACCCTGCCAATGTCAGCCACCTCCAGCCGTGGAAGGTCGTCAGCTGGGGCTTCGTCGACGGTGGCATCATCGACAATATCAAGAGCATCCTCAGCCAAGATTACACCATGTGGAGTGCCGTGCTCGGCGCGACCTTCCTCGCGATGGCGACACATGGCACGGATCAAGACATGGTGCAGCGCATGCTCGCGGCGAAGGATAGCAAGACAGGCTCACGCG
>CAYJID010000309.1:0-2730 GCA_964370135.1 uncultured Akkermansia sp. | reverse complement strand
CACATGAGCGATTCGTTTCAATTAGGCAATAGGGTGTTTCAATCTCGTTTTATTCTTGGCTCTGGCAAATACAGCATGGAGCTCATTCGCGCCGCCATCGAGCAGGGTGGCGCTGAGATGATCACACTAGCTCTTCGCCGCGCTCATGCCCACGAGGCCGAGAGCATCCTCTCCTACATCCCCGAGCAGATGGTGCTGCTGCCCAATACCTCGGGCGCACGCAGCGCGGAGGAGGCCCTGCGCATGGCGCGCCTCGCCCGCGAGCTAGGCTGCGGCGAGATGGTCAAGGTAGAGGTGATCCAGGATAGCAAGTACCTGCTACCTCACAACGAGCAGACCGTGCGCGCGACCGAGCTGCTCGCCGCCGATGGCTTTACCGTACTGCCCTACATGTACCCCGATCTCAACACGGCGCGCGCGCTCGTGGAGGCGGGAGCTGCCGCTATCATGCCCCTCGGAGCCCCCATCGGCTCGAACAAGGGACTGGTGACGCGCGACTTCATCCAGATCCTGCTCGACGAGATCGACCTGCCCATCATCGTCGACGCCGGCCTCGGCCGCCCCTCCCAAGCCTGCGAGGCGATGGAGATGGGCGTGAGTGCCGTGATGGTGAATACGGCCATCGCCACTGCGGGCGACGTCTCGCTGATGGCGCGCGCCTTCCGTCTCGCCATCGAGGCGGGCCGCGCCGCCTACCTCGCGAAGCTCGGCCGCGTGATCGAGCGCGGCGCGGAGGCCTCCTCGCCACTGACGGGCTTTCTTGCAGATTAATTCTTTCCCAGTTGAACAACTATGTCTGAAGTAGACAGAGACAAGACGCCAGCCTCTCCCCGCCGCCGCGACCACATGAGCTACTGGCCAGCCATGGAGGTGCTCCCCCACGACATGATGGAGGAGGTGATCTCGCGCAGCGCGCAGCTCACGGCACGCGCCTATGAGGCGGCCGACGTCCAGCGCGCGCTGGAGCGAGACGTGCTCACGGTCGAGGACTTTGCCGCCCTGCTCAGTCCTGCCGCCCTGCCCCTGCTCGAGCAGATCGCGAGCCGCGCCAAGCAGCAGCGCGAGCGCTACTTTGGGGTGAATGTCGCCATGTTCACCCCCCTCTATATCTCCAACTACTGTGAGAACTGGTGCTCCTACTGCGGCTTTAACTGCAAAAACAAGATACGCCGCGCCCGCCTCTCTGAGGGGGAAATGCTCACGGAGCTCCAGGCCATCGCCGCCTCCGGCATCGAGGAGCTGCTCATCCTCACAGGTGAGAGCCATCAGAAATCCAGCGTCACCTACATCGGCGAGGCCGTCAAGCTCGCGCGCCGCTACTTCCGCAACGTCGGCCTCGAGGTCTACCCGGTGAATACGCAGGACTACCGCTACCTGCATGAGTGTGGGACAGACTACATCACCATCTTCCAAGAGACCTACCATCCCGACACCTACGAGCGCTACCATCTCGCGGGGCACAAGCGCGTCTTTCCCTACCGCTTTCACGCGCAGGAGCGCGCGCTGCGTGGAGGGATGCGCGGGGTCGCCTTTGCGGCACTACTGGGGCTGGACGACTACCGCCGAGACGCACTGGCGACGGGACTGCATGCGCACCTCATCCAGCGACGCTACCCGCATGCGGAGCTCTCGCTCTCCTGCCCGCGCCTGCGCCCGACGACACATGACGAGCAGCTCGCGTCCCAGGGTGTGGGAGAGCGCCAGCTCATGCAGATCATCTGCGCCTACCGCCTCTTCCTCCCCTATGCGAATATCACCATCTCCTCACGCGAGCGCGCCGAGTTCCGCGACCACATCGTGCGCATCGCCGCGACAAAGATCTCGGCAGGCGTACACACAGGCGTCGGCGAGCATCAGAAAGAAGAGCAGGGCGATGAGCAATTCGAAATCGCCGACCCACGCACCGTGCAGCAGATCTACGCGCGGCTCAAGGAGATGGGCATGCAGCCTGTGATGAACGACTACGCCTAGCGAGGCGATGCGCTGACGCAGGAGGCAAAAGGGAGCAAGCCTCAGAGCAAGGCCGCTCCCCTTTGCCTCCCGTGTCGGCCGCCCTCAGCGGCTTCAGCGGCTTCAGCGCTCTTACAGCGCGCTCTCGATACACGCCACTACCTGCTCCACCGGCAGCAAGCGCCCGCGCCCCTCATCGCCACATGCCAGCATCCCGCCCTCATCGGGACCATGGATGTGATGGAATGCCCGCCCCGCCAGCACGCGCGCATTCTGCTGCGTCGCCTCATGCGCCCACATGCGCCCATTCATCGCGGGGAAGATCAGCACAGGACAGGTGCAGGCGAGATACAGGCTCGTTAGCGCATTCGGCGCGAGCCCCTGCGCCATGCACGCCATCGTGTTCGCCGTCGCAGGCACGACGCAAAGCAGGTCCGCCATCTTCGCCAGCTTGATATGCGCGGGCTGCCACTCCCCTACCTCGTCCTCAAAGGTCGTGATGACGGGATGACGCGATAGTGTCATCAGTGTCAGCGGCGTGACGAATTGCAACGCCGTCGGCGTACACACACAGTGCACATCATGCCCTCGCTTCACCAGCTGAGAGGCGATATCCGCCGCCTTGTACGCCGCGATCGACGCCGTGATCCCTAGAATAATAGTCGCCATAATATCAAAGAAAAAAGGGGGTGCCTCGACACCCCCCTGCATTATTTAAGGGGGCATCTAAATTCTCGTCATTCTAAATAAGAAAATTCAGAAAATCGCTTCACGAGGCAG
>CAYJID010000308.1:0-2735 GCA_964370135.1 uncultured Akkermansia sp. | reverse complement strand
CAAGGGCGTAGTCGAGCAGCACGCCGAACTTCATCTCGCGATTGCAGAGCACATCAGGATTCGGCGTCGCGCCTGCGCGGTAGCCCTCGACGAGGTAGTTGACGATGCGCTCACGGTATTGGGCGATGAGATCGACGACGCGAAGCTCGATGCCGAGTACTCGGCAGACGGCGAGTGCGTCCTCGATGTCGCGCTCCCAGGGGCATTCGCCTGGGATGTTTTCCTCGTTGATCCAGTTTTTCATATAGGCGGCGACCACCTCGTGTCCCTGTTCTACGAGCAGTGCGGCGGCGGCGGCACTATCTACCCCTCCGCTGAGAGCTATCAATATACGAGCCATGCGGATAGTATAGTGAGATTGTAGAGCGATGGAAAGCAAAATGCGAGATGGTTGCTGATTTTTGCGATCTGCGCCAATCGGGACTTTTTAGGGAGGGGATTTCCCTCGAGGCAAGGCAAGTCTCCCCCTTAGCAATGATGAAGCCAACACCGTGAGGTGTTGGCTTCATGTAAACTAGCGTTTTCTTTAGGAAAATATCACTAAGTGAAATGAGAAAACTAAAAATGCTGAGTTGATGAGGACGAGTCGAAGAATGGGGAGCGCGGGCTACTCTAGGTGTGCGTAGATACTCTACATGTCTAGGTGTGCGTAGATACTCTACATGCTGGCAGGAGTAGGGGCTCTTAGCTCGCCTCGCCCGTTCCTTCGAGAGGAGCGGAGGCGGAGGGCACCTCTTCTTCGGTTTTGACACGTGGCTTGCGACCGCGTGGACGTCCCGTGTAGGGCTTCTTGACCTTGGGGGCTCGTGAGACGGGCTCTAGGGGATCGATCATCCCCTCTTCGCCGAGTCGTGACACGAGATTGCGTAGCGCAAAGGTGATGACAGCGGTACGGTCCATGTAGTTTTCAGCGCACATCTCATCTATCTCAGATAGTAGCGTTGCTGGGCAACGGAAGGCTATTAATTTTTTTTTCATATGATTTGCAGTGTTAAGTAAGTACACATAATGTACCACACTGCTTATGAAATAGCAACTAATTTTTAGTATTTCAATTAATTTAAATGTATTTGTATAAAGGTTAACATGAAACATACGATGCTAATCTTCCATTATTTTCTCCATATCTGATAACAATCCATATTGTGTTGCTAGGCATGAGCTCTCCGTCAAATCTGTCCGCCCATTCGACCAGCAAAACGCACGGCGAGGCGAGGTAGTCATCCCAGCCCAGAGAGAGCGCCTCTATGGGGTTTGTCATACGATAGAAATCAAAGTGAGCTACGGGGAAATTCTCTCCTTCGTATTCATTGACTAGCGAGAAGGTGGGGCTCACGGCCTGTTCCTCGGAGCCTAGACCGCGTAGGATTCCCTGCACGAGGTGTGTCTTGCCCGCGCCGAGGTCGCCGACCAGTCCGATGACGTCGCGGGGCTCGAGACAGGAGGCGAGTGAGGCTCCGAGCTCGCGCATCTGCTCGGGCGTGGCAATAAAAAGTGGGTTGCTGGAAAAAATTTTTTCTGGATTTTTCATTTTATTAAAAAATTTTTCTTGTCAAAGTCGTCGAGAGGTATATAATGTGGCAGCCCGCGAGTGCGGGCACAACAAGAAAATACTATAAAATTATGGCACATGCAATTTTTATCACTGGAGGTAAGCAGTACCGTGTGACTGTAGGCGACGTTCTCAACGTTGACCGCATCTCTGGTCTGACGACCGATGGCGAAGCTAGCTTCGACCAAGTACTCCTCGTCGAAGACGGCGCAAACACAACGATCGGTGCTCCCACTGTAGCTGGCGCCAGCGTCACGGCCAAGGTCATCGACGCCGAAGCACGCGGCGAGAAGGGTGTTGCATTCAAGTTCAAGCGCCGCAAGGGCTACCACAAGAAGAAGGGCTTCCGCGCCGCTCTCACACGCATCGAAATCACTGGCATCAACGCCTAATCGCTCACCCCTTTTTACCAATAGATCATTAAGATATGGCACATAAGAAAGGTCAAGGCTCCGTACGTAACGGACGCGACTCCCGCAGCAAGCGCCTCGGCGTGAAGAAGTTTGGTGGCCAAGCCGTCATCCCCGGCAACATCATCATCCGCCAGCGTGGCACGAAGTTCAAGCCTGGTAAGGGCGTGGGCATGGGCCGCGACTACACGATTTTCTCCCTTGTTGATGGACGTGTCTTCTTCGACCGCGAAGGTCGCCGCGTGAACGTCATCACTCCCGAAGCCTAAGTTTTTTAGATCCTTCCAAATTTTTTATTGCAGCTGCTCACGATGGGCAGCTGCTTTTTGATTGTATTGCCATGAGCAGTTCTCCTGCGCCCCCACGCCGTGAAGCATGGCTCGATATTGCGCGCGTGCTGGCGATCTTTCTCATCATTGTCTTTCATCTGCGTGTCTCGACCTTCAGCGTCAAGGGGGAGGCGGAGGCGGTGCTCGATGGTATACAGCTGCTATTCAATAGACCTAGCGCGCGGTTGAGTTTTTTCTTTTTGCTCGCGGGCTACTTCATGCACGCGCGGTTGAACTATAGGCACTGGCTCACGCGCATGGCTCTACTGCTCTGCGCCTACCTGCTATGGAATACGCTCTGCCTGCTGCCCGCGCAGTTCTTTCCCGCGGCGGCAGAGGCCTCTGGGAGCAAGACGCTCGCGCAGATGTATGGCGTGGGCTCAGCGTCGAAGTTCTGCATCGACTACCCGCTGTGGTTCATCCGAGATCTGCTCGTCATGATGC
>CAYJID010000307.1:0-2743 GCA_964370135.1 uncultured Akkermansia sp. | reverse complement strand
ATAGCAGCCTGGGTCAGACCCATACCAATGCCCATTCGCAAAGGCCGCCCGCGTGCGGAATCCCCCGCCGCAGAGCTGGAAGTGTACGCAGCGTGCACAGCGTCCCTCGATCTTCTTCTGCCGCTCTGCCGGATCGTCGCTGCCACGCAGCGCGTTGAGCTGCTCACTAGCTGCCCCTGATTCCGCTTCCCAAATTTTAGAAAAGCTTTCCGTTTTCACGTTTCCCAGTGTAATATCCTGCCAGAATTGGTCAGGGTGCACCGCTCCTTGCGTGTCGATGTTGGCAATACCACGTCCCGAGCTGTTCGCCCCGCCACCATTCCACTGGAGCAGCTTGAGGGTCTCCGCCGCGAGCGGTGAGCCCGCCGCGATCTGTCGCAGCAGCAAGTAGATGCCGTCCGCTGGCTGCGTGACGGTGAGTAGCTCTCTATCCTCCCCGCGCTCCTGCCAGAGCTCGACGCGCTCGATGAGCATGTCCATAGCCGCGCGGGCTTCCTCAGGCTTGAGGCTGGCGACGTCGACGCCGCGTCCCGTGGGGACGAGGTGGTAGAAGCAGACGCGCCGTATGTCCTCCTGCTCGATGAAGTCGAGGATCTGCGCCATGCTCTGCACGTTCTGCCGCGTGAGGGTGAGGCGTAGACCTGTTTTCTGCCCTACTTCTTCACAGAGGCGGAAGCCACGTATCGCTTGAGTAAAGGCTCCTTCTACGCCTCGGAATTGGTCGTGTACCGCCCCGATGCCGTCCAGCGAGATGCCGACGTAGGCGACTTCCAATCGCTTGAAGAGCGCGGCGAGCTCGGGGGTGATGCGGGTGCCATTCGTCGAGATGGTCATCTTGAGCCCCTTGTCGGAGGCGTATTGGAGGATGTCGGTGAAGCGGGGGTGCACCATGGGCTCGCCTCCGGAGAGGAGCAGTGCGCTCGCTCCATAGGCGGCGAGGTCGTCGATGACGCCGCAGCACTGCTCCCAGCTGAGCTCTCCGGGGTATTTCTGCGGATGGGAGTCGGCGTAGCAGTGGACGCAGCGCAGGTTGCAGGTGCGGGTGATGTTCCACACGACGATGGGCTTGCGACGGCGGGCGGAGCTAGGGACGCAGGAGGCGGTGCTGGCGTGTCCGTGCCGAGAGCGCAGTGCGTGGTGCTGTCCGTAGCGGAGGTGGTCGGCTGGCTGAGAGACGCCAGTCCAGAGGCGTGTGATGTTGATCATGGTGTCAATGAAGGGGATGCGTGCAGGGCAGAGGAATTAGGCCTCGCCTGTGTAGTGCTTGGGGATGTAGGAGCAAAGGGGGTCGGCAGCGAGCATGTCGCCTGTCATGCCGTAGGCGCGGGAGCGCGAGCCACCGCAGAGGCGGCGGTATTCGCAGGCACCGCATTTCCCGCCCAGCGCGTTGTCATCGCGCAGTTGGGTAAAGAGGGGGTGCTCGCGGTAGATCTGCGTGAGCGAGTCCGTGCGCACGTTGCCCGCCGTGAGGGGGAGAAAGCCGCTGGGCTGGATATCGCCCGCATACGAGATGAAGAGCACGCCCTTGCCATCGCGTGTGGGGATGGCTTGGCGTGCGGGCTTGCCCTCGCGGCGGCGCGCGGCCTGCATGGCGACGCGGCGGTAGTGGTGGCCCTCGGTGGTTTTCACCCCAAAGTCGACCTCGGTGCTGAGCTGCTCGATGCGTTCCCAGACGGCCTCGACTTCCTCCGCGCTGGGCAGCTCATCAAAGCTGGCGCGACCCGTGGGGACGAGCAGGAAGACGCTCCACATGTCAGGGCGCATCTCACGCATGAGCTCGGTGAAGCCATCGACCTCTCCCAGTGTGCTCTTCGTAATGGTGGTGTTGATCTGCAGGTGCATGCCTGCTTCTTGTGCGAGCCTTGCCGCCTCCAGCGTGCGCTCAAAGGTATGGGGCACGCCTCGGAAGTGGTCGTGCGTCTCGCGTGTCGCGCCATCGAGGCTCAGGCTGAGGCTCTGGACACCGAGCTCTCGGAGTTTTTTGAAATCAGTACGCAGCAGCAGCGGGGTGGCGGCGGGGCTGAGTGCGACGCGTAGTCCCTTGCCCGCCGCGTAGCTGACGAGGGTCTCGAGGTCGCGGCGCAGCATGGGGTCGCCGCCCGTGAGCACGAGCATGGCGGGGCGTAGCTCGGCGATCTGGTCGATGAGCGCGATGGACTCCTCATGCGTGAGCTCGTCGGGTAGCGGGCGGCGCTGCGCCTCGGCGCGGCAGTGCTGGCAGGCGAGCGCGCAGGCGCGGGTCACCTCCCAAAAGAGGATAAAGGGTCGCTCGTCAAGATTGATATTGGTAAAGGATGGACGTCCGCTCACGTCATGAATAGTAGCAGAATCGCCGCTTTATTCAAGTCTTCTATTTTGGAATGTCTCAAAAATTAGAATAAAAAGAGAATAAGAAGATAAATTCCTTGACATAGACGTCAAGATAGGGTACTGTCTCCGCTCAACCCGAACAACATTTATAACCTCCACAGACATACCATATGCGTTCCGTAATCGTACGTAAAGGCGAACCAATCGATCGCGCTCTCAAGCGCCTCAAGACCAAGCTCGACACCGAGGGCATTCTCGAAGAAATGCGCCGTCGTCGCAATTTTGAAACTCCTATGGACGTCCGCCGTCGCAAGGCACGTTCCGCAGGCAAGCGTAACAAAGTCAAATGGCGCTTCACCAACAAGGAAGAAATCCCAGCAGCAGCTGTGACTCCTGATATGGTAGGCTAAACCCATTGTTCGGGAACAATTTT
>CAYJID010000306.1:0-2754 GCA_964370135.1 uncultured Akkermansia sp. | reverse complement strand
TCTCGGAGGATAGGCAGGATGCGGCGCAGGCGGAGGGCTATTTCCTCCAATGCTGTGCGCTGCGTGAGCGTCTGCTGGAGACTGAGATGGAGCGCGAGGAGTGGCTGGAGCCGCTGGCGGATGCGTTCTTCCGCGCGGGTAATATCTATGTGCTCGCGGAGCAGTACGAGCGTGCGGAGGGATTCTATCTGAGGAGTCGCGAGCTTTTTGATGAGTCCATCGAGAGCAATGAGGATGATGAGGATGATGTGGTGGGGCTCGCGGGGCTGCTCAACAATCTGGGGCGTCTGTACCATCTGACGGATCGCTACAGCGAGGCGGAGGATGCCTACCTGCTCTGCCGCGAGATCCGTACCCAGCTGGCTGAGGTTGATCCTGAGGCCTATGAGCTGGATCTGGCGATTGCGCTATTCAACCTCGGGCTGCTCTATGAGGCAGCGCAGCTGCCTGATGAGGCGCTGGAGGCGTGGGAGAGTAGCCTGCATCATTACCGTCGTCTCGAGCTCCAGCAGCCTGGTAGCTATGGGGATGATATCGCATCGCTCAGCGAGTGGATCGCGCAGCTGCGCGGGAGCTGAGATGGCTCTCTGGAGGCGCACGGGGGCATTTTTTGATTGCCATCTCAGGGCAAAGTCGTTAAAATGTCCCCAAGCTTCTTTTTACGAAAGGGCTATTATCAGATCACTATTATGAATAACCTCAAGCGATTCGTTCTCGTCGGAGCCCCTGCGTCAGGCAAGGGGACTCAGTCTAACTTTCTCTCAGAAACCTACCATCTCAAGCCTCTGAGCACGGGTGCTCTGCTGCGCTCTGAAATCGCCGCTGGCACGCAACTCGGTCTCGAAGCCAAGAAGTACATGGATGCGGCGATGTTCGTCCCCGACGAGGTGGTCAACGGTATGGTTACTAACTGGCTGGGTGAGAATAAGGAAGAGGGCTGTCTGCTCGACGGCTATCCTCGCACGGTGTCTCAGGCTGAGACGCTGGATACCAATCTCACGGCACTGGACATGGCGGTGGATATCGTGGTCTACCTCAATGTCTCCCTCGAGCTCATCCAGGCTCGTATGATGAAGCGCAAGGCCTGCCCCGCCTGTGGTGAAACCACACGCAATGGCGAAGAAAACTGCCCCAAGTGTGACGGTGCGATGATCGTGCGCTCGGATGACAATCCTGAGGCCTTCGCGAAGCGCTGGCAGGATTATGAGACTCTCACGGTGCCTGTCATCGACTACTACAAGCAGCAGGGCAAGGTCGTGCAGGTGGATGTCTTTGAAGAAGGCGAGCCCGAAGACGTCTCCGCTCGCATCGCTGCAGCCATCCGCGCCTACGCGAAGGGCTAATGCATCACCTCTAGGCTGATATTTTACAGAGAAAGGCTCATTCTGCTTGCAGAATGAGCCTTTTTCCTACCGTTGCAAACGCGAAGCGTTGAGGGGAGGCTCGTACAATGCCGAGAATTTTAGAATACCTTGCATACACGGTGGCTATGAGCAATCAGAGCTCAACTCCACGTCAGCACGGTGAGGAAGAGGATCATGTGCAGGGAGGCGAGCCCGAGCAGGGGGTTCATCTTCTTGTTGGCAGGCGTGCGGGTGATCTTGAGCAGCAGGAAGCCGGCTAGCAGGATGGGGGCGCACCAGATGGCGTTCCACTGCATGTCGGGTAGGAAAAAGGCGGTCTGCTTGAGCGTGAGGTAGGGCGCGATGAGGAAGGCGACGGCGAGCCCGCGTGCACGCGCGTCGCCGATGCGTACGGCGAGCGTACGCTTGCCCGTGGAGGCGTCCTCGACGCGGTCGCGGATATTGTTGATCTCTAGCAGCAAGCAGCAGAGCAATCCCGTCTGGATGCCGAGGATGATGCCCGCGCCGTAGATCATGGCGTAGTGGGGCTGCCAGCCTACTTGGATGTAGAGTGTGCCGAGCACGGCGATGAGCCCGAAGAAGAGCAGCACAAAGAGCTCCCCGAGTCCACGGTAAGCGAGGGGGTAGGGACCGCCGGTGTAGGCGTAGGCGAGCAGCAGCGACGGGATGCCGATGGCGATGATGACCCAGCCCGCGCTGTAGATGAGGGGCAGCGCGCAGAGGCAGGCGAGCAGCAGAAAGACGCAGGCCGCGATCTTGACGCGTGCAGCACTCATGTCACCGCTGGCGGTGATGCGGCGCGGGCCTTGGCGCTTCGCGGTGTCGGCTTGTTTCTCGGCGTCGAGTGCGTCGTTGAAGAGGTTGCAGCCGATCTGGATGCAGATGGCGGAGAGGACGGTGAGTAGCGCGAGGGTGGTATTGAGCGTGATGCCGAGCTCGGGGTGCGCCTCGGCATAGCGTGAGACGATGAGGGCACCTGCCCAGACGGGGACGATGATGGCGGGCAGGGTCTTGGGGCGTGTGGCGAGGAGGAGGGATCGGAGAGTGGACATGGTGATTTGGCAGTAGCTAATGAGGTAAACACGGTCTGCGTACTTGATAAGCTAGAGTCCATCAAGTCGTAATTTGGCATAACAGTCGCTATGCGACTGCCCCTTCGGGGACTTATACAAATTACTCCTTGACAGTCTCTATCTAATCAAGTTAGAGGCATGTACTTCCTTTTGTTGAATGAAAAATAAGATTTTTCACCCAACAAAAGGAAGGTAAAATGAGAGTAATACTTTACACGAAATCGCACGATTCATTTTAATAACTCCTAGCGGAGTTATATAGGGGGGCTTCTAAATTCTCGTCATTCTAAATAAGAAAATTCAGAAAACGCTTCACG
>CAYJID010000305.1:0-2776 GCA_964370135.1 uncultured Akkermansia sp. | reverse complement strand
GTCCCCGACGCCGCCTCACGCATCGCCGACCTCCTCTGCCATGCCATCCAGCAGCAGCAGCATTAGCATCAGCATCAGCCAGCAGAGCCTCACCCTACGCGACGCGCAGGGTCAGCCCTGCTGGCATGCGCGCATCTCCAGCGGCGCGGCAGGCATAGGCAGTGAGCCCGAGTCGGGGCAGACACCGACGGGGCGCTTTCGGATCGCCTCGCGACATGGCGCGGGCGCACCGCTGCGCTGCGCCTTCCGCGCGCGGCTGCCCTACGCCAGTCTGCCCGCCAGCCTACCCGAGCAAGGCGGAGAGCAGCAAGACCACATCCTCTCCCGCATCCTCACACTCGACGGACTCGAGCCGCAGAATGCCAACACGCGCGCGCGCTACATCTACATCCACGGCACCGCCGACACCGCGCGGCTGGGCACGCCCTGCTCCCATGGCTGCATCCGCCTCGCGCCCGAGGACATGTGCCACCTCTTTGATCACTGCCCGCTGGGTACGCTCGTCACGATATATCCCTGAGAGATGCGATGAGTCTGAAAATACTGCTCTTCATCGGCTGCGGCAGCTTCATCGGAGGCGTGCTGCGCTACAGCCTCAGCCGCGCCATCCAGGCATGGGCGCAGAGCCCGCTGCCCTGGGGCACACTACTCGTCAACATCCTCGGCTGCACGCTACTCGGTGCCCTCAGCGCGCTGCTCACCGAGCGCGTCACCCTCAGCGAGGCGTGGCGACTCGGACTCACCGTCGGACTCTGTGGCGGCTTCACCACCTTCTCCACCTTCTCCCACGAGCTACTCATGCTGCTGCACCGAGGCGCATGGCTGCATGCGCTGAGCTACTCCGCGGGCAGTTTTGCCCTCTGCATGATAGGAGTCATCAGCGGCTACTACCTCGTCGCACGCCTGTAGCCGCGCATGCGCGCAAAAACACATTGCCAAAGCCAGCATCTCTATGCTAAAATCTCCCCGTGAGAGCAGACGCTATGCTGCATAGATCAGGGCGTATCTGTATCTCAGACGCACTCTACTTCTTATGATCATCAGACACATCATTTCCTCTGGGATACGCCTCGGTTTCGTCATGGTGGCGCTCGCCTGTGCCCTCGGCTTTGTCGACAACATCATCCTCAAGAAAGCAGACAAGCCCCTCTGCATCCAGAGCGAGCTGCCCGAGGGAGAGCTCTGCATGAGCACGCTGCAGAGGGAGTGGGGCGATCGCATCGTCTGGATTGATACGCGGCATGACAAGGATTATATGACAAATCACCTCGTCTTTGCCGATGACCGCATGTTTCGCATCCAGTCAGGCGTATCCACGCAGGAGCAATTTGACGCGGCACTGGCACGCCTCATCGAGGCGGGGGAGAGCGATGAGTGCATCGTCGTCTTTTGCAAGCCTGGCTGCGATTCGGCGCAGGTCGTCGCACAGCATCTGCGAAAAGAGCAGGCACTCTTTGACGCCCCCGTCTTTGTCCTATCGCGCGGCTGGGAAGCCCTGCTCGATGCGGGCATCGCGGAAAAGTAATAGGAGCAAACTCCGTTCTTGACACATCATCTCAAGTCCCTATCATAAGATGATGATCATGGCATCTACCAAATGGAGAGTAGGTCGACGTGGGCGACTCAGGCGACTAGACTCATGCGCGCGCATCTTGTTGATGAGCGGCTTGCTAGGCCTCCTCGCCCTATCTCAGCCCCTGAGCGCATCGCAGCAATATCCCTCCGATGGGGCGAATTACCAGAAATTCTCCCTCGAGCGTCCCCCGCTGCTCCCCCTGCCCCAGTCCTGCCGATGGGCAGATAATAGCATCCCCCTCAGCAAAGTAAAAATCAGCCTCCCACGAGACGCGAAAGATAGCGACAAGATCGCCTTCATACGCTCCGAGCTCACGCGCTACCTCGCTGACCATCAGGTCGAGCTAGTCGAGGGCAAGACCACAGGCGCCTACCCCATCTACTTCGAACTCACTGCCATCGAGCTGCCCGCCGAGGTGCGGCACGCTTGGCAGCGCAAGGAAGCCTACCAGCTCTCCGTCACCCCCGAGGGCGTCACGGTCAAAGCGGAGGACGAGCGCGGTCTCTACTATGGCATGCAGACGCTCATGCAGCTGCTCCAGCAGCGCGAGCAGGATACCAGCATCGCCGCCTGCGCCATCACCGACTGGCCTGACTACGAGATACGCGGATTCATGAACGACGTAGGGCGCAACTACATGCCCATCGACATGATCATGGAGGAGATCGAGACCATGGCGCGACTGAAGTACAACGTCTACCACTTCCACTTCACCGAGAACTACGGCTGGCGCCTCGAGAGCAAGCTCTACCCCGAGCTCAACCGCCCTGAGAACCAGAGCCGCTGGCCAGGCAAAAACTACTCCCAAGAAGAGTTCAAAGCCCTCGTCCGCGCCTGCGCACGGCGCAACATCCAGCTCATCCCCGAGATGGATATGCCCGGTCACTGCGCCGCCTTCCGCAAGGCACTCGGACTTAAAAACATGGAAAACGAGAAAGCCACCAAGGCACTCGAAGAGCTCATCGCCGAGATGGCCGCCCTCGTCCCCGCCGAGGACATGCCCTACATCCACATCGGCACCGACGAGGTAAAGGCGCACGAGCGCGTCAGCACCGCCACGCTCAAGCGCTACTACGACGCCGTGGAAAAGGCCGGCAGGCAGGTCATCCGCTGGCAGCACGGACTCGCCACGCCAAAAGGGGTCCATCCCCCCATCGAGCAGATCTGGACAGGCCGTCTCCTGCGCCGCTCCCATCCCAG
>CAYJID010000304.1:0-2781 GCA_964370135.1 uncultured Akkermansia sp. | reverse complement strand
TGTAGCGATTTTCTGTATTTGCTTATTTAGAATGACGAGAATTTAGAAGCCCCCTCAAGCCCTATCCGCGATACCCACGCCTAAAACCAATGCCATGGGAGAAAAGCTGGGGGCAGAAGTAAAATTATTCACAAAAATATAAAAAACTTCTTGCTAATGATCAAAAAATCCTTATAATCACCGCACCATGACCCGCAAAGGTGGTATTAACAAAACACGTAAGGCTGTTGCCAAGCGTTTCAAGGTTACTGGCACGGGCAAGGTTCTGCGTCGCAAGCAAGGCAAGCGTCACATCCTCCAGAAGAAGTCCAGCAAGCGCAAACGCGCTCTCGGACGTCCCGCTCTGGTCGACGCTACCCAAGTTTGGGCCGTCAAGCAGAACATGCCCTTCGCATAAATAACCTGAAACCCGGCAACTGTGCCAAGAACTCGCTCGCGAATCGAGCGACCTTCATGCAGCCTTCCCCTAGCTAGGGGAACGAGCGAACGAGACTGCAAGGAGGTGAGGTAGAACTGTTCGCTCACAAGATAAAACGTATAATATATGGCACGTGCTACAAATGGACCGGCTTCACGCCAGCGTCGCAAGCGCATCCTCCTTCGCGCCAAGGGCTTCCGCGGTTTCCGCAGCAAGCTCTTCCGCTATGCGAAAGATGCAGTATACAAAGCATGGCAGTATGAATACCGTGACCGCAAGAAGCGTAAGGGACAATTCCGTCGCCTCTGGATCACACGTATCTCCGCTGCTTCCCGCTCCCTTGGTCTGAGCTACTCCCGCTTTATGGAAGGTCTCAAGGCTGCGAACATCGAGCTTGACCGCAAGACTCTCGCCGATCTCGCTGTATCGAATCCTGAAGGCTTCAAGGCCGTTTTCGACCTTGCCAAGCAGGCAATCGACAACAAGGAAGGTGCGACACTGTCCGCATAAGCTAGGTACATCCTAACAAAACTTAAAACAATCAGGGTCTTTTCTATCTGGAGAGACCCTGATTGCTTTGTTATTTCTACTTTCCCCCCTTTTTTCCATGAGTATCATCAAGCATCAGCTCGCCACCCACACACAGGGCAGCGAGTACCCCAGCTTTGCCCGCGCGACGCTAGCTGAGCTGCGCGACAGCCTCGAGCCCGCGCATAGCAATGCCTTCTTTCAGATCCTCATCCTCGAGGAGGGAGAGGGGAGTTATTTCGTCGGCCTAGAGCAGTTCTCCATCGCAGCCCCCTGTGTCTGCTTTATCTTCCCGCGCCAGATCTCGAGCCTGACGCTCTCGGCAGAGGCACGCGGGCAGGTGCTCATGTTTGACGAGAGCATCTTCTGCTCCGCCATCCTCTCACATGAGCTGCGCGAGTACAATGTGGACCTCTATCAGAAGGTGAACTATGTCGCCTTCTCGGACAAGCAGGCGCAATTCGCCGAGATCTGCGATATGGTGCAGCACATCGCCACCCTCGCGCGCCCGCTGAACAATATACGCCAGATCGAGCTCAAGTTCCTCGTCAAGATCATCATCTTCAAGATCATCGACGCGGTCGCCGATCACGCCTTTGCCGGCGTGCAGGATCAGGATCTGGATACCTACCTGAGCTTTCGCAAGCTCATTGATGAGCGCTACAGCCAGCTGCGCAAGGTGGAGCAGTACTGCCAGCTGCTCGCTATCACGGCCAAGAAGCTCAATACGCTGTGCAAAAAATACGCGCACAACACCGCCCTCGAGCTCATCCACGACAGGCTAAGCCTCGAGATCAAGAAGCGTCTCATCTTCGAAGATGCCCCGCTGAAAGAAATCGCCTACGAGCTCGGCTTTGAATCCCAGTCCGCGCTCAACAAATTCATCGCGGCCAAGTTCGCCTGCTCCCCCTCGCAGCTCAAGACCAAGCTGCGGCAGGAGAACACGATGATCTCTTCGCTCAGCCCCGAGGGCGAGTGACGCTGAGCTACTCACTCGGGCGTGAGCCACTCGATGACGCTATCAATCTGCTCCGTACTCTCAATAAAACCCGGATCGCGGAAAGGGGCATAATCACCCGTCCTCTCTGTGCCTATCACGCGCAGGGTGCCCTTCTCGTAGCTGAGCTCTAGCTTGTATTCCGTTGCGATTGAGCCTATATCATTTAGATCAACTACGTTTTTCTGGACGGTTCGCAGTAGACTCAGTGACGCGCGTGTGGCGTCGATCTTGGAGTAAGTGACCTCAAAGAGCTCCTCCTCGCGCTCCTGCCAGCCGTCTGCATTGCGCATCATGGCGAGCTGGGGATTGATGAATCGTAGCTCCTGAATCTGCAAGCGCCCGCCCATATCGACGGCGGCTGCGCGCAGTCGCGTCTCTGTCGCTACAGTATCAGGCAGCTCATGCGTCTCGGTGGTATCACTATTTGCCGTGCTTCCCTGACTGCTACCTCCGCCGCCGCAGGAGGGGAGGAGGAGAGTGGTCACGCAGAGGCATAATAGGGCTCGTGTATACTTCATCATCGAACAATAACAGAATGTTCGATGTGTGGCAAGCTATTATAATGTCCACTGAATAAATCAGAATAGGCTTATTACAAGTGACAAATGATATAAGTTTGGTATAATAAGTGCCCATAAATGGGCAATATATGCCCAAAAACCGTGCATTTGCATTAGAACCATGTACCAATTCTCAGACGAGCAGCTCAGTATTTTTGATTTCGGTCAGCCGATAGGCATGCAACTCAAGCAAAATAATCGCTGGGTTAAGAAAGCATAGCTCGTCCCATGGGATCTGCTCGAAAAGAAATATGCGGCTATTTTCTCGAGCCGGA
>CAYJID010000303.1:0-2797 GCA_964370135.1 uncultured Akkermansia sp. | reverse complement strand
CTCATCGTAGGCTATATCGCCTATGTTAACATCCAATTCTACCAGCTCATGCGCCCAATGAGGGGCGGGGGCGCCCCCCCCCCCCCCCCCCTCAAAAAAAGAGGGGCTTCTCCTTTCTCGCGCGCGAAGGAGCCGAGATCTAAGGAGCTGAGATGGTTTTCGAGCTGAGTTTCCCGACGCTGCTCCCCCACGAGATGCCGTGGGGGAGGGCTTTGATCTCAGCCCCCCCCTCAAAAACGCCCTCAAGAAGCGAATCCCCCAGATTCATTTATTCCGAAAGGCGAGAATGGAGAAGCCTCATGCATGCGCTGATATCCAATCAGTCACGACGGGCGAGATGGAGGATAGAGTGGGATGTTAACCCGTTGTAAGTTATAGAATATCAACACACTAAATGCTAAGTTTGCGCAAGAGGTAATACTCTAACAAAATTAAAGCGCAGTGAGCGTGCGATCAAATAACATCTATTTTGCTATCAGCAGCTTAAGACTCCTCCGAGATGTGACATTTGCCAATCTGCGCGAGATCGTCTATATATCCTTTTTGCATATCAAGAGCAAGAGCGATGTCAGACGTATACCATAGAATAGAAGGAGGCGAGACAGCACTAGGGTTTCATGTTGAGGAGCTGCTCCTCGAGGAGCTCCGCATCGAGGGCGAGCAGGTGCCAGTAGAGACGGTGGAGCCCAGCCTCAGCGCGGAGGTATGCGATCACCTCGGATCACAGCGCTCGAGCATATTCTCCCGCCTCGCGCCACCCTGTGCCGAGCCCGTGGTGAGGGCAGCTGCCATGCGAGCCTCCAGCGACTCCAGCGACTCCAGCGACTCCAGCGACTCCCTCAGCTCCTATGATTCTCTCGGCTCCCTTGATTCCTTTGACTCCTCTAGCCAGCAATCCGAGCTCGCCGAGGCACTACTCGCGAGCTCGGCTCTGACGGCTAGCGACGCGGCGCGCCTCGCGCTGGAGATCCTCAACGACTCTCCGCAGATCAACCTCAGCGACCGCAGTTGCGTCATCGAGCACTGCCGCCGCATCCTCCAGCTCGGCCTCGACTGCCATGCGCGCGCCCAGCAGACGCTGCCATTTGGCAGTGTCGTCGATGCCCTCATCCTCCACAAGCTGCATCGCCGCAAGCGCACCATCGCCGAGATCAAGCAATACTGCGAGCGCATCATGCGCCGCTGCCCTAGCTGGCGCACCCGCGAGCTCTGCCATATCAACGCCGCGGACTGCGAGCAGGCCATCAGCCAAGCCTTTGGCACGCCCAGCATGCAGCGCAAAGCCCACATCATCCTGCACGGGCTGTTCAACTTTGGCATGCGGCGTGGCTGGTGCACCTACAACCCCATCACCCTACTCAGCGCGCCGCTCCCGCAGCAGAGACGCATCACAGCACTCCCCCTGCGCGACCTCAGCCGTCTCCTGCGCACCGCCCTCGAGCCAAAGCATCGCCCCTGCGCGCCCGCACTCGGATTCATGCTCTGGGGAGGTGTACGCCCCACAGAGATCGAGCGCATCACCTGGAGTGACGTGCATATCAAAGACAAGCTCATCACCATCGCGCCCCTGCACGCCAAGTCCAGCGCCCATCGACAGGTCACCATCTACCCCGCGCTCTACACCTGGCTGCGCCGCGTCTGCACCTACACCCTGCCGCAGGCCCCAGTCATCCCACGTGCATGGGATAGGAGATGGCGTGAGCTGCGGCGCAGTGCAGGCTTTGAGGACTGGCAGGCTGACATCCTGCGCCACACCTTTGCCTCGTACCATCTCAAGCATTTTCGCGACCTCTCCGCCCTCCAGATCGACATGGGGCACACCAGCTCGGGGCACCTGCGCACCCGCTACCTCGCGCTAGAGGGCATCAGCGCAAGCGCAGCAAAGCAATTCTGGACCACCTTGCCCTACATCGAGCAGTCCGCCTAGCCCAGAGCGTCGGTGTGTTGCTTTGATATGATGCAGTGATTAGGGGTAATAGTATGATGGTTTATTTTTTATATTTGTTAGTGCTGCCATTGGCTATGTATTATTCCTAGAATAGAAGAAGAAAAGGGGTACTGAAAACATCTTTTGACTTGTCATCGGGCGGTGCGCCCCCTATAATGCACTTGCTGCCGTGCTCGTGACGCGTAGTACCAAAGGCTCGATCCGTTGTATTATATCATGGGGCACTCTAGTTCGTAGGTCTTATGTTCCGTCCCCGACGGACTCAACAGACGTCTGCGACTCCGCACCCACTTAAACTTTAGGGAACGTAGCTTCCTCACTACTGACGGTACGGTGGCAACCCCCGCTTTTTGCGGGGATTTTTTTTGATTGGTTTTGATGGTTTGAGATAGGTGGTCAGAGTGCTCTCTTTTCTGACTCTGGATCATCAATTCGAAACAAATTGCACGACAATTTGAGACCAGAGCCCACCCACACGACATTCCGTGGGGGATAAACGACGCGAAATCCAGCTTGACAATCACCTTATTACTTTGGCAGTACTTAATGAAGGAAACACGGTCTGCGTACTTGATTAGATAGAGTCCATCAAGTCGCAATCCGGCATAAACTCGCTTCGCTCGCCCCTGCGGGGACTTTATTCCGTTTGCTTCTTGACAGTCTCTATCTAATCAAGTTAAGAGCATGTACTTCCTTTTGTTGAATGAAAAATAAGATTTTTCACCCAACAAAAAGAAGGTTTGATATAATGGGTTCAGGGTACGAGTACTCTCCCTATTTTGCTACATTATCTATAGGGGGCTTCTAAATTCTCGTCATTCTAAATAAGCAAATATGCAAAATCGCTTC
>CAYJID010000302.1:0-2805 GCA_964370135.1 uncultured Akkermansia sp. | reverse complement strand
ACAGGCCACCCAATCCGCCTCATGATTCTCCCCCGTATAGAAAATCTTCACCGCCGTTGCATCCAGATGCTCCAGACCAAAATCGGAGTAGAACAGATAATCCGCCTCCTCGGGGGGGACGACCTCGATGGGGAAATGCTTGTGGAGCAGATCCATGAAATGAATCCCCACATAGCCCTGCTCTGGGCGGGGGTCGACAAAGGCAATTTTAATCACAGGCTGGGCTTGCATAAGAAGAGAGTAAAAACGGGTTGTGGCATCCATCATAACAAAGAGCATCAGATGACGCAAGCTAGAAAGCCCACCCTCTCCCCCTACCCCCTCTCGCTACACCCCCGCTACAACATTGACAGCGCAGATATAACTTGGTACAATCCCTCGTATATGAAAATAAGTCGTCCTAGCGACCCTGACTATGCAGAAGCACTACGCGCTATGAACCGCCGAGCTATCCCCGAGGCGGGAGTCGAGCAAACAGTACGAGAAATCATCCAACATGTCCAAGCCCACGGCGACGCAGCACTCTGCGAATACGCTGCGCGCTTTGACTCCGTGCAGCTCCAGCCCGAGCAGCTCCGCATCACCAACGAAGAGATCCACGAAGCACGCGCCAGCGTCTCGCAGGAAGTCAAAGAAGCCATCGCCGCCACCCTGCACAACATCAGCTATTTTTCCAAAAACAGTCTTCGCAAAAACTGGAGCGGCGTCAACGCCCAGGGCTGTGAAGTCGGCGAGCGATTCGTCCCCTACGACCGCGTCGGCATCTACGTGCCCGGCGGCAAAGCCCCCCTCGTCTCCACCGCACTGATGACAGGCGGCTTTGCCATGGCCGCGGGCGTGCCCGAGATCATCGCCATGACCCCCTGTGACAAGGAAGGCAAGGTCAACCCCGCCGTCATCGTCGCCCTCGTCGAGGCGGGAGCTACAGAGATCTACCGCATCGGCGGCGCGCAGAGCATCGCCGCGCTCGCACTGGGCACCGAGACCATCGCGCCCGTGGAGAAAATCTTTGGCCCGGGCAATCGCTACGTCGTCGAGGCCAAGCGCCAGCTCGTCGGTGCCGTCTCCATCGACCTACTCCCAGGCCCCAGCGAGATCATGATCATCGCCGACACGACAGCCACCCCCGCCTACGTCGCCGCCGACCTCCTCGGGCAGGCCGAGCACGGAGGCGATAGCGCCATTAGCCTCATCACCGATAGCGAAGAGCTCCTCCTCGCCGTCCAAGCAGAAATCGAGCAACAAGCCGCCCAGCTCACGCGCAACGTGTATCTCCAAGAGGTCCTCGACACCCGCACCCATGTCATCCTCGTCGACGACATCTGTGACGCCTGCGCCATCTGCAACGACTTCGCCCCCGAGCACCTCTCCCTCGTCGTCGATGCGCGACTCGAGGCTGACATGCTCGAGGACATCTACACCGCAGGTGCTATCTATGTCGGCACCTACTCCACCGTCGCCTGCGGCGACTTCCTCGCGGGTCCCAGCCACACCCTGCCCACGGGCGGCTCTGGCAAATCATTCTCAGGCATCCGCGCCGATCAGTTCCAACGCCGCACGAGCATCGTGCGCATGAACAAAGCCGCCGCCGAGCGCAGCCTGCCCTACGTCAAAGTCTTCGCCGAAATCGAAGGTCTCGACGCCCATGGTCGCTCACTAGAAATACGCGTCAACGAAGACAATTAATACAAGACCTCACACAGCTTAATATAAAATATGTTCTATGTGGAACATATTTTATATTAAGTAATAATTTACAATCACGCACCCCCCCCCTCCCTCACTCCATGATAGCCACACGCTACAGCCCCCTCCCCGCGAGTTTTTATCAGAAAAAGCGTGATGAACTCGCCGCTCAGCTCCCCAGCGACAGCCTCGTCATCATCCACGCCAACGACGTCTTCCCCACGAATGCGGACGGCACCTTCTCGCATCATCAGAATGCGAACTTCTTCTACCTCACCGGCATCGACCAAGAAGAAAGCGTGCTACTCATGCGCGTGAAAGAAGACGGCAGCCACGAGGACACGCTACTACTACGCGAGACCAACGACCAGATCGCCATCTGGGAAGGCGCAAAACTCGATCAAGCCGAGGGCGCACAGCTCAGCGGCATCACCGACGTACGCTGGCTACAGGCCTACCAGCCCCTCCTCGCCGAGTAGGTACCCACCGTCAAGAGCATCTGGCTGGAGCGCGACAACCACCCACGCCGCCTCACCTACGTACAGACCCGCAACGAACGCATGGCCGCGGCACTCCAAGCCAGCTACCCCGACGTCGAGCTGCACTGCCTCTATCCCATCATCTCGGAAATGCGCATGATCAAGACCGAAGAAGAAATCGAACAAATCCGCCGCGCCTGCCGCAGCACGGGAGAGGGCTTTATCGAGCTACTCGGGCAGCTGCGAGCTGGGATGGGAGAGTGGGAGATCGAGGGCATCCTCTCCTCGGCATTCATCCGTCGTCGTTCGCGCAAGTTCTCCTTCACCCCCATCGTCGCGGGCGGGGCGAATGCCTGCGTGCTGCACTACATCTCCAACCATATGGAGACGCGAGACGGCGAGCTCGTGCTACTCGACATCGGCGCGGAGTACGGCGGCTACGCGGGGGACATGACCCGCACCGTGCCACTCAACGGACGCTACAGCCCGAGACAGAAAGAGCTCTATGAAGCCTGCCTCGCCGTGTATGAAGAAGCAAAGCAACTCATGAAAGTCGGAGTACGCAAGACGGAATACGAGCGCAGCGTACGCCGCTGCATGGCGCAGCAGCTCGTGAAGGTAGGACTCCTCAGTGAGAAAG
>CAYJID010000301.1:0-2809 GCA_964370135.1 uncultured Akkermansia sp. | reverse complement strand
AGTCAACACGCTCGCGTGCTGTCCAGTCACCCTTGGCATGGCGCTTGTCGATCTTCTCCTGCCCGCCCGAAAGGATCACCTGTTCGCGGCGTGCTTCGAGATCTTCAATCAATTTGGGATCTATAGCCATATGAGTTTTAATGTTTGAGAATTTTTTATAATACAAAAAACTTCCCCGTGAATCGGGAAAGTTTTTTGCGGAGAATGGTCTTAGTGCTGGCAGAACTCAGTGAGTACGCCGAAAGTGGACTTGGGATGGAGGAAGGCGACCTGTGAGTCATGTGCTCCGGGGACGGGCGTCTCATTGATGAGCGCGCAGCCTGCTTCCTTCGCCGTAGCGAGCTGACCGACGACGTCGTCTGTCTTGAACGCGAGGTGGTGGATCATCCCACGGCCGCCGTTCTTTTCGATGGCCTTGGCGATGGGGCTTTCGGGGCTGGTGGGCTCAAGGAGCTCAACATGCACGCCACCAACGTTGAACATAGCAACGCGAACCTTCTGCGTGGGTACTTCAGAAACGACGGGCTCACCGAGGCCGAGCGCATCACGGTAGTGGGGGATTGTGTCTTCGAGGCTAGTAACGGCGATACCGATGTGGTCAATTTGTTGAATCATAATTGCTATTGTCGTTTGAGAGTGGGGCGCGTCAAGCACGCTCTGCACATGATTCTACCAGAGCTGAGGGAAGAAGGAAAGAAAAAATTTTCATCTCCAAAAAGACTTTTCTCTCCTCTTTGTTGCGCTTTGAAAGATACTTAGAATGAATCAATAAATGTATGCATCTTCTTATTTAGAATGCTTTCTTAACAATCCACTCAAGCCCCTTTCTGACAAGATGTATTGAACAAAAAGAAACGAGCTGTGTCCATATCTACAAGATGAATGAAAAAATGACAACAAAACTGATGCAGGCCCTCCAAGCCTCCCAACGCGAGGCACAATCCTCGGGGCGCGCCAGCATCCACACCGCCGATCTCCTCCTCGCTCTCCTGCAGCAGGACGGAGGCATCCTCACCCCCGTCTTAGAAAAGGCAGGGGCACGCATCCCTGCGCTCAAGGCCGCGCTCCAGCAGCAGCTCAGCCAAGAGCCACGCCAGCAGAGCCCTACGAGCCAGCTCCCTACTCTCTCCGCCCAGCTGCATGCCAACCTCAACGAGGCAGACAAGCAGCGCGACAAGATGGGAGATGAGTACCTCAGCGTCGAGCATGTCCTGCTAGGCATCCTGCACCACGACGCCAAGCAGCGCGAGCTACTCGCCAGCTGTGATCTCACGGAGCAAAACTATCTCGCCGCCCTCAAGGAGCTGCGCGGCAGCCAACGCGTCACCGATGCCGATCCTGAGGAGAAATACCAGACTCTAGAGAAATACGGCACCGACCTCACAGCGCGCGCTCGACAGGGTAAAATCGACCCCGTCATCGGGCGCGACACCGAGATACGCCGCGTCCTCCAGATCCTCTCACGCCGTACGAAGAACAACCCCGTGCTCATCGGTGAGCCCGGCGTGGGCAAGACCGCCATCGCCGAGGGACTCGCGCGCCGCATCATCGACGGCGACGTCCCCGAGAGCATGAAGGACAAGAAACTCATCTCGCTCAACATTGGCTCCATGCTCGCAGGGGCGAAGTTCCGAGGAGAGTTCGAAGAGCGTCTCAAGGCCTTTATCAAGGAAGTCACCGACTCCGACGGCGAGATCATCCTCTTCATCGACGAGCTCCACACCCTCGTGGGCGCGGGCTCGGGTGGTGACAGCTCCATGGACGCGGCGAACCTCCTCAAGCCCGCCCTCGCACGCGGCGAGCTGCGCACCATAGGCGCGACCACACTCGACGAATATAGAAAATACATCGAGAAAGACGCCGCGCTCGAGCGTCGCTTCCAGCCTGTGCTCGTCGCCGAGCCCAGCGTCGAGGACAGCATCGCCATCCTCCGTGGACTCAAGGAACGCTACGAAGCCCACCACGGCGTCCACATCACCGACAGCGCGCTCGTCGCCGCCGCCACGCTCAGCCATCGCTACATCACCGACCGATTCCTGCCTGACAAGGCCGTCGACCTCGTGGATGAAGCCGCCGCACGCCTCAAGATCGAGCTCGACTCCATGCCCAGCGAGATCGACGAGCTCAACCGCCTCGGCATGCAGCTAGAGATGGAGCGCCAAGCCCTCGCGAAGGAAAAAGACGCCGACTCACGCCAACGCCTCGACAAGATCACCCAAGAGCTCGCCGACAACAAAGAAATCGTCGACGCGCTGCTCGCCCGCTGGAAGGGCGAAAAAGACATCGTCACCCGCGCCTCAGATGCCCAGAAGAAGATAGATGAACTACGCACCGAAGCCGACCGCGCCCAACGCCTCGGCGACCTCGGCCGCGCGTCAGAGATCCTCTACGGCGACATCCCCGCCGCCGAGACAGATGCGAAAAACGCCCGCGCCGCCCTCGCGGAGCTCCAGCGCAGCGGAGAGGCTCTCCTCAAAGAAGAAGTCACCGAGAGCGACATCGCAAAAGTCGTCTCCACATGGACAGGCATCCCCGCCGCCCGCCTCGCCGAGGCCGAGCGAGACAAGCTGCTGCACATGGAGAGCCGCCTCGCCGAGCGACTCATCGGACAGCGCGCCGCGGTGAAGGCCGTCTCCGACGCCGTGCGCCGCTCGCGTGCGGGACTCCAAGATGAGAACCGCCCGCTGGGTAGCTTCATCTTCCTCGGTCCCACGGGTGTGGGCAAGACAGAGCTCGCAAAGGCTCTCGCCGAGTTCCTCTTTGACGATGAGTCCGCCATGGTGCGCATCGACATGTCTGAGTATATGGA
>CAYJID010000300.1:0-2816 GCA_964370135.1 uncultured Akkermansia sp. | reverse complement strand
CGGTCACCACGGTGATCCCGCGCAGTGGCACCTCCACATCAATACCCTTGAGATTGTGTTCGCGCGCGCCTCGTATGTGAATAGAACCAGCCTGATCATCTTGCATGGAATGATTCTAGCCTGATAACCCCTTTCTGGAAAGTGCAAATTGATTCTAACAGAGCGATTTTTTCTATCCCTCATGAATACAAGTGAGCAACAAGGCATGCATGACAAAACAAGCTCCCCCCACCGCAGGCTCTCTCATAGCGCGCATGGGAGGCACCGTCTGTCCTCGGAAAGGAGGAATTGTCGGCACTATACGATTCTACTGTCCTATCACTTCCCCGCCAGAGTAATAATTGAATCCACATGCGCACTGCGCTCTTGCCAGGGCGGTGCGTTGCCTGTATACTGGAGAGACATATGAACAAACACCTCCTCTCTATCCTCGCCCTCACGACACTCGTCGCGCCCAGCCTCCAAGCCACTATGTGGAAAACGGATGTGCCCACAGCCTTGGAACAAGCAGCGGAGCAGGGCAAGCAGGTGCTTGTGCTCTTCACAGGCTCTGATTGGTGCGGTTCCTGCATCGCGATGAAGATGCATCTCTTGAGCACGCCCGAGTTTGCCGCCTATGCGCAGGAGCATTTTGTGCTCGTCGAGCTCGATTTCCCGCGCAAGCCGCTGCCACGTGTCCTCGCCGCTGCCAATAGCAAGCAGCAGCAGAAGTACGGCGTGGAGAGCCTCCCCACCCTGCTCGTCCTGAGCCCAGAGGGAATGGTGATAGGCGCGCGCGTCGGGAGCGTGAGTCGTCTGGATGATCTCAAGGAGACCTTCGCGCGAGTGACAGAGCCGAGCGAGGAGTTCGCCGAGGTCTTGGCCAATCTCTCGGCTGAGTCAGCCATCACGCGAGGCAAGGCCTATGAGGCACTCTATGAGATGCTGCCCATGGAGCTCGCAGAGTACAATGCATTTTTTGACCACGAGCTGCTCGATCTGATCGAGGAGGCCGATGCCGAACGCGAAGCGCAGCAGCAGGACGCAGCAGAGCAGGACGCAGCAGAGCAGGACGCAGCAGAGCAAGGTGATGATGCCGCAGGTGAGCTGGACTTGCAAGATCATATCGAGGCGATAGAAGAGATAGGGGAAGAGGATGACGACTGCTGAAGGTGAATGACGCGTGCTGAGTTTTCTCGGGGACTGCGTGAGATATGAGCGCAGCGCCTCCTCCTCAGAAAAAGAGTCAGCCCGCCCCCAGTGGCGCGCGCTAGCGATTTTGCTCGACGAATCACAGGAGCTGTCCTATACTCCCTCCAGATGAAAGCCTCTGCCACACTCAACGTCCTGCACGACTTCTCCGTCACACCCTCCAAATCCATGGGGCAAAATTTCCTCATCGACGAGAACGTCGCAAAATGGATCGTCGCCCAGCTCGACATCCAGCCCGATGACTGCGTCGTCGAGGTAGGACCTGGCACAGGAGCACTCACCGAGCACATCGTGCCACTCTGCCGCAAGCTCATCCTCGTCGAGTACGACGCACGCCTCGCCGACTACCAGCGCCAGCGCTGGTCGGAGAGCGAGCATGTCACCGTCCACCAAGCCGACGGCGCGACATGGGATCCGCGCGAGCTCTTTGCCGAGCGCCCTATCAAGTTCATCGGCAATCTCCCCTACTCGGCAGGAGGTGCCATCTTGGCGAACTTCCTCACCTCCCCCTGCCCCTTCTCACGCGCCGTTGTGATGCTGCAAAAAGAGTTCATCGACCGCATCCTCGCGCAGGCCAGCGATGACGCCTACGGGCTGCTCTCGCTGCGCATGCAGATGGACTGGGTACCACAGGCGCTGAGGACCATCCCGCCCGAGGCCTTCTCCCCGCGCCCGCGCATCGACTCCACCGTCATGCTGCTCACCCCGCGCGACGAGCGCGAGCTGCCCGCCTACAGCCACCCCCTGATGGACCAGCTCATGCGCCGCTGCTTCTCCCAACGACGCAAGCAGATGCACAAGCAGCTGCCTGATAGCCCCCCGTGGAAGCAAGTCGCCGCACAGGTCGGACTCCCCCTCACCGCCCGCCCCGAGGAGCTCAGCCTCGCGCAGTGGGCAGCCCTCACCGCCGCCTATGATCCCCACCCACAGGCACGCGTCGCGCAAAAGGATGACGAGATCTTCGACATCGTCAATGAGCAGAACGAAGTAATCGCTCAGGGCACCCGCGCGCAGATCCACGCCGACGAGCAGCTCCATCGCTCCGTCCACGTCATCGTATTCAACAAGAACCGCGACTGCTATCTCCAAAAGCGCTCCGTGTGGAAGGACGCGCAGCCTGGCTGCTGGGACAGCTCCTGCAGTGGGCACCTGAATGCTGGCGAGAGCCCCGAAGAGGCGGCCGTACGCGAGCTAGAAGAGGAGCTCGGCATCA
This sequence comes from uncultured Akkermansia sp., assembly GCA_964370135.1. Classification (GTDB taxonomy): domain Bacteria; phylum Verrucomicrobiota; class Verrucomicrobiia; order Verrucomicrobiales; family Akkermansiaceae; genus Akkermansia. The sequence continues at coordinate 412 of CAYJID010000300.1, read as the reverse complement.
CGGACGTCAAGCTCATCCCCGTCACCACCATCGACGCGCAGCAGACGCCGAACCAAGAATTCATCAGCGTCTACATCGCTGCCTACACGGGGAAAATCAACTACCCCGCCGCGGAGATCTCAGGCGTGAAGCCCTTCTCCATGGAGCTCATCGAGCGCTGGCTGGCGCGCAGCCCCGAGGACTTCTCCCCCACCTTCAGCCTCTGCTGGCAAGAGGTGCGTGAGATGTTCGCGCAAGCAGAATAATAACAACTCAAGGGGGGCTGCCTCAAGAGTCGCGGGGGATCTCCCCCCGTTGTAGCCTTATTGATTCGCGTCTATCCCTCGCAGCTGCCTCTGCGCCAGCCCCACGTACGCCACGCTGGGGACGGCAAAGATGAGCACCAAGTAGCAGATAGATCGTGTGGGAGCTG
>CAYJID010000299.1:0-2817 GCA_964370135.1 uncultured Akkermansia sp. | reverse complement strand
CATCCAAACTGCCAGCAAAATCCGAAGCTGCTAATTTTGCAAGATCCCCTAAAGATTTGTGGCACTTTTATATCACCTGCTGTCCCGACATCAGCTCAGGCAGAGTATCTCGTAGAAATCTCCAGCGACCAAGGCAAAAGGGTGTTACGCAAAGGTGCTCGGAATAGGAGAGGCGCAAGATGCTGTTTCTATGATACTCCATAACCAGCACGTCCTAATCAATGGCAAAATTGCCCCGAGGGACAGCTCTATCAATTGATCGTCCAGAAGAATGAACAGGGAGTGAGTGTCTATCAAATTGTCATTTCCCAAGAGATGATCATTACTTTGGCAGTAGTTAATGAAGCAAACCTCGGCCTGCGTACTTTATTAGCTATGAGGCGACTGTGATCATGATACGATTCTGACGGAGTGCCGAAAATATCATTTCAGCGCACTTGATTCACTTGTTTCATTTACTCAATTAGCAGAACTACGCAGGACGGGCAAAAAATATTTGTTTACTCCAGATCGCTTGATGACAAAGAGATAAAGCCTCTGATCGAAGTAATAAAAAAGCAGCGCGCGTGGTATCCACGCGAGCTGCTTGGTGATTTTTGTCCTGCGAGTGCTCTTAGAGTGCTTCGCTCTGCTCCATTTCGTCTGAATCAGGAGCTTCACCCATCTCGATTTCCTCAGATTCTGTAGGCTCGGCGGCAGGTGCTGGGGCTTCTTCTATGATGCTCTGCGGTGCCTGTGTGTAGCTCTGCTGCTGGGGGCGATTCCAGCGTCCTGCCTCGGTGAGGAAGGCCTCGGCGACGCGGTAGGCGCGGCGGGATGCCTCGGCTGCAGCGCGGTCGTCGATGAAGGCTAGGCCTTCTTCGTTGATCTCACCGAGAAAGATCTTCCAAGCATAGCTCTGGAGCTCCTCGGGGTTGATGCTGGGGCGAGCCTGTGCCTGTGTGTTGGGATTCTGGCCTTCGCCGTTGCCGCGACGATTGCGGCGGCGTTTGTTGCGCTTGCCGCCTTGGTTGAAGCCATTCTCACCGCCGACGGTCTCGATGGTGCCGTAGTTGATGTTGATATTGTCATCACTGCGCTCGCGGCGTTCGCGACGCTCAGGCTTGCTGGTCTGAGGCTTCTTATCTGCTGCTGGAGTTTCTGTGGCGGGGGCGGTTTTGACTTCGGGAGCTGTTGCAGCGGGTGCTGGGGCTGCAGCCTTGGCTTCTGCGGCGGGCGCTGCTACGAAAGTCTCAGCGGAGGCTGCGCTCTTTGTCGCGCGAGGCTTGCGGGTGGTGGTTTTTTTGGCTGCGGCTGTCGTTGTGGCCTTTTTGGGAGCGGCTTTTTTGACTTCAGCCTTATTTTTGCTGCCTTTGGGGCGACCTACGCGACGCTTGGTGCTTTCTTCGCTGCTGGCTGCTGCGGCCGCTGTTGCGGTTTTCTTGGGAGCAGCTTTTTTCTTGGGCGCAGGGGCGTCACTGCTAGGGGCATTATTTGTTTCAGTTGCCATTGATATGGTTCTCTATATATGGAAGGTATTACTGCGCTTCTCTGGGTTTGATTTTGAAAGACCATTCAGCTTTGTGGCGCTTGTTGTCTTGCGTTTTCCATGTGAGATGCACAGAGAGGTTATTGAGGTACACACGGCTAGGAGGTGACCAGCTGAGTGTACGGGAGTGTTGATCTATACGAGCGGGCACTTGTCCATAGCCGCTGACGCGCATCTGGACGCTGCTCAGATCAATACCTGCGACACCGTTCAACTCTGCCTTGATTTCAAGCGCATCATCGGTGACGGTGCTCTTGGGCGCGGGGAGAACGGAGAAGGGGGGGATGGGAGTCGTGGGGGGGAGTGTACCAGGGATGGTACCGGCGGAGATCGCACTGCCAGACTCCGCGAGGCGGAAGTCCATGGCGAGATCAAAGATACGATTGCCATCGTTGCCGAGGACAATGTAGCGGTGGATTTTCCACGGGTTCTCTTGGCTAGTCACCTTACCAGAGATGACAGTAAAGGCCGCTGAGTAACCGTAGGATGCAATCTTGTCCACCATGGGCTGGGTCACATAGCCGCCAGGATAGCAGTAGGTGTTCACCGTACCAAAGAGTGAGTCAAGTATGCGCTTCGAGCCGCCGAACTCGTAGTCCACCATTTCTTCTATTGCCTCTGTGCCTTTGCTTGTGGCTTGTTGCCACTCGCTGGGGTAGGGATGGGTACGCGAGTGCGAGCCGACGGTTGCACCGTTGGCTTGCATCTCGCGTATCATTTCGTGGTTCATACTGTTGCCACGTCCTGAGAGGAACTTTGTGTAGAGGAAAAGGGTAAAGGGGAAGCCGAACTCCTTGAGCACAGGATAGGCGTCTTCGTAGACGCTGCGCCAGCCATCATCAATGGTGATGAGCACGCACTGCTCAGGCAGGCGGCGCGCGCCGTAGAGCCATTCTAGGAAGTCCTTCATCGTGATGACGCTGAGTCCCGCCGACTTGATATATGCCATCTGTCGGGCGAACTCATCGGTATTGATACACATCTGCGTCGAGGCACGTGTACGGCTAAAGTCGTGATAGCCAAGGATAGCGACGCGTGTGCGCTCGCGTGGGACGAGCTCTGCTCCTGTGGCGAGTGATGAGGTGGTCTTGCTCGCTGTGAATGTGCCTGTGGTGCTGTGTTGAGCCGCTGGCTCGGCTTGGGCAGAGCGCGGAGGGGCAACGGGCGAGAGATCAAGCGGGGCTAGTTCTACCCCGTTTGTATAGCTAGCTCCCAGAGGGAAAACCATCAGTATTGCAACAAAAGTTCCTCGTATCCTATTTCTCATGCCTGCCGTAACGTGCATGTAG
>CAYJID010000298.1:0-2852 GCA_964370135.1 uncultured Akkermansia sp. | reverse complement strand
GTAGCGATTTTCTGTATTTGCTTATTTAGAATGACGAGAATTTAGAAGCCCCCTTTAGGAGAAATCCCCATCCTGCCCCATCCTCTCCGCGAGCTCTCCCCCGCCTCACTCCGCCTGCATCCCTGCTTGGATCACGGCTATATAGAGCTGGTAGGCTATGAGGATACGCACAATCAGTGCAAAGCTCATCCCCCAGATGATGGCGATGGTCAGCTTCTTTTTCGGCAGCATCTTGCTACGACGCAACAGCATGAAGGCCACCAGCATCAGCACCGATGACATCAGCATCCCTGCGGCAAAGCTCCCAAAGATCGCCTGAAACACAAAAGCCAGCGGCCATGAGAACGCCGACATGATCCCGCCAAAGCCCATCTCTGTATAAATCCAGGCCACAAAACAGCTCGGGGCAATGACACAGAGAAGCAGTGTTAGATTCGCCACACTGCTGTATCGTTCTTTTTGGGTGGGGATGTACATAGATGCCCCTATCATGCCGAATGAAACGCTGCCTGTCAACTCGCAATTTTTTGAGGACGCTCAGATAGGGCTCTGATGGGAGGTGTTTCCCCCCCTCCGCTCTGCGCCAGATTCATCGCAGCTCACATGAATAAATTGATGTGCAGCTGCTGGGAAGGGATGGCACGAAGTGGCATCCAATCACGAGAGCTGCGAAGAGTTCTAATATGCTCATTGCAGTCCTGCGCCCTATCTATCAAGAAGCAAGATAATTTAAGAATTTTTAATTAATATATATTAACAAATAGACACTTTCATGACAAAATAATCACTTGACCAACACATGGATATTTGTTAGCATACATCTCCATACATACCCTTAAGCAAGATGAAACTACCCTATCAGTCATTCTTGTATTTATTTTTCATGAACTCCGTTATTTGCGCGAACCAAGGTATAGAGCGCGAGAACGACTGTGTTTACGATGAAGACAGTACTTGCTCATCTCAGAATTGGAGCTTCAGCGACTTTGTGCATACGAAGGCGGCTTCAGATGAGAGCGTCGATCTGAGCTTTGCCCCCATAGCAGAGTTCTCAGATGACATGTCCATGGAGGAGGAGTTCTCTCGCTCACAGCAGTACATTCGGTGCTTTGAGTTGGATCTCGCGACGATCTTGGGTGCCTCATCTTCGTCACTCTCTGAGCTTCAGGGCTCTTTTTATTCTACCAGCGTGGTCAGTGTTTTTCAGATAGGGATCAGCGCGGGTGCTCAAGCCTTTTCTATCGTGGCGCAGGGAGATGAGCTCGCGGAGGAGGTATTTGATCCCCTGTCGTTTAGCTTTACCTTGAATGCGCTCGACGGCGCGGCTCCCTTGACGATCGAGGGGGGTGGAGAGGGCATCGCCCAGCTGCCAGTGATGAATCTCTATGCGGCTATGGAGGAAGAGTCTTCCTTGGGCCTTGAGGCTCGTGAGGAGGAGCTCGAAAGCGAGCTTGACGATACGCCGATGCCGAACTTTGGGCTCAAACGCGCCGAGGGGACGCCTCACAGCTCCTCACGTCCCATGCCTGCGATCGCCATGGACGCACGTGTCTCTGGCATACTCCTAGGTAGAGGAGGTGCAAGCTCTATAGTGCCTATCTCAACGGCGCGCTCAACAGCAAGCTCAGAAAGCTACGTCCTCCCGACGGCGAGCTCTGTCGATCTCGGGACTAGTAGCGCACTCGTCTCAGAAGCACAAGGCTATAGCCTAGCTGCCAGTACTGCGAGCCGTGCCGCGACCTCGTCCTCTCTGGGGAGTGCTGCGGCATCGAGCTCATCTAGTAGCGGTGGTGGAGGCGGTGGTGGTGGAGGCGGTGGCAGTGGTAGAGGCGGTGGCAGTGCTAGCGTGCAGACTTATACGGATACAAGCTCCGAATCGGATACAGCCCCAGAATCGGATGCAAGGACGTATACGACGGATGTCTACTACAAGGTGCTAGGAGATACAAAAATAGGCGCCTCTGATTATCTGCGTTTTGACACCAGCGTCATCGCTGCGATCACGGGGAATGCCAATAGTGAATTCCATCTGCACGTGCAGGGGGAGACGCTAGGGGGAGAGAGCCCCATCTTGGATGGAGGGGGAATCTATCGCGGCTTTGAAATTCTATTCAAAACCTACTCGGCAGCTGATGTGAACATCGCGTTGACGGGGGTTGAGGCATTGACGAACTTCTCTGTGAGTAGCACCAAGGATGTCGCAGGAGCTGCTCTATGCTTGAGCAATGGCGGCGAAATTATCTTTCATAATACGGAGGTCGGCGATCGAGTCGAGTTCTCCAACAACACCGTGATCTCTACTGGAGGCCATGCCTCAGGGGGCGCTATCTACTTGACGGGGGGAGCCTCTGTGGGCGATATCAGTGCGGATTTTATCAACAATTCGGCCTTTAGTACGGATGACAGCACGATCACCCATTACTCACGTGGTGGCGCCATCGCTATCGGCATCACAGACTCGGACAACCTGCTGATGAGTAAGAATGACAAAGGTGGAATAGATTATTTTGGGCCCAACACCACGCAGGTTTCCAGCGTGGGGAATATCTATGGCAAATTTGAGGAGAATTCTTCTAGCTTCGGCGGCGCCATCTACACAGGGGCGAAGGCGAGTGTCGGTCATGTCGAGGCGGATTTTATCGGCAATCTTGCCCAGGGAGAAAAAGAGCAGCATCACACCTCCGGAGCCGAGGGGGGCGGGATTCGCACCTATCAGGGGACATTTGGCAGTATCAAAGGTGACTTCACAGAAAATGTAGCACATGCACTGAGTGGTAATGCGATAGGAGGCGCTGTATCTCTGAATGCCACCGATGTGCAAGGGGGCATTACAGGGCATTTCGATGGCAATA
>CAYJID010000297.1:0-2866 GCA_964370135.1 uncultured Akkermansia sp. | reverse complement strand
GGCAGGTCGTTCATCTCGAGATAATTGACCGCGATCGTGCGCTTGGGATTCTTAGGATTGCGCACCTCGAGCTTCATCTGCTTGAAGAACCACGTGCCATCGCCCAGACGCTGTACGGACGTGATGCTGTAGCGCTTCTTGAGCAGGCCATTGCTGCCGTGGCCATCAATCTGCCATGTCGTGCCATTCTCCTTGTCAATCCAGATGCGCACCCAGGCGAACTGCCCGATGCGGGGATTAGGATTGGCGACCTGCACGATGTAGCAGTCGCGGCCTTTGATACGGCTATCGGAGGTGTTCTCCATCACCTTGCCGCCCTTCCAGTAGAGGAAGCGCAGGGAGAGATCCTCGTAGGAGACATCCGTCGAGCCAATCTTGGCCCCGTACTGCTTGGCTGGCATGGCGACGGCGCGGCCGCGGCCATCGACGATGAGCAGATCGGCGGCGCGCTCATTGATGCGCACGTCGAATCGGTGCCAAGCCTTGTTCATGAGATATTGGAATACAAGCGTCTTGCCGCGCGCGCTGATGCTGAAGGGCGTCTTGGCGCGTCCCTTGCGGATGTTGCCCATCACGTCGCGCTCGCCTTGGCTCACCATGGAGCGGCGCACGGACTGGAGTATTTGATCAGCCTGTGGGGCTGCGTGCAGCATATCGGAGGTGAAGACCGCCGCGGCCAATGAGATAATCGTCATACATTTCTTGTACATGAGTTCATGTATATCATATTGTGCGCGATTTGGGGAGTTTTTTCTTGTGGGTTTTTGCGTCAGTTGTTAGACACACCACGCGCTAAGCCTGATGGACAACTCGCTTTTGTTTGCGCTTTACAGAATGAGATTTTCTGCTATACTCTCCCGCGCATGAATACAGAATTCCTACAAAAGGCTGCCCAGGAAGCCCGTGGCCTCGCCATCGACGCGATCTACGAGAAGGCCTCTGGACACATGGGACTCCCCCTCGGTTGTGCTGAGATCGGTGCCGTTCTCTTCGGCTCACTGCTCAACATCAACCCCGACGAGCCCCGCTGGCTCAACCGCGATCGCTTCATCCTCTCGGGTGGACATGGCTCGATGTTTCTGTATTCATGGCTGCATCTCAGCGGCTACGACCTGAGCCTCGACGATGTGAAGGCCTTCCGCGCGAAGGGCTCAAAGACTCCCGGTCACCCCGAGTTCAAGTGCTGCCCTGGTGTCGAGTGCACCACAGGTCCCCTCGGACAGGGCATTGCGAACTCTGTTGGCTTTGCCATCTCGGCGAAGCACGCCGCTGCGCGTTTTAACACGGCTGAGTGTGAGATCTTTACCCAGAATATTTACTGTCTCGCAGGAGACGGCTGCATGCAAGAAGGCATCGCCCGTGAGGCGGCCGCTATCGCAGGTGTCCTTAAGCTTGACAACCTCGTGCTCATCTATGATGCCAACGGCATCACGCTCGACGCGCCCCTCGACCGCACGCAGACCGAGGACACCGAGGCACTGTATCGCGCCATGGGCTGGGATACAGTGACGATTGATGGCAATGACATGATGGCTGTTTCGAACGCGCTGCGCATCGCGGCTATGGAGAAGAATGGCCGTCCAAAGCTCATCATCGCTCGCACCGTCATCGCGAAGGGTGTGCCTGGCTTTGAAGGCACGACCAAGGGTCACGGTGAAGGTGGCGCGAAGCTCTGGAAGGAAGCCCACGCTGCGTGGGGACTGCCTGAGGAGCTTTATTATGTCTCCGATGAGGTACGCGCGTACATGGCGGAGGTCAAGCAGCAGCGTATTGCTAGCTATGACAGCTGGATGACACTCTTCCTCGCCTGGCAGAGCAGCAACCCCGAGCTCATGGAAGAGCTGCGTGCGGGTTGTGAACTCTCGACTGAGGGCCTCTCCCCTGAGGTCAGCGACAAGCTCATTCCTCTTTTCTCTGGTGATCAGAAGCTCGCCACTCGTTCGTCGGGTTCGACCGTGCAGAATGCCATTGGTGCTGCCTGCCCAGGGCTGCTCAGCACGAGTGCTGACCTCTTCTCGAGCAATAAGAACTATCTTAACGGCGCGGGTGATTTCTCTGCGGACGACTACACAGGGCGCAACTTCTGGCTCGGTGTGCGTGAGCATGCGATGGGCGCGATTTGTAATGGCATCGCCTATGATGGCATCTTCCGCGTGAGTGCGGGGACATTCTGTGTGTTTGTTGATTACATGCGTGCGTCGATTCGTGTTGCGGCACTGGCGCACCTGCCTGTTACCTACATCCTGACGCATGACTCTGTTGCGGTGGGTGAGGACGGACCGACACACCAGCCTATCGAAACTGTCTCGGGACTGCGTCTCATTCCGAATCTGGATGTCGTGCGTCCTGCTGATGAGGAAGAAACTGCGGGTGCGTGGATGTGCGCGATGCAGCGTGTGAGCGGACCTACGGCGCTTATCTTCACGCGTCAGGATATACCTAGCCTGAGCAGTGTGCAGCCTGATCTGAGTGCGGAGACCCGCCGTCAGGGAACGCTGAAGGGTGCTTATATTGCGCGCAAGGAGAAGACTGCGGAGCCTGAGTTGATTATTATTTCGTCGGGTTCGGAGCTCATACTGGCACTGGAAGCGGCGCAGCAGCTGGGTGACGGTGTGCGTGTCGTGTCGATGCCCTCGATGTGGCGCTTTGAGCGTGAGGACGCGGCTTACCGTGAGGAAGTACTGCCAAGCAGCTGCATGCGTCGTATCGCGATTGAAGCGGGACGTGCGGACCTGTGGTTCCGTTATGTGCATGATGCGCGTGGCATCATCAGCATTGATGAATACGGCTTCTCGGCACCTGGGGATCTCGTGCTGCGTGAGATGGGGATGAATGTGGAGAACATCGTCGCCACGGCGAAGAGTCT
>CAYJID010000296.1:0-2874 GCA_964370135.1 uncultured Akkermansia sp. | reverse complement strand
CCCCCCATTTCAAGTAACCTTGGACATGGACGCTATACAACTTGGATTGACCTTTGACGACGTGCTCCTGCTGCCTTGCCTGAGCACCATGCTTCCCACAGAAGCCAACCCCACCTCCCGACTCGTGGAGGGCTTTTCTATGCGCTTGCCCATCCTCTCTGCCCCCATGGATACGGTGACAGAGGCCGAGATGGCCATTGCCATGGCGCGTGAGGGCGGACTCGGTGTCATCCATCGCAACAATCGCATTGAGGATCAAGCGGCTCTCGTCGCCCGCGTGAAGCGATTTGAAAATGCCGTGATCACCAATCCCATCACCGTGACGCGCAATATGCGCCTCAGTGGCGTGAAGCGTATCATGGATGATTGCGGCTTCTCAGGCTTCCCCGTCATTGATGAGAATGGCAAGCTCGAGGGTATTATCACAGGTCGCGATATGCGCGTGTTCGAAGGCCGCGAGCTCGAAGCCATGCTGGTCTCTGACACCATGACGCCTCTCGAGCGTCTCGTCACAGGCTCCCCCGGTACGACTCCCGAGGAGGCACGCAAGATTATCTACACGAATCGTATTGAAAAACTGCCTCTGATTGATGAGAATGGCCATCTGGCAGGCCTCATCACGGAGACGGATATTCGCAAGCGCGAGATTTTCCAAGAGTCAACGAAGGACGAATTCGGCCGTCTGCGCTGCGGCGCAGCGGTGGGCCCCGGCCCTGAGTTCCTCGAGCGCGCTCAGGCTCTGCTAGAGGCAGGTGCGGATGCGCTCTTCATTGATGCGGCGACGGGTCACACGACGCGCGTGCTGCATGTGATTGAGAAGCTGCGCGAGCTCTCGGACAAGCCCGTTGTCGCGGGCAATGTGGTCACGCAAGACGGCGCACGCGATCTCATCGCCGCTGGTGCGAATGCAATCAAAGTAGGCGTCGGTCCCGGCTCGATCTGCACGACGCGCGTGATCGCCGGTGTGGGCATGCCCCAGTTCACCGCGATCCAAGAGGTGGCAAAGATCGCACGCCCTGCGGGTGTGACGGTGATCGCCGACGGCGGTATCCGCTACTCGGGCGATGTGGTGAAAGCACTCGCCGCAGGTGCTGACCTCATCATGATGGGCGGTATGCTCGCAGGCTGCGAGGAGAGCCCCGGACAGGTCGTGCATCAGCAGGGTCGCTACTTCAAGACCTACCGTGGCATGGGCTCGCTGAGCGCCATGAAGGCAGGCTCAGGCGACCGCTACGGTCAGAATGCCAGCGGCAAGATGGTCGCTGAGGGCGTAGAAGCTCGTGTGCCCTACAAGGGTATGCTCGGCGACGTGCTCTTCCAGCTCGTCGGCGGTCTGCGCTCGGGCATGGGCTATGTCGGGGCTCGTAGCCTCGATGAGCTGCGTACCAACGCGCGCTTCGTCCGCATCACATCGGGCGGTCTCAAGGAGAGCCATCCCCATGATGTGACGATCACAGAAGAGCCTGTGAACTATTCCTGCTAAGTGAATTCAAATAAATAAAAAAGCCCCTCTCACATGCGAGAGGGGCTTTTTTATTGATGATTTTCAGTGAGACGCTTAGGCCGCGACGATAGCCGCGACAATAGCATCACCCATGCCAGCCGTACCGACGCGGATCTCGCCCTCAGCACCGCGTGCGAGGTCACCCGTGCGGTAGCCTGCGGCAATCACGCTGCGTACAGCCGCGTCAATCGCGTCTGCCGCTGCTGCCTCCATACAGGAATAGCGCAGCAGCATGGAGAGTGAGAGGATCTGCGCGATAGGATTGGCAATCCCCTGCCCTGCGATATCGGGAGCCGAGCCACCCGAGGGCTCATACATGCCAAAGAAACTCTTCTCGGACTTGCCATCACTCAGCGAGGCACTAGGCAGCATACCCAGAGAGCCACAGATAATCGCCATCTCGTCGGAGAGAATGTCGCCAAAGGTATTCTCCGTCACCATGACGTCGAACTCCTGCGGGTTGCGCACGAGCTGCATCGCCGCATTGTCCACATACATGTGGCTGAGCGTCACATCGGGGTACTGGGGTGCGATCTCCTCCATGGTATCGCGCCACATGATGGAAGAGGAAAGCACATTCGCCTTGTCCACACTGCACAGACGCTTGTCTCGACCCTGTGCGGCTTGGAAAGCCACATGCGCGATACGCTCCACCTCGCTCTTGCGGTAGACCAGCGTGTCAATGCCGATGATCTCGCCATCGCGCTCTCCGTAGAACTTGGGCTCGCCGAAGTACATACCACCCGTGAGCTCGCGCACACAGAGAATGTCAAAGCCACCCTTGATGATCTCATTCTTCACAGGCGAGGCATCGACGAGCTCGGCCATGCAGATACCGGGGCGGAGATTCGCATAGAGAGAGAAATGCTTGCGCAGGGGCAGCAGCGCGCCGCGCTCGGGGCGCTCATCGGCGGGCAGACCGTCCCACTTCGGTCCGCCGACAGAGCCGAAGAGAATCGCGTCGGCCTGCTCGCAGGCGCGCAGCGTCTCATCAGGCAGAGCCTTGCCGCAGTTGTCAATAGCAGCGCCGCCGACATAGCAGGACTGGAGCTTTGTTGCGAACTGGAACTTCTCCTCCACGGCAGCGAGCACCTTGAGTGCCTCGTCCATGACCTCAGGACCGATACCGTCACCAGCGAGGACGGCAATGTTGTGTGTCTTCATGTGCCTGCATCATAGCTCAGAGAGAGCCTCCTTGTCAAGGCTGAGCCTCTGTGATACACCCGTGATTCAAGCGACTAACCGAATTCCCTGTACGCACATAACATTTTGATTTTGTATAAATGCGTGCAAGAATAAATACATTCTCTGAGCTCCATGCGAGTATTGTCTTGAAGTAGGGGACAATATTTGCTAGAGTTGCTCCATAA
>CAYJID010000295.1:0-2890 GCA_964370135.1 uncultured Akkermansia sp. | reverse complement strand
ACCCCAAGGCGAAGAAAACGGGGAAATCGCCCGTGTATGAGCTCGGAGCGGATCTAATGAAGAAATAAGCCCTACGCAAACCCACCCGCGAAAGAAATTGGATTCTTAAGGTCTAGACCTTAAGCGATCACCGGCGATCGTTCGCCGGCGGGTCTGGGCAGAGCCCAGCGGGGTGTGGGGCAGAGCCCCACTGGGGTCGAGGGGCGAAGCCCCCGCGGGTTTGGGCAGAGCCCGAGGCAGTGCGGAGCCGCCGGCTCCGCAAGGCGTCAGTTCCAAGTATATTAGAAAACGCCCGTGTGGCAAACCCAGCATGACAGCAACGCCGCCAACTGACGCCCCCGTCAATCCGCGCGCGAAGCGCGGCAAATCTCCACCGCCGCAAACGCGAAGCGTCCACAGCGCGCAGCCACAGAACAAGCCCAGAGCATCAAAACCCCGTAAAATCTCCATCCCAGCTCCACCGCCGCAAACGCGAAGCGTCCACAGCGCGCAGCCACAGAACAAGCCCAGAGCATCAAAACCCCGTAAAATCTCCATCCCAGCTCCACCGCCGCAAACGCGAAGCGTCCACAGCGCGCAGCCACAAGAACAAGCCCAGAGCATCAAAACCCCGTAAAATCCCCATCCCAGCTCCACCGCCGCAAACACGAAGCCCCCAGCAACGAACAACACGTCACCCAAGACCTATTCACGCGCCCTGCGCGCCTCACTTCAACGCGCGAATCTGCGCGGCAACCTCGGCGTATGCCTCCGCCATGATCTTGTTTTGATCCGCTTTCTCGCCCGCTGCCGCGAGCTTCTCGGCGATGATCTTCTCGGAATTGATCGTCTGGAGTAGCTTGTCTACAGCGGACTGATCCTGCATGAGCTTCGCCGCTTCGGGGTGCTTCTCGGAGACCTCTGCACTTCCTTTGAGCATGATGGGGACAGCCTCGTCATATTTGCCATCCTTGACCATGTCGTAGACAGATGTGAGCATGATCTTGACATCGTCGACGTAGGCTTTGCAATGCGCGGGGAGATTATCAGATGAGATGTTGCGCTGATGCTCAATGAAAAGCATTGTCATAGCACTATTGTCATCGAGCTTCCCCTGCGCGGCAAGCTTGCTGTAGGTGTCATACATGCCTGCGGCGAACTCAAGCTGGTAGCTGCGAATCGCGGCTGCTTCGGTGAGCTTGCTGGGAGGGCAGACCACGGGCGCAGGAGCAGGCGCAGGAGTCGTGGATTGCGCGGCATGGAGAGAGCAGATGCTTGCAAGCAAGCTGAGAGGGAGAATGATATATTTCATGGTATTTACTATATAGCTCTTTTCCCGCGCCCTGTCAAGGACGATGCTGTATTGCGTATACGCCTGCGTGTCATATGCCTCTCATCTCGTGCGCCCGCGCCTCACTTCGCCGCGCGAATCTTGACGGCCAACTCGGCGAGCACCTCGGACATGATCTTGTTGTAGTCCGCCCCCTTGCCCGCCGCTGTCATCCTCGCTCGCAGGGACTGCACGATATTGGATGCATCAATAGTCGAAGCAATAGCGGACTCATCCTTCATGAGTTTCGCCGCTTCGGGATGCTTCTTGTTGAGCTCTCCATACCCTTTAGCCATCATGGTGAAAGCGTCTTCTTTCTTCCCCTCCTTGAGCTTGTCGGAGACGGTCTTGTGCAGAGTCCTCGTCTCGGCGATGTAGGCTTGGCAGTGTGCGGGGAGCTGATCCGTGGGTATACTATTCAGATGATCGAAATAGAGCAGCATGAAGGCTATATTGTCACAGTGCTTCCCCTGTGCTGAAAGCTTGCTGTCGATGTCATACCTGCCTGCGGCGCGCTCGAGCTGGTAGCTGCGAATCGCTGCTGCTTCGGCGAGCTTGCTGGGAGGGCAGACCACGGGCGCAGGAGCAGGAGCAGGCGTCGCGGATTGCGCGGCATGGAGAGAGCAGATGCTTGCAAGCAAGCTGAGGGGGAGAATGATATATTTCATGATATTTACTCTATAGCACTTTTCCTGCGCCCTGTCAAGGGCAGATCCTGTATTGCGAATGTACTCACTATGGGAGTTGCCCCTCATCGTGAACTATGCTACCATCACGCATGATCTGGCCGCGTGTGCAGAGGACAAGAGGCGATGGCGAGAGCGCGCCCCCCGCTCCGCTCATCCTCTCGGTGAGTAGGAGGAGTGATATCCCTGCCTTTTATTTGGAGAGCTTTTTTGCTCAATTGCGACGGGGCTATACCTATGTGCGCAACCCCATCAGCCATCAAGAGCAGCTCGTCGATCTGAGGCAGGTGCGCTTCATCGTCTTCTGGTCAAAGAATCCGCTGCCGCTGCTCGGCTATGTCGATGAGCTCAGGGCGCGGGGGATTGAGTTCTATGTGCATTTCACCCTCAATGATTATGAGCAGGAGGGATTTGAGCAGGGCTTGCGCCCTCGGGAGCAGAGGCTTGATGATTTCTTGACGCTTGCGCATGCTCTTGGCAAGCAGCGCATGGTCTGGAGATTCGACCCGCTGATCTTGACGGAGTCGCTTGGTATAGACGCTCTGCTGGAGCGAGTGAAGGCGATTGGTAGCGCGCTTGTAGGGTGTACGGAGAAGTTTATTTTTAGCTTTGTGGATATCGCTTGTTACAAGAAGGTGCAATTGGCTTTTGCTCGTCGTGGTGTTACCTATAGGGAGTGGTCGCGTGAGGAGATGCACGAGATGGCGCAGGGGATCGCGCGGCTGAATGAGTCATGGGGCTATGAGATCTCCACCTGCTGTGAGGAGATAGAGCTCTCGGGATATGGGATCGCGCATAGCAAGTGTGTGGATGATGCTCATATCGTGCGGCTGGCGCATCATGATGCGGAGCTGATGGCATTCTTGCGCGCGCAGATTCATGAGGATGATTTGTT
>CAYJID010000294.1:0-2912 GCA_964370135.1 uncultured Akkermansia sp. | reverse complement strand
GGGCATCTATCCTTACTATCTCGGATTCTGGGCCTTCTTCGTGCTTGTGATGATGATGCAGCTCAGACGCATGAGCACCGTGACTCATAACGCCTGATCATCAGTGGGGGATTTTTCATCCATAATGGGTGATTCGCCTTTACCTACGCGCAGGGACGGCAGGCGTGCTAGCGGGGATGCCCGCGCGCGCTTTTCGTTCCTCTCTGATGACGCGTATCCAGCCAAAGGTGTTCTCATAGAGCATGGTAAAGCTGCTCATGAATGCAGAGGCAGGGATATCGACGAGCACCCAGGTGGTGCCGACGAGTGCCTGCGTGGCGAGGCTAGCGGGTGTGTAGTACGCGCCGAGGTCGAGGTCGTTTTGCTTGATCTTCTTCAGATCTGGTGCGGAGACGCGGCGCACGACGCGCATGCCCTGCACGGGGAATTCCTCAGCGAGGCAGGCGTGATTCCCCCACGCGATGATGGAGGCGGGCGCGAGCTTGAGCGCGCCGACGCGCTTGAGTAGGTGCGGGGAGAGTGAGACGTACATGCGGCGTGGGGGGATGCTTCCCTTTTTCTTGCCGCTCTCCCACGCGGTCGGTGAGAGGGGGATGGCGCCGCGTCGGTATTCGAGTAGACTGCTGAGCTCGTAGTCGGCCTCGACGATGATGGGCATGTAGAAGGCGCGCTGGTCATTGGCGTAGGCGACCTCGATGAGCTCGGGCTTTTCTAGTTGCCAGCGGGTTTCGAAGTGCGCGGACTTGGCCTCACCGTCGCGGAGTGCGGCTTCGAGGCGTGTGGAGCTGTCAAGCACGAGGTAGCCTGTGAGGCAGGAGCTCAGCCCCATGAGGCAGAGGGCGGGTAGGAGGAGGTGACGGAGGGACATAGGGGTGTTAGTTTTTTGGGAAATGATAACGAGGTTGCTGCTTGAGCTTGTCTTGGAGCAGGAGGATATTTTTTTTGAGCGCGTGGCTTTCGGTCTGCGTTGGGATATCGCTCGCGATATTCTTGAATGGGGGGAGGACGAGTGCGTGTTCAATGCACGAAATTTAGGCAGTAGGTGATGCCTATGACACATAGAGGTTTTTTCATGTACTTTTATTCTAACAGTTTAGCGCTGTATTGCAAGGTATTTTTCATGATGAGTATTCCCTGCTATTTTAGAGCCCTCGATATCGAGGGTATGCCTTGGGCGGGGTGTGTTTTTGTGTTGTATTGCGGCTGGGAGGTGTGTATGATTTTGCCATGCAGTCTGACGATCATTATGTGGAGGAGGAGGAGCTTCGTAGCTACGATTGTGGCGTGGCTTGTCTGATGATTGGTGTTGTGCCTTTGTTACTTTATTTTGTTTTTTTTAATCGTAGTTTGATCACGGTGGGTACGCTGGGCTTGATGTTGGTGGGCGCATCACTGCTGGTTTGGGCGGTGGCGGCGTTCACGGGCTGGCTGGGTATTGGGCGGGTGATCAATTTGCTGGGTTGTATTCTGACGCCTGTTTATATTTACCTTGCCTACGCGATTTGGGATAGGTGCGATGTGTTCGATATGCCAAAGGAGGGGGAGCCGCCGAGGGAGTTGTTTATTCCCTTGCCTTGGGATTGAGGTTTTTTGGAGGGGGGCTCTGAGTTTGCAGAGGAAAAGTTTGCCGCGGGGGTGCGCTTCGCGTTTGCGACGGTGAAATAGAGGCGCGCTTCGCGCGCAGGATGGACGGGGGCGTCAGTTTGCGGCGTTGATAGCGATGCTGGGTTTGCCACGCGGGCGTGTACTAAGTAAGCGGAACTGACGCCCTGCTGGATCTGCGATCCAGCGCTGCTTGTGGGGCTCAGCCCCACACCCCGCAAGGGCGCTGCCCTTGACCCGCTGGTGCTCCGCGCACCAGACCGCGCCAAAGGGACCGTGGTCCCTCTGGACTCCCGGCGATGCTTCGCATCGCTGGTGTCGCGTGTGGATGGTGCGAGCGTTGTTTTCAATGTTTCGCGCTGTGCTCTTCCCAGCTCGGCAGCTCAGCTGGCAGCCACGGTGTGTACTCCGCGGGGACGGGGGCTTCCATCGCGATGCGCTCCCCTGTGCTCGGATGTGTCAGCGCGAGTCGCCACGCATGCAGCATGAGTCGTCCCGTCTTCGCCCGCTGTTTCTGCGGTTTCGCATAGATGGGATCCCCGATCAGGGGGTGTCCCAGATGCAGCATGTGGACGCGTATTTGATGGGTGCGCCCCGTGTGCAGGGTACACATGATGAGTGAGGCGTCACTGCTGACGTCATAGTGCAGCAGCTGCCAGTCGGTGATGGCCGCCTTCCCCGAGCCAGGGTTGACGACGGTCATTTTCAGTCGGTTGACAGGATGGCGTCCGATGTTGGTAAAGACGGTGCCGCTGTCTTCCTTTGGCCGTCCCTGCACGAGGGCGAGATAGATTTTCGACGTGCTGCGCTCGGCAAATTGCCCCGTGAGTGAGACGTGCGCCTGATCGTTTTTCGCGACGACGATGCAGCCGCTTGTGTCTTTGTCGAGGCGGTGCACGATGCCCGGTCTCTCGACGCCTCCTACTCCCGAGAGGTCGCGGCAGTGAAAGAGTATGGCATTGACGAGTGTCCCGTCAGGGTTCCCCGCTGCGGGGTGGACGACCATGCCGCTGTCCTTGTCGATGATGATGAGGTCGCTGTCTTCGTAGAGGACTTGCAGTGGGATGTCTTGGGGGAGGTTCACCGTGGCCTCAGGCTCAGGGATGCTCAGCTCGATGCGCATGCCGAGCTCGACGGGGGTCTTGGGCTTCGTGTTCTTGCCATCCATGAGGACGTCACCCGATTTGATGAGCGACTGGATGCGCGAGCGCGAGATCTCGGGGAGCTGGATGACGAGGTATTGGTCGAGGCGTAGGCCGACGTGGTCTTCGGTGACGAGGAATTGCATGGATGGAATAAAAAATATTACA
>CAYJID010000293.1:0-2913 GCA_964370135.1 uncultured Akkermansia sp. | reverse complement strand
TTCGCTGAAAGAATACTCGCTAACAACGCTCTGCGCCATGCTTTTTCTTGTCATCAGGTCAATTGGGCGTGAGTGCGTAATATCCTTGACACGAGGTAGCCGCATGATATATTCATTCATAATGGAACTATTATTATTCACCCTCCTCTCTGCATGCAGCACGATCTCTGCTGCCAGTCCCACAGCACCTAGCTCGCCGCCTCCCCAACAGGACGCGGCGAGCGTGCAGCAGCTCATTGCCCAATTGGACGCGCGAGAAGAAGATAGACGCGGCAATGCCGATGATCAACTAGAACTCAATATTGATCTCAACAACAAAGAGAAAATCGACAAGATCGCTCAGGAGCAGCGGCTACAGCAAGAGCTATTGCAAAAGATTATCACCCTAGCCATCCAGTCAGACTCTTACAAAAAAGTAAGCCCTGGCAAGTCGCCTATTCTCTATTCCATCCGCGAAGGACGCGTCATTGCCGATACGGGCGAGCTCATCGCCAAGGTAGAAAAGAATCGTGCGCATGCCCCCCGCCCCGATGCCCTCTGCGGTGCGCTCATCATCAAGGGCAGGAGTGGCAAGATCTGCCGCATCGAGCCCTTTTTCTATTCTCAAGGCAAGATTTCCAATGAGGGACTGATGATACAAGTCATCTCCTACTTTGTTTGGGATGCGGCGACGGAGGAGCCCTGCGTCTCGGATGTCGTTGTTGTCATCCCATAAGCACACCTCGGAGGAGGGGGACGTTGCGCTTGCTATCCTCTCTTCTTCTTACTCCTGCTTGGCACGCGGTCATTTGTCCTCCAGTGCAAGCGCGTCTTGGAGAGGTAGGCGCGCATTGCTCGCGATCACAGCCCCCGAGATCGCGCGTGCATCGCGTGGGGTGAAGTGCAAGGCTCCCCCCGCCTCCTCTAGAATGACCTGCGCGGCGGCAAAGTCCCAGATATGGATGAGCTGCTCGATGTAGAGGTCAAAGCGCCCTGCTGCGATGTAGCAGAGCGTGAGTGCTGCCGAGCCTAGGATGCGTACCTTGCGCACCTGTGCTGAGAGATGGGCAAAGAGGCGCAGCCCCGCCTCCCCCGAGCCATCGTGTCGTCCATGCCCGACGAAGATCACCGCCTGCGCCATCTCGTCGCGCGTGGAGACGCGGATGGGCTTGTCATTGCAGTAGGCTCCTCCTCCGCGCTGTGCGGTATAGCACTCATCCTGCATGGGATCATAGACGCAGCCGAGAACGAGCTCACCTCGATAGCGCAGCGCGATGGAGACGCAGAAGATGGGGATGGAGTAAAAAAAGTTCACCGTCCCATCAATGGGGTCGATGATCCACTCATAGTCCGCGCCCTCGCTCACCGAGTCTCCCTCCTCACCGAGGAGGGCATCATGAGGATGCTGGGAGAGGATCTCGCGCGTGATGAGCTCTTGGCTCTCCTTGTCCAGATGCAGCTTGAGATCATGGGCATAGACAGCGTCGACTTGGAACTCTGTATCTGAGAAGTGCTTCTTGAGAAAGGCGCCTGCGAGCTTGGCTGTCGCGATAGCTGTCTGCATGCGCGGTGTGTGGGCGGGATCAATCATGATTTTTTGGATTTCTGTTTGCTGTTGTTCTGACGGAACTGCTTGCTTGCATACTGATAGATCTGCTCCGTGAGCAGAGGGGCGACATAGGCGAGGCGGCTTTGCAGGCGCTTCTGCGCGGCAATGGGCGCATGAGGATCATCAAAGCCCATCCAGACAAAGACACTCACCTCATTGCGGCTGCTCATCAGTGTCCACTGTCCGCCGTTGTCTGGCAGTGTGATATTGAGACTGAGTGGTTTTTTCTCCACGACGCGGAAGGGGGGCAGCTCGCGGACGGTGTAGGCGCTCTCGCGTCGGATGATCTCGCCTATCGCGACATCAGCGGGCATGTAGAGGGGGATTCGTGTATGGCTATAGACGCCCTGAATCAGTCGGAAGGGGAAGTCCATCCCATGGTGTAGGAGGCTGTAGGTGAGACGTGCCAATGTCCAGCGCTTTACAGGAAACATGCCCGTGTAGAGCTGCTCGGCCTGCGCCACTCCGGGGAGCTGGTCGCTGAGCTGGAGCTTCTCAAAGTAGTCCATGACGCGCTTGTAGCCCAGCCGTCGCCCTGTCTGCTCGGGCTTGTTGGCGATGACATAGGTCTGCCCCTCGCCCGGCTGGCAGGCGAGGCTAAAGAGAAAGGGGCTCGCGGCTCTACCAGGTGTCATCTCGTGCTGCCATCGGTCGAGCCCATCACGTGTACTACGTCCCGAGGTGATGGCGAGGATATTCCCCTTGCGATTCACACGTCCATCTACGACGAGGACGGTGCACTGGAGATAATCGCTTGTGCCCCCTGCGCGGTAGGGGGAGAGCTGGCGGATTTTGGCGAGACTCTTGAGTCGCTTTTCAATAGCCTGCGCGCTCTCGCCGCTGCTCAGCTTGATGATATCCGTCCATGCTGAGGGGGGCGCGCCTCGCCCCTCGACAAAGCGCAGGGTGCTCTCGAGCTCACGCTCGATGTAGCTCTGGATGGAGGCGTCAAAATAACTGTGGACGAACATCTCGGGCGTGCTACACTTGATATCCAGCCCCAGCTTGTCGAGCTCGTATTCGACAGCCATGAGCGGATAAGAAGCCGGGGGATAGACTCCCACGGCTTTGTTAATAATGATTGGATCTTCGAGAGCGCGCTCATATTCTTCCTTGGTGATGAAGTTCATCTCGAACATGGCGCGCAGCGTCTCATTCTTCACCCCCACCGCCTCCTTCATACTCTTGACGGGGTTGAAGAGTGCCGGCCCGCGTATCAGTCCAACCAGCGTCGCGCACTCGACGAGGTTGAGCTGGCTGACCTGCTTGCCAAAGTAATAGCGCGCGGCATTCGCGATGCCGTAGATGGAGCGTCCGTAGTAGAT
>CAYJID010000292.1:0-2924 GCA_964370135.1 uncultured Akkermansia sp. | reverse complement strand
CGCAGGGTGGCGGTGAGGGTGCTGGGGATGTCGATGTTGAGGCGGTAGGCTTTCTGGACGCGCTTTTGGAGGTCTTTGTATTGCTTGTCCGCGCTGATGGTGGCTCCTCCCTGCTCGAGGTCGGAGAGGAGGCTGCTGCGGTATTGGGAGATTTGAAGCTCGCCTTTTTTGTCTGGGGTGAGGGTGTTGTCGAGCTCGGCGAGTTTTTTTCTCAGCTCGTCGCTGAGCGCGAGGAATTCTCCCTGATCGAGCTCGACGAAGCGTCCCTGATGGGCGCGGCTACGCTGGAGGAGCTCGGCAAAGCTGAGGCGTAGTTCTTCGTCGACTTCGACCTCTCCGTCTATCTTGAACCACTCGCCGCGTCCGCGTGCCGAGAGGCGCATCTGGCCAAAGCCGACGTTGCCGCGTATCTTGAGCTGCGAGCCCTTTGGCCATTCGATGCGCAGGATGTCTCCCATGCCTTGGAGCTGCTCGAGGAGCTCTAGGCAGTCGTAGAGCTCGTCGTAGAAGTGGACGTCCTCGATGCTCTTGTCCTTCGCGACGTCGCGGAGGATTTTTCTGACCTTGGTGACGTTGCGCTGCTCGGCTTTGAGCTGTCGCTTGACGGCGAGCTGTCCCTTGTCATCGGTGACGAGGCAGGTCTCGGTGCCGACTCCGGCCTTGAAGTAGGGGGGGTGCTCCTCGCGGGGCTTGGCAAAGAGCTCGACTTTCACGCCCTCGGCCATGGGCAGGATCTGGACGGTGATGCGTGCGCTGCCTTTCTCCTGTCGGATGTTCTCATTCTGTGCGATGAGGTCGGAGTGGACGGGGATGAGATTCGCGATGCTGTTGATGAGCTCGGTGAGCTGGGCTTGCGCGTCGCGTGGGTAGCTACTCTGCTCGGAGAAGAGCTTGAGGATATCGCGCTGGATGGGGGTGAGCTCGAATACCTTGATGAGTACGTCGCTCTCGCGCTTCACGAGTAGGGTGTCGGCGCTCTCCAGCGGGACGTTGCTCGCGATCTTGAAGCCACGCGCGGTTTTCTTCACCTCGAGGTAGGGGCTGTCTTTCTGCACCTGCACGGAGATGTCGGGGTTGCTCTCGAGATAGATATGGGGGTGGTCGACGAGCGCGGCAAAGCTCTCGGCATTGCTCAGCGTCAGTGTCATCCAGGTCCTGCTCTGGGTGAAGCTGCGCGCGACGGCGATGTCGGTGGCTGTCATGCCCTCGATCTCCTCCTCCATGAAGCGAGCCATGGAGACGGTGCGCCCCTTTGTCCAGCTGATGCCGCCGTTCTTGCTCTTTTGCAGGATGGGGGTGAGCTCGAGTCTCTTGTCGACGTGGTAGATGAAGCGGCTCTGCTGCACGAGGGCGGCACCCTGCTTGCTATCGGGGCGGCGCACGACTTGGGTCTCGACGAGCTGGTTGATGCTGTTGAGATGGCGTTGCCATGCCTCGACCTTGACGACTTTCTGGAGCAGGGGGCTGAGCTGGAGCTGCTGCGCGAGCTTGTCCTGCTGGTCATGCAGCGCGGCGATGCCTGTGCTAGCCTCCAGCTGGAGTAGTGCCCATGCGTGCTGCTCCATGAGCTCGACTGCGCGCGCGACCTTGCTGTCGGGTAGCTCGGTGAGCTGGTAGTGCTGGCTCACCATGACCATCAGGACGAAGTCGAGCTCGGAGAGATAGTCCGCGTGCGAGATGAGGGCATCCTGATATTGCTTGAGCTCTTTCTTCTGGTCATAGCTATGGTAGAGCAGGAGGCGGGAGGCGGGGTGCTCTAGATCAATGCGTTCAGAATAATAGGTGAGGATTTTTTTGATTCTATTCTCTGAGCTTTTTTTCGCATCACTGCTCAGCGCGATGTGGTACATCAGCGCAAAGAAGGAGCTGCGCGGGGACTCATGCGGGATGTCAAGATAGGTGTAGCTATGATAGAGCTTCTTTTCCATGCTGCGCCCACGGACATAGTGGGTGATGGCCTTGGTGGTCTCTCCTTGGTATTGCAGGCTCAGTGCCTTGATGTAATAGGAATAGACCGAGTGCTCGCTCAGCTCGATAGCATCGGCACCGATGAGTCCTTTGCGTAGCAGCATTGAAAGCCAGTAGGAGATGGGCTCGACAAGTGAGCGTGCATGGGAGAGGAGTTTCTTGCTCTTGGCGATGGCTTGGACTGTCCTTGCGACTTCTTGTTGCGCGGCTTGCCCCAGTTTCTCTGTAATAAAGGCCAAGTGATGGAGTACGAAGGCTGCGTATTCACCGGGGAGGTGATTGAGCAGGATGAACCACTTCTTCGTGCAGAGGATGAAGCAAAAGGCGGTGACAAAGTTGGCGTCGCGGGCAAAGGATCGGTAGAGGTCCGTGGAGAGTGTCCTATCCCCGCGCCCCCAGTTGTAGAGTAGATTGCGGGCTGCTTCTAGCCCACTATAGCTATAGCTACTACTCTCGACATAGCGGCTGAACTCCTTGTGCTCTTTGGGCGATAGCGGCTGAAAGTAGTGTGAGTAATGCAGCCATGGGAGACGATATTGCTGATTCGAGGGACTAGACCCCATCGGGACGAGTCTTGCGTCCTCGACGAGCTCATCAAGGAGCTGGCCCGCGAGCTTTTTTGTCCAGCCTTTCGCTTGGCACGCTTTGCTGATGGTGTAGCGCTCCAGAGGTATCAAGTTGTGCGCGCAGAGGCGCAGAATGTACCCTTTGACCTCTTCGTGCTGCTCCGCTTTCATCGCATTGATCTCCTTGAAATAATCCATGATGTCTAGGGTGATTCTATCAATTTTCCCCTGTGAAGTCAATGCGTATCCCGCGGTGCAAGGTGCACCGCGTCGTGACTCTGGTAGCAGCCTATCGGGGACCTTGCAAAATTAGTTCTGGGAAATTGTAGATTTCGAAAATGAGCGACACAGCACGTCTTTTGCAGCATTTTGGCGAGCATTCGCGGCTTT
>CAYJID010000291.1:0-2947 GCA_964370135.1 uncultured Akkermansia sp. | reverse complement strand
ATCCAACTCTAAAATCATCTCAAAATCTTACCTCGCGAGAAATTAGAAGCCCCCACAATATTCTTCGAATTAGCTTGTGCTGAGCTCTCATGCTCGATATGATAAGCCAATACCATTCTTATCATATGATGAACAAAACCACCACCACACTAGCCACCCTGATCGCCGTCTCCCCCTGCTATGGGGTAGAGTATCCCGCGCTCACGCCCGATCAAACAGCTCTGCAGCAAGAAGATATCATCCTCGATGTCATGGACGCGCAGGGACTCACCGAGCTGCAGCTCAGCAAGCCCAGCCAAGAGGATATGCGCAAGCTGCAAACTCTCATGAAGATCTTTCTTCAGCTGGAGCATCTGCACGATGAGCTAGCAGGCAAAATCACCGCTCAGTACTTTGGCCTCTCTATCCTGCTCGCGGAGAGCCCCGAGGATATGGACATCCTGCAATCGGAGCTTCAGATCTTGGCAAGCAAGCATCCCTCAGTCAACGAGCTCTGGGAGAGCAATCTCAAGGAGCACTTCGCCAAGGGGAGCAAGGCCTTCTTCGAAGATACCCAAGGCATGCGCGCTGAGCTCGCGCGACAACTCACCAAGCAAGAACCATCCCCTGATAAGCTTGAAAAACTCCGCAAAGAAGCCGACGAAATCAAAGATGCCATCGTCGCGAATCGCGCCGTCGTGAGCGTCACAAATCCGACACCGGAGGAGTACATCCGCCGACGCGACACGCTCGCCCCCTTCCTCGCGCGCAAGGATCTCGAACCAGAAACGGTGCAGGATCTGATGAAGAACTACATTACCTGCGCGATGCCCGCTGACAAGAGTGAACAAGACCGTCAAAACTCAAAAAAGAGACTCGAAGTCCTCGCGGAGAACTACCCCCAGAAGCGCGACTACATCCTGTCCCTGATCCAGTATCTCTACAACACGCCACAAGAGCCCGCCAGCACGCCTCGCGCAGCGCAAGGCCGCTAGATTGAGTTTTTTCCACATTCTATCACAAATAACACTTCTTTACCCCACGGTGTGATTGTGATAGAATGTATTAATCGCAAGATTTATAATAAGCTCTTGTACAGTATACTCTCACCTCATACAGTCATGAAAAATCACTCGCAACTACGCGCCATTCTGCTCCTGCTAGCCTTCTCCGCCAGCGCGCCTCTCCTCCACGCTGATGCCGAAAGCAGCTTCTACGAGCAGCTCCCACGCCTTCAAGCCGATCGCATCGCCAACTGGCAGTCCATCACCTGGAGAATAGATGGCAAGAAAGTCAAGCCCACAAAAGACAGTGTCGTCGTGCTGGGCAAGGCTCCCAGTCGTGTCCACACAGACGAGCTCGCCGAGTACAGCATCCATCTCGATCGCCCCGTCACCGTCTTTAATATAGAGCTCAATGAGGACGCCCGCTGGCTCTTCACTGGCAAAGAGCTCACCCTAGAGACGGTCCAGGAGCCCTTCTCCGTCTACGGCTCAGTCACCTTTAACAACGACCTCGACGCCTCCTTCATCCTCGTCAGCCCCGAGAGCGATCTGAGAATCATGAAATCAGGTAGCCTGCGCACACAGCGACTCGAGCTCACAGAAGGCTCACACTTCGAATGCAGAGGCAAGGAGAACTACGTGATGAGCCTCGAGGTAAGAGAGGCGGCGAATGCCGTCCTCGCAGCAGGCAAGACTGAGCTGGGGGATCTCATCCTGCACCCTCATAGCAGCCTCACGATCCCAGGTATGCAGATCTACGCCCGCGATACAAAGGAAAAGGCGGTCAAAGTGCTCGAATACAATCGATTCAACGGCTTCTCCATGTTCTCACCCAAATGCATCGAGAGCTCAGTCATCTTTGATGCGAAGCTGCGCGTGGATGAGCAGGGAGTCCTCCTCAAGGGGGTCAATCTGGTGGACTCCACGCTTAATATAGAATCCGAGGCGAGCTTGCGCGGCGAGGACTTGCTACTCGGCAATAGTTTTATCACGGTCGATGAGGGTACAAGCCTCGCCATCCAGAATCTCAGACTCCAAACTGATAATGGGAAGATCACTCGATACAATAGCAAGAACCCCGCAGCGGTCATGCCTCTGCTCAGTATCAAAGCCTTTGAATGTCATAGCTCCGATGTCTGCATCACCGGCTCTCTCTTCCTCTCGGTCGCGCTCGCGGAGGGCTCAAAGAATCCGGAAAATGAGCCGCAGCTGGCCATCGTCCTGCGCGGACTGCCTCTGCGCTGCATCAAGTCAGAGCTCAGCGCGATCTCGGTGAGCGTGAATCATCAAAATGAAAACAGCTCAGAATGGCGCGTGACTGGCACGGCCGAGGGAGAGAATGGCAACGCCGTCTTTATCCTTAAGAAAAAATAATCAATATCAAATATGAACGAGCATTTGAGAGACAAGCGCGTCCTGATCACCGGTGGCGCGCAGGGCATAGGCAGAGCGCTAGTCGAGGGATTCTCCGAGGCGGGAGCGCGGGTGATCTTTTGCGATACACAGCAGGAGGTAGGCGAGGCACTCGCCGCGCGCACGCAGAGTGACTTCTACCCACTCGACGTGGCGCAGTCCGAGCAGCTCGACGTGTGGATGTGCCAGCTGCTGGAGCAGTATGGCGATCTGGACATCATTGTGAACAATGTGGGCGTCTCTGAGTACCACCCCCTCACGGATTCAACGATCGAGAGATTCAAAACCATCATGGACATCAATCTCACCTCGGTCTTTGTCACGTCGCGCGCGCTGGCGCGTCACCGTGACACGCCCGAGGGCAGAGAGCGCTACGGGCGTATCATCAATCTCTCCTCCATACGCAACACGGTCGGCGACCCTCATTGGGAAGCCTACAATGCGTCCAAGGGCGGCGTGCTCTCGCTCACCTATTCGCTCGCGCTCTCGCTGCGCGACTACAACATCACGGTGAACTGTCTCTCCCCCGGCTGGATAGACACGGGCTTTGT
>CAYJID010000290.1:0-2970 GCA_964370135.1 uncultured Akkermansia sp. | reverse complement strand
TGTGGCAAAGCTGTATCTCTAAAGCAACCCTCCCCCACCGCAGGAAAATCATGACGATCTTTTTTTATGCTTGCAGCGACAACTAAACTATGCTATTTATTATCGCAACATGAAGCGCTTTCTCCTCACAACCGCATTGATGTCCACACTTGCAGGAACAGCACTGGCTGATATCCAAGCACCTCCTGCATCGGAATACACCGCCACTCGCAAGCTGGGTCGCGCCATCAGCAACATCTTCTTCGCAATTGAAGAAATCCCACTGACCATCGTCCGTTGGAATTCTCGTGAAGGTGGCTACGCTGGAGCGTCCGTCGGCGTTGTCGATGGCTTCGCTCGTACATTCAACCGCATGGGATACGGATTCTACGAGCTCGTGACCTTCTGGGCTCCTACCTACAAAAACACCTACCGTCCTCCCTATCAGGGTAGCTGCGGTCGCAATGGTCTCAAGGAGTACAACGTCTGGTCTGGCTTCTCCGAGTTCCCCGCTGAGCTCGGTGCACAGGGCAAGTATACCTCCATTCGCACTGCTGCAGAATAAGGGTAAGATTGCTTTATTACAATTTAGGAAAACCACCGCCCCACTAGAGGCGGTGGTTTTTTGTATTGGCGAAAAGAGACAAAGCAAAACCGCGTCGATCACAGAGATCCACGCGGTGCAGAAAGGGTATTGAAGAAGGGAGCAATCCCCCCCTAGCCAGCTAGGGGAAGGGAGCAGGAGAAAAAGAATTACCAGCGACCGAAGATCAAGCGCAGCAAGGGACGACGCACTGGGCGATAGACTGGTCGGTGACAAGGACGGTGTACAGGACGATACACAGGGCGATGAGGACGGTGGTAGCCGCCGCGATGCACATGTCCGCGATGATGCTTGGCATGACCGCGATGATGGCCGCCACGCTGAACATGGCCGCGTTGACCGTGGCGCTGACCGACAGACTCCTCATAAGGTGCAGGTGAGCTCACGACAGAATTGACGACGCTAGCACTAGCCACCATAGGGCAGGCGCAGAGGAGAGCAACTAAAAGTTTGTTCATGATGTTTTTCTATATAATTGATGTTAAAAAAGCTTCGCGCGAAACAGGAAGCAGTGTTTCCTTATTTACAAGAACGCAATCCCTCTAGCAAATCTACAAGCGCAGGGATTTTTTTCTTAGCGACGCTGCGAAGCGGGCGGGATACCCAGCTGATCGCGGTACTTCGCCAGCGTGCGACGCGCCAGCGTAACCCCCTCCTCCGCAAAGAGCGATACCAGTGCACTATCACTCAGAGGAGCTGCCTTGTCCTCCTCCGCTATCCACTGGCGCAGACGCGCATGAATACGACTCACCGCCATATCCTCCTGCTCATTGCCCAGCGACCGCTGGAAAAAATGACGCAATTCAAACACCCCATGACGGCAGCGCACATACTTCCCACGCACCGCGCGCGAGACCGACGAGAGATGCATCTGCGTATCCACGGCAATCTGCTCCATCTTCAGCGGCTTGATATGATCACGACCTCGGCGGAAAAACTCCTCCTGCCGCACGACAATCGCGCGCGCCACATGCAGCACACTCGTCTGCCTCTGCTCAATAGCCGTGATGAGATCACGCGCCTCGCGGAAACAGCGACTGAGGTACTCACGCAGCTCGCGATTCTCCGCCTGCTGCGCCATCATACTACGGTAGTCCGCATTGATCGCCAGCTGAGGGACATCCTCGCCCGTCAGCGAGACCAGCAAGTCCCCCTGCTCATCCTCCACCACCTCCACATCGGGGAAAATGACCGAGTCATCATCAGGAGAAAAGTCACTCCCCGGATGCGGCTTGAGCCGCGCCACGCGCGCCGCCGCCTCGCGCACCAGCTCCACATCCAGTCCCAGCTGCTGCGCTGCCAGCTCATAGCGATGCTCGACCAGCAGCTCCCAGTGATCACGCAGCAAGCGCGCTGGCAGCCCCTCAGACTCACCGCGCTGCTGGAGCTGGAGCAGCAAGCACTCGCGCAGATCACGCGCGCCGACCCCAGCGGGATCAAGCTGCTGGATACAACCCAGCGCGCGCTCATAGAGATCCAACTGCGCGCCATAATCCCGCGCGAGCTGCGCGACATCCTCATCCAGATAGCCACGCGGGTCAATCGAGTCCAGCAGCACGAGACAGGCCGCGCGCAAGTCCTCGGAGAAATCCTCCTGGAGAATCTGCTCTCGGAGATGATCATGCAAACTCGGCTCACGGCTCAATTGACTGATCCAGTACTGAGAATCAAAACTTTCAGATTCGGCTGAGCTCTCTCCCTCATGCTCCTGCTGACGCGACGGCTCACGCGCCTCGAGCGTGGGATTGGACTGGAGCGCCAGCGAGACAATCTGCTGGAGCTCTGCCGTGTTTGCCTGTAGGATACGCATCGACTGCTGCATAGCAGCCCCTGCCACCATACGCTGCTGCATCCCCTGATCCATACCTGCTGCACTCACAGCACCAATGTATCAGGACAGAGCGCAAAAAACAAGCCCAAAGCCGCACGCGAGCAGCCCATCCCTCGGACAAAGTTGCTCCTTGACCAAAGCACTCCCAGCTGCTATACCTACCGGACATGAATATTCTACCCATCTATGCCACCGCCCTCATCAGCCTCGCGCCTGCAGCCCTCCATGCAGCAGCGCAAGCCCCCACGGTTGACGAGACCTACGCGCTCATCATGCACACCCTGACACACGCGAAACAAGCCGCGAGCATCCTCCAATCCCTCGACGCTTCGCGTATCAGCCCCGAACAGGCAGTCAGCAAACTCAACGAACTCACCTCAGCGACCGCCAAGGCTAAATTGACCGCCCAAGAATACCACTCCCAGCTCAGCCGCGAGCAGCAGATGGCGCTCGCCACCGAGCTCAAGGGCCCCGATACTGGCCGCGCCGTCGGCGAGGCAGAAGAACACGGCATCGCGATGAAAACCGCACTCAAGGAAGGACGCTACAAAGCGCA
>CAYJID010000289.1:0-2994 GCA_964370135.1 uncultured Akkermansia sp. | reverse complement strand
CGAGAAAGCAGATGATGCCGATGATGGCGGCAGGCGAGAGGCTCTCCCAGATCTTGCTCCAGAGGCTTCGTACTTTCTCTTTCTTCTCCTCCTGACGTAGATCAATATTCTCCAGTGGTCGCCAAGTCGCGGACTCAGCGCGGCGTACCCAGGTGTCGTTCTGGATGCTTCCTTCTTGGAGTAATCGGACGAGATCTTGTCCCGAGACGGGACCTACCTTTTTCTCTCCCGTGTTGTAATAGAACTTGCGTGGCATTGTGTGTGTGGATATCGCGTCGAGATCGCATGCGGGGATGCCATCCAACTCCGCCTATTCTATCTAAGCGGCTGCGGGATTGCAATCAAAAACATCTCAGCGAGCTCGCAAGGGCGTGTCATGTGATACGCAGCAGCCTCCTTCTCCCTAGAGAGAAGGAGGCCACAGAGGGGGTGTCAAAACGACCTGGGATTAGTACGCGTAGTTCGCATAGAATTGGAACTGTGCGCCGTCGTCGATGGCATTGTCGCTAGCGACGGGGATGGCGAAGTCAGCGGCGAGCGGTCCCATGGGGAGGTTGAGTCGCAGGCCGATGCCCACATCTGCCGCCCAGAGCTCAGGGGCGAAGTCGAAGCTACCCGCATGGACGAAGCCCACGTCGGCAAAGACGGCGAGGCGCAGCGTCTCGATGATGGGTACTGTCACCTCAAACTGAGCATAGAAGGAGCTATTGCCCCCTATGGTTTCATCACCAGCGCGCAGTTCATCGACGAGACCGACGTCGCGGTAGCGAAAGCCGCGCAGGTCATGGGGACCGCCCAGATGGCAGGCCTCAAAGAGCGGGACGGTCTCGCTGCTATCGACTGCATCGACGGTCTTCATCCCAAACTTCACACTGAAGATGGAGTCCCAGATGGAATTATAATAGTATGAACCTGTGAGCCCCGCGCTGTAGGTCTGCACGGTACTGCCCGGACCGCTGTAGCCGACGAGTGCCTCGATGTGTCCGCCCTTGCGTGGGAGGATGACCGCGTCGCGCGTGTCGTACTTGTAGGAGAGCTCCAGATGGCTGCGGTTGTATGCCCCTCCATTCTCCACGAAGTAGGAGGGGGCATCGCCCGTGGCGTCGATCTCGTAGCGCTCGAGGCGGTACTCGAGCTTCACCGAGGACTCATCGCTCAGCGAGCGGCGCAGGGAGGTGGCAAAGCCGTAGTTCTTCTGCGAGTAGTAGTCGCTGAGGTAGTCAGAGCTGCTAAAATAGATCTCATTGCCAAAGGCGAGCTTCTGGTCAAAGAACCATGGCTCGAGTAGGAAGAGTGAGGCGGTCTGGTACTCCGTGCCTATATTGGCCGAGAGGGTCAGGCGCTGACCACCACCGACGAAGACACCGTTGGTGAAGCCTCGTATATCAAAGTTCGCCTGCGTGACGGTGGCAAAGAGCGCGACGCTGGAGTCGGTGGAGAAGGAGACGCCAAAGCGTAGATCGCCCGTGCGTCGCTCCGTGACGGAGATGTTCACATCGCGGTAGCCAGGTGTGATAGAGGCGGTCTGCGAGACGCTCACGTTCTCAAAGTAGCCAAGGTTGCGCAGACGGCGGCGGGCGGTCTCGAGGTCGACGGAGTTGAGCGGAGCACCAGGCTTGAGCGGGAGCTCGCGCAGGATGACATGGGGGCGTGTCTTGGTATTGCCACGCACGTTCACACGCCCGACCTGATAGGGGCGTCCCTCTTCGACCTTGTAGACGATGTCGATGTTGTACATGCCTGAGGCCTTGTCATAGCCTGCCTCGACGATGTCGGGGCGTACATGGGCGTCCGCGTAGCCCTTGGCGCCGTAGTAGGAGCGCACGAGGCGCATGTCATCGGATACCTTCTTGAGCGAGTAGATGTCGCCGCCAATCATGCTCAGTGCGGGCTCGAGCTGAGCATGGTTAAAGACGCGGTTGCCTTGGAAGCCGACGCGGCGCACGCGGTAGCGCGGGCCCTCGTTGATGGTGACGACCATGCGCAGCTTCTCATGCGCAGGAGTGCCGACGTTGTAGTACTTCACATCTGCTACCTGCGCGCGCAGGTAGCCAAAGTTGCGGTAGTGCTTGATGAGGGCATCCAGATCGTCTTCGAGTCCCGTCTCGCTGTAGCGTCCCGATTGGGTGAGGAAGAAGAGCATGCCCTTCTCCTGTGTCTTCATGACCTGGCGCAGCTGCTCGCCATCGAACTGCTTGTTGCCCTGGAACTTGATGTCAACGATCTCCCCGCGCGGGCCCTCATTGATAGTGAAGACGATATCGCGGTACTGAGGCGAGCTTGTGCGGCGCTCTTCCCAGCCTATCTTCACCTTGGGGTAGCGCGCTTCATGGTAATATTTCAGCAGTGCCTCGCGCGCGGCGGCGATATCCTTGTCATTGACCATGCGGCCGGAGCGCAGCTTGATCTCGTCTCGCAGATCATCTTGGTCAAACATACGGTTGCCGACAAAGCCGACGCCACCGACGAGATTCGCCGAGCCGACTTCGAAGACGACGCGCACCTTGGAGCCCTCGGGATAGACGGAGATGCGGGCGTCGGATGCAATGAGCCCCTCCTCGATGAGTCGCTCAAGGTCAGCGTTGGCACGCACGCTGGAATAGGGCATGCCTGCCTTGAGTGAAATCTGGTTGATGAGGCGCTGGGTGGGCACGTTGCGCTGCGCGGTGAGGAAGCGTACATTGATACGCGAAATTGTCTTGCCCTCGAATGCCATCTCCTGTGAGAGGATGCCCGTATCACCGCCGAGTAGCTTCTCCGCGCGGCGCACCGCGCCCAGTGTAGGGTGCAGCAACTCCTCGATGGGTATGTCAGCATAGGGAGCCAGTGCGGCGGCGCGCTCCTTGGCCTCCTTCTCGCGAGCCTCTTTATCTTCCTGAGCTTGCTCAGCGGCTTGCTCCTGCTTGTCCTCCTCATCAGAGAGGGCCTCGAGGAAGGGATCACCTGCGTCCGTTTGCGCGAGAGCGAACGCAGAAAGGGTGGTCGCTATGCCGA
>CAYJID010000288.1:0-3005 GCA_964370135.1 uncultured Akkermansia sp. | reverse complement strand
CTGGCGTGCTGGGCGCGGATGAGGGCGACACCACCACCGGGGACGATGCCTTCTTCGACGGCTGCGCGTGTGGCGTGGAGGGCGTCATCGACGCGGTCTTTCTTTTCCTTCATCTCGGTTTCGGTGGCTGCACCGACCTTGATGACGGCGACACCGCCTGCGAGCTTCGCGAGGCGCTCTTGGAGTTTTTCCTTGTCGTAGTCGCTGGTTGTGTCTTCAATCTGCTTGCGGATCTGGTTGACACGTGCAGTGATGTCAGAGGAGGTGCCTGCACCCTCGATGATGACGGTGGTGTCCTTGCTGACGACGACGCGTGTGGTCTGACCGAGCTGGCTGAGCTCGACGTTCTCGAGCTTGAGGCCGAGGTCTTCGCTGATGCACTGACCGCCTGTGAGGATGGCGATGTCTTGGAGCATGGCCTTGCGGCGATCGCCGAAGCCAGGTGCCTTGACAGCGCAGACGTTGAGCGAGCCACGGAGGCGGTTGACGACGAGGGCGGCGAGGGCTTCACCTTCGATGTCTTCGGCGATGATGAGGAAGGGCTTGCCAGACTTGGCTACCTTTTCGAGGATGGGGAGGAAGTCCTTGAGGTTGGAGATCTTCTTCTCGCAGATGAGGATGTAGGGGCTCTCAAGCACCACTTCCATGGTCTCAGCGTTGTTGACGAAGTAGGGGGAGAGGTAGCCCTTGTCGAACTGCATGCCTTCGACGACGTCGAGGCTGGTTTCGATGCCCTTGGCTTCTTCGACGGTGATGGTGCCGTCTTTGCCTACTTTGTCCATGGCCTCGGCGATGATGCTGCCGATTTCTTCGTCCCAGTTGGCGGAGACGGTGGCGACCTGAGCGATTTCCTTGGAGGAGTCGACGGACTTGGAGATATTCTTGAGCTCAGCGACGATGGCGGCGGCTGCCTTGTTGATGCCGCGCTGGAGCATGATGGGGTTCGCACCAGCGGTGACGTTGCGGAGGCCTTCGCGGTAGATGGCTTCGGCGAGGACGGTGGCGGTGGTGGTGCCGTCACCTGCGATGTCGTTGGTCTTGCTGGAGACTTCGCGGACGAGCTGGGCGCCCATGTTTTCATAGGGGTTCTCCAGTTCGATTTCCTTGGCGACGGTGACGCCGTCCTTGGTGATGGTGGGGGAGCCAAACTTTTTGTCGATGACGACGTTGCGGCCTGCAGGTCCCAGTGTGCTCTTCACGGCCTTGGCGATCTTCGTCACGCCGTTGAGGAGGCTCTGACGGGCGGCTTCTTCAAATTCGAGTTGTTTTGCCATAATAAATGTGGTCTATAAAATTGTGTGATGTGGTATTAGAAAAATTAGTCTTCGAGGACGGCGAGGATGTCGCTTTCGTTGAGGATGGTGTAGACGGTGCCGTTGACGGTGATCTCGGTGCCGCCGTACTTGGTGATGAGGACGCGGTCATTGACCTGCACGCTGAAGGGGATGAGCGCGCCGTCTTTGTCGCGACCGCCTGTGCCGATGGCGCGGACGATGGCTTCTTGGGGTTTTTCCTGAGCGGAGTCAGGGAGGTAGAGGCCGCTAGCTGTCTTGGTTTCTGCTTCGACGCGCTGGATGAGGACGCGTGCTCCGAGTGGTTTGATCATAATGGTTATAATGTGTCTTTAGTATGTGAAAGGGGGAGTGCTATGAGCCCTAGGGGCTAGAGCTCATAGCGAGGGGGGATGGTTGATTAGTCGACGATTTCGGCATCGACGACCTTGCCTTTGGCCTTGCGGGGTTCGTCGCTGTCGCCTTCGGGGGCAGCACCTCCGCAGGAGGAGCCACAGCCTGCGCCACCAGCGGCACCTGCTTGCTGAGCGGCTTGGTTGAGGCCTTCGAGCATCTGCTCGAGATCAGCGGTGAGGGTCTTGGTCTTGTCGATGTCCTTGGCTTCGACGGCGGCCTTGAGGGCGGTGATTTTCTCTTCGATGGGCTGCTTGACTTCGGCGGGGAGTTGCTCGCCCTGCTCCTTGAGCTGACGCTCGACGTTGTGGGCGAGGGAGTCACCCTTGTTGATGGTGTCGATGTCTTCGGCGCGCTTGCGGTCTTCCTCAGCGTGGGCTTCGGCGTCTTTCTTGGCGCGTTCGATTTCTTCTTGGGAGAGGCCAGACGAGCCTTGGATGGAGATGTGCTGCTCCTTGCCGCTGTTCTTGTCCTTCGCCGAGACCTTCAGGATGCCGTTGGCGTCGATGTCAAAGGTGACTTCGATCTGAGGGACACCGCGGGGGGCGGACTGGATGCCGTCGAGCTTGAAGTTGCCCAGAGGCTTGTTGTCGTTGAACATCTTGCGCTCACCTTGGCAGATTTGAATGTCGACGGCTGGCTGGTTGTCAGCCGCGGTGGAGAAGACCTGGCTCTTGCGGACGGGGATGGTGGTGTTGCGGTCGATCATGGGGGTGGCGATGCCGCCCATGGTTTCGATGGAGAGCGTGAGGGGGGTCACGTCGAGCAGCAGCACGTCGTTGACGTCACCTGCGAGGACACCGCCTTGGATGGCAGCACCGATGGCGACGACTTCGTCAGGGTTCACACCCTTGTGAGGGTCTTTGCCTGCGAGGCGCTTGGCCATGTCCTGAACGGCGGGCATGCGGGTCATACCACCGACGAGGACGAGTTCGTTTACTTCGCTGGAGCTGATGCCAGCGGCACTGATGCATTCGCGGACGGGCTTGGCTGTGCGCTCAAGGAGGTTTGCGGTGAGCTGCTCAAGCTTTGCACGGGTGAGGTTCATCATGATGTGCTTGGGTCCTGTCGCGTCCATGGTGATGAAGGGCAGCGAGATGTCGTAGCTCTGGGTGGAACTCAGGGCGATCTTGGCCTTTTCTGCTTCTTCCTTGATGCGCTGGAGGGCGTCCATCTGCTTGGAGATGTCCATGCCTTCGTTGGACTTGAACTCGTCGAGGATCCAGTTGATGATGGCGTTGTCCCAGTCGTCACCGCCGAGGTGGGTGTCACCGTCGGAGGCCTTCACCTCGAAGACGCCGTCACCGATTTCGAGCACAG
>CAYJID010000287.1:0-3010 GCA_964370135.1 uncultured Akkermansia sp. | reverse complement strand
TTTTCGAAATTTGCAATTTCTGAAAACTAATTTTGCAAGGTCCCCTTAAGGTCTATCCTCAGGGGGCTTCTAATTTCTCGCGAGGTAAGATTTTGAGATGATTTTAGAGTTGGATTTTTCACGAATTGATGGCTCAGAGTGTCCTCTGAGACGAAAATTCGGGGAAAATCCAGCCTAAAAGCACTCAAAAGCTGCCTCGTGAAGCGATTTTCTGAATTTTCTTATTTAGAATGACGAGAATTTAGAAGCCCCCCTCAGAGTTCTCGCTTCTCGAGAACCGCCCAAGAGGTGTCTTGGGCTCTCTTCGTCTCGTTTTGCTCTATCGCAAAACGGCTTAAGAATCCATTGACTTGGCGCGCTCAGAGTCTGCGGAATCCGTTTTCTGGACTCACCCGCGCTATGCCGCCCCTAGTAGCGATACGTGTCAGGCTTGTAGGGGCCCTCCACGCTCACGCCGATGTAATCCGCCTGCTCAGGCTTCAGCACTGTGAGCTTCACCCCCAGCTTCGCCAGATGCAGTCTCGCGACCTCCTCATCCAGCTGCTTGGGCAGGACCTCCACTCTCGGTGTCGGGGTCTCACGCTGCTCCCAGAGCGCGATCTGCGCGAGTACTTGGTTCGTAAAGCTATTGCTCATCACAAAGGACGCATGCCCCGTCGCACAGCCGAGGTTCACCAGACGACCCTCCGCCAGCAGATAGATGCTATGTCCATCAGGGAAGATATACTTGTCCACCTGCGGCTTGATATTCAGACACTCCACGCCGTCGAGTGCCTGCAAGCGGCTGACTTGGATCTCATTGTCAAAGTGCCCGATATTGCACACGATAGCCTGATCCTTCATCCCCTGCATGTGCTCCAGCGTGATGATATCCTTGTTCCCCGTCGTCGTGACGTACAGATCAGCAAAGGGCAGCGCGTCCTCCACCGTAAGCACACGATAGCCTTCCATCGCCGCTTGCAGCGCACAGATGGGGTCGATCTCGGTGACGATCACCTGCGCCCCCTGCCCACGCATCGCCTGCGCACAGCCTTTCCCCACATCTCCATAGCCACACACAACGGCGACTTTCCCCGCCAGCATGACGTCGGTCGCGCGCTTGATGCCATCTGTCAGGCTCTCGCGGCAGCCATAGAGGTTGTCAAATTTGCTCTTTGTCACCGAGTCATTCACATTGATAGCAGGGATGAGCAGCTTCCCATCACGCTCCATCTGGTAGAGGCGATGCACGCCCGTGGTTGTCTCCTCAGAGACCCCCTTGAGCTCAGGGATCCAGCGGTGGAAGACCCCAGGCTGCTCCGCGCCGATGCGCTTGAGCAGAGCCTTGATGATAGCCTCTTCCTCGCTCTCCGAGGGGCTATCGACCCAGCTGTCACCATTCTCCATCTCATAGCCCTTGTGCAGCAGCAGCGTGGCATCCCCACCGTCATCGACGATGAGCTGTGGCCCGAGGCCGTCGCGATGGCTGAGCGCCTTCCACGTGCAGTCCCAGTATTCCTCCAGCGTCTCGCCCTTCCACGCAAAGACAGGCACGCCTGCCGCCGCAATCGCAGCCGCAGCATGATCCTGAGTTGAAAAAATATTGCAGCTCGCCCAGCGTACATCCGCGCCGAGCTCCACGAGTGTCTCGATGAGGATGGCGGTCTGGATGGTCATGTGCAGCGAGCCCATGATGCGCACACCAGCCAGCGGCTGCGCGGCACCATATTTCTCACGGCAGGCCATGAGACCTGGCATCTCATATTCCGAGACTTGTATTTCTTTGCGTCCCCAATCAGCGAGGGACATGTCGGCGACTTGATAATCCTGAGCGGTCATAAAAATGTGTTAAAATAAAAAACCTGCCAATACAGCAAGAATATCTTACCCCATGAGCCGCCCTGAGTCAATGCCGAAGCACGCCCCTGCCCTCTCCGCTCATGAATCAACCGCGCGGGAAGGCTTCCATCATTTTCTGACACGCCGCCCTGAGCGCATCGCTGCCATAGTAATCCTTGCCCGCGAGGTCCTCCACCGTCGTCGCCACATGATCATCCGTGCGCATCGCGCGCTCGACAAAGGCGTCACTCATGACGATCTCCTCGTATTGCTTGATATCCGCATCACTCGCCTTCTGCGCCATGACCTCGATCTCCTCGGCGACGCGGGCGAGGCGCGTGGCGACATTGTTGATGATCTCAGCGCCATCTTCGACACTGATTTCCTTGATACAAATCTGGTTGTAGGTCTTAAAATAAATGCCAAAAAGCTCCCAGTGTTCCTCCACGCGCTGCTTGAGCCCCGCGATGCCTTCGCCCTCGTAGGGCATTTCATCAGCCAGTGCAGGAGCGGCGAGTGCTGGAGCCGCACAGAGGGCTGCCATGAGTAGAGTGATATGTGTATTCATAGTATCTCATCAATAGCATACAATATAGCGTAACGCAATATAAATCTACATGTTGTTAGAGGTTTTGCGCGATGAAAAATCCTCTTGACGCGCCGCCTCTTTCTTGTCATAGTGTACGGGATGAAACCTATTCTTACCACGCTCGCTCTCGCCACGCTCGCCCCCCTAGTCACCAGCTGTGATTCCCCGCAGCCTCCGCCCTCAGCAGCCCCCACCCCCTCGGGACTCCAGCACACACGCTCTCTGCCCATCGGAGCTAGCTTC
The DNA here is from genome assembly GCA_964370135.1 of uncultured Akkermansia sp. GTDB lineage: Bacteria > Verrucomicrobiota > Verrucomicrobiia > Verrucomicrobiales > Akkermansiaceae > Akkermansia. The sequence continues at coordinate 360 of CAYJID010000287.1, read as the reverse complement.
ACGGTGGATCTCGGGGAGGGCAATGACGGCACAGGCTACAGCTGGTCACTCGCCAGCACGCCTCAGAGCTGCCAGGTGAGCTTTGAGACACGCACGACTCTCAAGAGTCAACCCTCAGACAAGCCCAATGAAAAAATCATCGTAGGAGGTCCCAACCGCACGCTCGCGACCATCACCGCGAAGCATGCGGGCGAGGAGACGCTCGTCTTCATCTACTCACGCCCTTGGGAAAAGGATGCAAAGCCCGCCAAAACACACGAGGTGCAGGTCAAAGTAACTAACTAATCTCCCCCGTATCATCCCCCCCCCTATAGGGGGCTTCTAATTTCTCGCGAGGTAAGATTTTGAGATGATTTTAGA
>CAYJID010000286.1:0-3011 GCA_964370135.1 uncultured Akkermansia sp. | reverse complement strand
TCCATGAATCGCTTCTGCCCCTCGGCGAAGATGATGTCAAAGGCGAGCGTGCTCTTCCCACTGCCCGAGAGTCCCGTGACGACGGTCATCTCGTGGTGCGGGATGTCGACGTCGATATTCTTGAGCTGGTGGTGGCGCGCGCCGCGGAGGCTGATGGTGTGGGGGAGGATGTCTTCCTGCTCAGGGAGGTGGCTGGTGACGTGGGGTGCCTGATGCCCTGTCTTCATGCCCAGCGCCTCGGCGAGGTAGTGGGCGGTGTAGCCGCGCCCGAGCTGGGCGACCTGCTCGGGCGTGCCCTCGGCGACGATGGTGCCGCCCTCGCGTCCGCCCTCGGGCCCGAGGTCGATGAGGTGGTCGGCGCACTTGATGAGCTCGAGGTTGTGCTCGATGACGAGCAGGCTGTGTCCCTCGTCGACGAGGCGGTTGAAGACGCGCAGCAGTAGCTCGAGGTCGCAGAAGTGCAGCCCTGTGCCGGGCTCGTCGAGGATGAGGAGTTTTTTCTTGTTTTTTTCCTGTTTTTCCTCTTTCTTTCCTGTCGCCTCGGCGAGGAGCTTCGCGAGTTTGAGGCGTTGGTTCTCGCCGCCCGACAGGGTGTTGAGGGGCTGGCCGAGGCCGAGGTGGCCGAGTCCGACGTCGAGCAGGACTTGGAGCTTTTGGGCGATGCGGCGGGCGCGGGCGTTGTTTTCCTTTGCAAAGAGGGCTTGGGCTTGCTTGATATCGAGCGCGAGCAGCTCCGCCATGTTGTGCCCATAGAGGGTGATGCTGAGTGCCTGTGTGGTGTAGCGCGTGCCGTGGCAGAGCGCGCAGGGGACGAAGATGTCGGAGAGGAACTGCATCTCCACCTTCTCCTGCCCGAGTCCTGCGCAGCGGGGGCAGCGCCCTTCCCCGCTGTTGAAGGAGAAGTAGCCCGCCTTTAGCCCGCGTGCTTGGGCGGCAGGCTCGGCGGTGAAGAGCGCGCGGATGTCTTCGAAGACACCCATGTAGACGGCGGGTGTGGAGCGCGGCGTGCGCACGATGGGGCTCTGGTCGACGAGCAGCACGTCGTCGAGATGCTCCAGTCCCTTGACTGCGCGCATCGTGCCCTCGGCCTCGTCGTCGAGGGACTCGGGGTGGACGTGGCCAAAGAGCATCTGGCAGGCTAGCGAGCTCTTCCCACTGCCAGAGACGCCCGTGAGGCAGGTGTAGACACCCAGCGGGATGTCGACGTCGAGGTCGTGGATGTTGTGACAGCTCACGCCGCGCAGGCGGAGTTTCTTGCGAGCTTTGCGGCGTTTCTCAGGGATGGCGATGGTACGTGCGCCGCTGAGGAAGGGGATGGTCTGGGATTTCTTCGCGGCCGTGCGCTTCGTGATCTTGTGGGGGCTGCCCGCGTAGACGAGCTCGCCGCCTGCCGAGCCACTGGCGGGACCGAGGTCGATGAGGTGGTCGGCGGCGCGCATGACGGCCTCCTCATGCTCGACGACGACGAGGGTATTGCCCCTATCGGCGAGGCGACGCATGGCGCCGATGAGTCGGTCGGTGTCGCGGGCATGGAGCCCGACGGTGGGCTCATCGAGGACGAAGAGCGTCTCGGTCAGCGACGCGCCGAGGCAGGAGGTCAGGCTCACGCGCTCGATCTCACCACCCGACAGCGAGCGCGTCAGGCGGCTCGCGGAGAGGTAGCCCAGCCCCACCTCACAGAGGTAGACGACGCGGCTGCGGAACTCGTGTACTGCCTGCTGGAGTGATCTGTCCTCGCGCTGCTCCTGCATGAGGTGCGCGTCTATCCAGCCAAGCAGCTCGTCCATGGGCATGGCCTGCACCTCGGGCACGCTCTTGCCGCCTATGGTGAAGGCGAGCGCCTCGGGGCGCAGGCGTCCGCCGTGGCAGTCGGGGCAGATGCTGTAGACGCGGTAGTGGGCGAGGAAGACGCGCACGCTCATCTTGTGCGAGTGCTTCTCCATATCGCGGAAGATTCCATCAATGCCGTACCAGAGTCCGCGGCCGGCGGCCTCGTAGACATCCATGTCGCCCGAGTTCCCCTTCATCACCCAGTCGCGCTCCTCCTCGCGGAGGTCCTGCCACGGGGTCTTGAGGCGGACGGCTTTGACGATGCGATTTGTGTAGACAAGATCGCGGTAGCATTCGGAGAGTGTGGGGCTGCTGAGCATCTTGAGCGCGCCGTCGGCGAGGCTCTTTTCGGGGATGATGCCGCGCTTGTAATCATAGGTGATGGCGCGGCCGTAGCCCTTGCAGGAGGGGCAGGCGCCGAGGGGTGAATTCCCCGAGAAGAGCCCCGGGCGCGGCTCCTCGAGGGGGAACCAGTCACTGCGGTAGCTCACAGGGCTCGCCCAGCTGCCATCGTCTAGACGTAGTGAAATCTGCACCACGTCGCCCCCATGTTGGAACGCGGTTTCAATCGCCTCCATCAGACGCTGCCTCTGCCCCTCCTCCACGCGCACGCGGTCATGGATGAGCATCCAGTGCTCAGGTGAAAATTCTTCTCCGCTCAGGCTGTCGAGGCGATGCACCGCGCCCTCATGGAGCACACGCAGGTAGCCTTGCCCCTCCAGTGCCTGCCGCATGTCGTCGAATGAGCCCACCTGCTTGCTCTCAAAGCACACGAGCGCATCCGCGCCCGCGCTCTCACGCAGCAGACGCTCCGTCACGCTCTGCGCACTCTCGGGGCGTATCTCGCGCCCCTGCGCATCATGGCCGACGGCGAGACGTGCGAAGATGAGCTTCAGGTATTCATTCAGAGCCGTCATCGTGCCGACGGTGGAGCGCGAGTTTTTGACAGAATTGCGCTGCCCTAGCGCGATAGCGGGCGGTACATTCTCGACCGCATCGACATCGGGACGGCTCATCCTATCCATGAACTGGCGCACGTAGGGGGAGAAGGTCTCCACATAGCGCCTCTGCCCCTCGGCGTAGAGGGTGCTCATGGCCAGAGAGCTCTTCCCACTCCCACTAGGCCCGGTCACCACGGTGATCCCGCGCAGTGGCACCTCCACATCAATACCCTTGAGATT
>CAYJID010000285.1:0-3012 GCA_964370135.1 uncultured Akkermansia sp. | reverse complement strand
GCATCATCGCCGCCTGCGCCCTCATCACCCTCATCTCCGTCAAGCAAATCTACCAGCAATTCACCCCCACGCGCGCCAAAGTCACCCAAAGCCCCAACACAACGCGCAGCACGCCCAAAAACAACAACACCAACAAAACAGCCCAAGCCAGCACCCCCACGCGCGCCTCCGTCGACACGCGCTCCAGCTAATTTTTCCCTCATCCCCCCTCTCCCTGTATGAAATCTCTCATCCGCCGCCTCCTTCTCCTCATCGTCCTCCTCCTTGCGCTACCCCAGCTCCAAGCCCAGATCGACGTGCGCATCGAGCCCGTACGCCGCAGCCACCTCATCGGTGAGCCCGTCATCATGAACCTCTACCTGCGCAACAACACGGATAGCACCGTCGTACTCAGCAACACACGCGGCCGCCCCTGGCTGCACCTCGACGTCACCTCCAAGCTCCACCCCCGAGGCGTCCCCCGCCTCGTGCTGGCAAAGTTCCCCTCCGTCACCATCGCCTCGGGCAAGACAGTGGCCTTCAAACTCGACATCGCGCCCGCCTTCCGCTTTGACAAGAGTGGCACCTACTCACTCACCGCCACCCTGCGCATGCCCGACCGCAGAACCACGTACAACTCGCAGCTCTGCACCTTCAACTTCAACGAAGGGCATTCGTTCAAGAAATTCAACATCACCAATAGGAAACGCGACATTGAGCTCCATGCCAAGACCCTCAATATCAAGAACAGCCCCGCCATCTTCGGACAAGCCATAGACAAGAACTCGGGCGCCGTCCTCAATGCCTGCTACCTCGGCAAGTACATCTCGTATATGAAGCCCATCTTCCTGCTCGACAACAGGCAGCACATGCACATCTTCTTCCAATCCACGCCCAAGTTCTTCCTCTACGCCGTCGTCGCCCCCAATGGCAAGAAAACCGTCCACGAAGTCTACGTCCGCGCGGGAGGCCCCATCGACCTCATCGCCCACAAGGGCAAGATCATCGTCACCGGAGCCATCCCCTACAAAGCCCCCACCGCAGAAAAATCCAGAGTACGCTCCGCCACCGACCGTCCCTTCTAAGATTAGAACACACCACATACACCCATCAGGGGTCTCTGATATCCAGCGAGTTCCAGTGAACTTCAGCAGGCTCTATTGAGCGCCACAGAGACCCACCCCGCCCCACTACCCGCAGCTGCCCCACACCCCCTTTTATCAACTATGCACATCCCCACACTGGCCATCGTAGGTCGCCCCAACGTAGGAAAATCCGCCATCTTCAACCGCATGGTCGGACGTCGTCTCGCCATCGTCCATGATCAGCCTGGCGTCACCCGCGACCGCCTCTGCGCGCCCACCCGCATCACCGACTACCAAGCCACACTCGTCGACACCGGCGGTATAGGCTCCACGCTCGATGATGGCTTTGCCAAGCAAGTCGCGCATGAAGCTGACATCGCCATGGCCACCGCTGAGCTCATCCTCTTCGTCTGCGACTGCCGCGACGACCTCACCCCCATCGACCTCGCCATCGCCGAGATGCTGCGCAAGAGCGACATCCCCGTGCTGCTCGTGCTCAACAAGGCGGATACGGAAAAGCAAGACCTCAACCTCGGAGAATTCAGCACACTGGGCTTTGAGAACTACGTCTTCACCTCCGCCGCGCACGGACGCGGATTCGAACAACTGGCGCAAAAACTCAACGTCGAGCTCAAGGCCATGAAAGCCCCCCGCCGCGACGCGAAAGAAGAGCGCGTGGATGGCAACGAAACCCCCATTGACGAGCCAGATTTCGAAGAAGTCACCGACAAAACCCCCATCCGCGTCTCCATCATCGGACGCCCCAACGCGGGGAAATCCTCACTCATCAACGCCATCCTGCGTGATGAGCGCACCATCGTCTCCGAGGTAGCGGGCACCACGCGCGACGCCATCGACATCCCCTACACCCGCGAGGGCAAGGACTTCATGCTCATCGACACCGCGGGCATGCGTCCTCGGTCAAAGCGCGACACCTCCGTCGAGGTATTCTCTGCCATGCGCAGTGAGCGTGCCATCCGACGCAGCGACATCTGCCTGCTCGTCATCGACATGTCACTGGGCGTGACACAACAAGACCGCCGCATCGCCTCCATCATCGCGAAAGAAAGCAAACCCTGCATCATCGTCATCAACAAATTCGACCTCTACTTCCCTGGAGCCGCCATCTCGGAGCGCAAGCAGCAGGCGAAAGACGACATACGTGAGCAATTCTTCTTCCTCGACTATGCGCCTATCGCCATCGTCTCGGCGAAGGAAGTCAAAGGACTCACACACATCTTCAAATCCATCGAACAGGTACAAGCGGAGTCACGCAACATGCCAGGGACAGGTGAACTCAATCGCCTCCTGCAACAAGCGATGGAAAAGACCCCACCCCCGCTGCACAAATCCTATGGCAAGCGCCTCAAGCTCTACTACGCGACCACGGCGGTGAACGAACGCTACACACGCATCCCTGTGCCCACCTACGTCCTCTTTGTCAATGACAAGAGACTCCTCTCGGACACGTACACGCAGTACCTACGCCGCGTCATCCGAGAACGCATCAATCTGGCGGGCGTGCCCATCGTCATCTCAGCGCGCTCGCGTGTGAGGTAACGGCGCCACAAGCCCCCTCGCCTGACCTTCATGCTGCTCTCTGCTTCATACGGTGAGCAGCATTCTTGTGCCTACGCAAGCGCATAACACAACTCAGCCGTGACAAGTCAATGGATTCTTAAGGCATTTTGCATGCCAAAATGAGACGAAGAAAAGGCAGGGCGTCAGTTCTGAGTACATCATCACATGCCCGCGTAGCAAACCCTGCATGGTAGCAACGCCGCCAACTGACGCCCCGTCTATCCGCGCGCGAAGCGCGACAAACTTCTACCGTCGCAAACGCGAAGCGTCCACCTCACACCTCCACTCTACCTCCACTCGACCACCACCCAAACCACCACCCAAACCACCACCCAAACCACCACCCAAACCACCACCCAAACCACCA
>CAYJID010000284.1:0-3023 GCA_964370135.1 uncultured Akkermansia sp. | reverse complement strand
TACATAGCTCGCTATGCGCGCCCAAACGCCGCCAATTCTCATCCAAACTGCAAGCGAAATCCGAAGCTGCTCCTTTTGCAAGCTCCCCTGATGCAGACGCTCTTTTTGTTGCGTTATGATTACAATTCACAGCTAAAGGGGGCTTCTAATTTCTCGCGAGGTAAGATTTTGAGATGATTTTAGAGTTGGATTTTTCACGAATTGATGGCTCAGAGTGTCCTCTGAGACGAAAATTCGGGGAAAATCCAGCCTAAAAGCACTCAAAAGCTGCCTCGTGAAGCGATTTTCTGAATTTTCTTATTTAGAATGACGAGAATTTAGAAGCCCCCTAAAGTATCATTGACAGCTAGAGCGCAAAGAGATAATATTCTTACTATGCTCAGCTCAACTTTTCTCATGACCGTGTCGCTCAGCTCCACGCTCATCGCACAGACGGAGTCGCGGCCAGACAACCAAGCCCTGCTCACGCTCGACAGCTACCAACCCACCTACACGCTCCCCCCCATCGAAGCACGTTCACACTCATTGGGATCCATCGTCCTCTCCATACCTGAGGACTGCCATGTAAGCGCAGCAACGAAGTCCTCTAGCACCGAAGCACCAAGAAACACTGTCATAGCGACCGACGCATTCTCCGCACGCCTCCACATCTACACGACTCAATCAGCATCGCTAACAGGCATTCTCCTTGAGAACAACGCTACGCTCTCAGGCTGCACGCCGGACATGATCCTCGTCGCGCCCAACGCCCAGCGACTCCATGCCATCGAGCTACGAGAAGGCGCACAGGTCAAGCAACTCGGTGGAAGTGTTGCTATTCTCTCACGCGGTCAGGGAGATACCTACGGCTACGTCCTCGGTAATGATCGAGTCCGAGGCGAGGATGATGTGGCGCTTTACAATGCTACGACACGTGACTCCAGTGGCTTTGACATAGACTGGAGTCGCCTCAGCCTCGCCGCTGGCAAGGCTGAGGTCCCCAATACCGCTGGCTGCTCCTACGGTATCTACATCGCTGATGGTGAGACGCTACCTCACGACATTGGAGGGCGTATCTTGGCGGGGGCTGCGAGCTTTGCCTACGACCTCAAGGAGGGAGGTCGCTGCATCGCCCTCCACGCCCCTCATGGCAAGGCTGTTGGGCGCATCTCGGGTGAACTCGCCATCGCTCAGATGGGGGGCAGCTCGCGTGCCATCGGCTATCTCGCAGGGCGCGATTTCTTGCAGCCGAAGAATTCATTGACACTTTACAACGCAGAGACGGGAGATTCCACAGGATTTGACATCGACTGGGATCGCGTGAGCTTCAACGTCGCATTCCGCCGTGGGACGAGCTACGGTATCTACCTCGCCGATGGCGAGACGCTGCCCATCACCTTTGGCGGCACACTGAAGGTTGCCAACTTTGATGGTCAATCCTACGGCATCTGGATGCATCAGGACGGTGCTCTGGAGCGATTCGCCGGCACGATGCGCCTCCAGCACAACTCGGAGTATGGCTACGGCTATGCCCTTGGCGTGGGTGAGCTGCCCAAGGGGAGCTCGGTGGCCTTCTTCAATCGCCGCAGCAAGGACTCCTCAGGCTTCACCATCGACTGGAGCCGCACGCATCTCTCTGTTCGCGGAGGCAGAGAGCGCAGCTACGGCATCTGGCTGGGTGCGGGTCAGGGTATCCAGCAGGCTCTGGAAGGCAGCCTGAGTGTGCAGGGTGAAGGGCAGGTCTACGGCATCCATGCGGCTGATGCCTCGCTCGTCGGGGTGATCCGCTGCCCGATTCTCGTGGACGGCCTCAGCTACAAGTCCACCACCTACGGCTATGTGCTGGGTGAGGGTGTCGTGAAGGAACGCGACAGCGTCGCCCTGTACAATGCGCAGACGTCTGATTCTAGCGGCTTTGAACTCGACTGGTCGCGCCTCCATCTCGATGTACAAAACCGCATGAATCGTGTCACAGGCATCTATCTCGGAAGCGGCAAAGACATCCTAGGAGATATCAACGCGCGACTCAAGATACGCGGACAGCGTGCAGTGCACGCGATCTACACCCATGCCCCCCTGTCAGCGACACTACGCGGCAGCCTCGACTTCCATGATGATACAGCGCGCTACACCCCGAGTGATGCCTACGGCTACCTACGCGGGGAGGGTATCCTCGGTGAGCGCGACAATCTCGCTTTTTACAACGCAGCGAGCAAGGACTCGACAGGATTCAAGATAGACTGGAGGCACTACCATCTCCACGTCGCTAGCAAGAAAAAGCAAGCCTACGCCATCTACCTCACGGGAGATCATACGATTGATAGCCCCCTGCGGGGTAGAATCTCGGCTCTCAGTAGTGATTCTCGCGCCACGGCTATCACTTACGAATCCCAGTCTCCGCTCACGCTCGGCCTACAGGCTGAGATACGTGGGATAGAGAATGCAAAATTCTACACCGATCTCACCCCCAACATAGCGAAAATAAGTCACAGTCACCACTACATCGAAGCGCGCCGCCCCAGCATTGCGATCAGAAACACGGTCCACGGCATCCATCTCTGCGCAGAGGGCACGCTCGATAGTCCTGCTATCTTTATCGAGGGAGATCTCCTCGCAGGAGAGCAGAGGCTGCGTCTCGAGAATGGCAGCTATAGGATCAAGGCACCTGTCATCCAGGCGAAGCGCATCGACTGGGGAATGAGCCGAGTGCTGCTCGACTACGCGACGCGCTTCGAAGGGGTCGAGGAGATGAGCTTTGGCACGCCTTCGCATCACGCCTCCATCACATGGAAAGGCAAGGAAGCACTCGATCTCAGGGGAGTGCGCAAGATCACAATACACAAGTCACACTCCTATTATAATGCAAGCTCGCTCTCCCGACTCATCGCGGGCTCCATCAAGTGGGCTGAGAGCATCGAGGTCACCATCATCGAGCCCGATGGCACAACGACACAACAAAGATGGACACCGCGTTCAAACTAAAGGGGGGCTTGCAAAATTAGCAGCTTCGGATTTTGCTTGCAGTTTGGATGAGAATTTGCGGC
>CAYJID010000283.1:0-3032 GCA_964370135.1 uncultured Akkermansia sp. | reverse complement strand
CCATGCGAGTATTGTCTTGAAGTAGGGGACAATATTTGCTAGAGTTGCTCCATAAACCTCCCCTATCCACGGGTCTAACTCAATACGCTATCATCTCATCACATCCACACGACATGGACAAACTCATCGTCAAGGGCGGACACCGACTCAAAGGAGCGGTCAATATCAGTGGCTCAAAAAATGCCTCGTTACCCATCTTAGCCGCCGCCCTGCTCACGGATGAACCGGTGCGTATCAGTCGCGTCCCCGACGTCTCGGATACCAACTACATGATCCAGATCCTCAGCCAGCTAGGAGCCTCCGTCGAGCGTTCCAGCGGCACGGTGCGCATCTCGTCTGCCAATGGGATAGGAGCGAGTGCATCCTATGAGCAGGTGCGCAAGATGCGCGCCTCGATTTGCCTCCTTGGGCCCATGATGGCCCGCATGCATCGCTGCACGCTCCCGCTGCCCGGTGGCTGCGTGATTGGCGATCGCCCTGTGGATCTCCACCTACGCGCCATCCAGTCGCTGGGTGCCCGCGTCCGCGTCAGGGGTGGCAATCTCCACATCGAAGCTCCCAATGGACTCATCGGCACCACCGTCGACATGCGCGGTGAGAATGGTCCTACCGTGCTGGGCACGGACAATCTCATGATGGCCGCCGTCCTCGCTCAGGGTACGACCGTCATCGAGTCCGCCGCCCGCGAGCCCGAGGTCATTGATCTGGCGAACTGTCTCAACAGCATGGGCGCACGCATCGAAGGTGCTGGCTCACGCACCATCACCATCCATGGGGTAGAGAAACTCCACGGCTGTGACCACACGGTCATCCCCGACCGCATCGAGGCGGGCACCTTCATGGTCGCCGCTGCCCTCATGGGCGACCCCGACGAGGGCGTGCGTCTCAACCGCGTCTGCCGCGAGCACATGACCGCCATCACCGAGCTACTGCTGGAGTGCGGGCACACGGTCGAGTTCAACGAAGCGGGCACCAGCGTACTCGTCAAGCCTGGTGCTGATCCTACAGGGGGCAACATCGTCACCGCTCCCTACCCTGGCTACCCCACCGACATGCAGGCGCAGATGACCGCCCTCTTTGCCCTCTCCCCTGGTCTCAGTGTGGTACGCGACACCATCTTCCCCCAGCGATTCATGCACTGCGCTGAGCTCAAGCGCATGGGAGCCCAGATCAAAGTCGACTCTGGCACGGCTCTCATCACAGGCGGTCCTGGTCTCTCAGGAGCTCCCGTCATGGCGAGCGACCTGCGCGCCTCCGCCGCCCTCGTGCTCGCCGCCCTCGCGGCTGAAGGCACCACGGAGATCCACCGTCTCTACCACATCGACCGCGGCTACGAGCTGCTCGATGACAAGCTCATCATGCTCGGAGCCGAGATCTATCGCGAGCCTGACACAGAAGGACAGCTAGAAGACTCGTAATCGTTGCTGACTTGTGCTACTATCTGTGCGTCCAACCCTCACACAATAGAGCATGAACGCATTTTCCCTTTCAAAACAAGTCACCAAACTAGGATTCATCAAAAAGGCCTCCCTCGCCGCGCTCCTCTGCGCCAGCACGCTCGCGCCCGCATGGGCATGGCGGCCTGTCGCGGAGCGCGCGGGGAGACCTGCGCAGGAATTCCGCGGCGTCTGGGTCGCCAGTGTCTATAATCTCGACTGGCCCTCGCGCTCGGGTCTCAGTGCCGCCGCGCAGCGCGCCGAGCTCATCAATATCTTCAACAACGCGGCGCGCATGCGGCTCAACGCCGTCATCCTCCAGATCCGCCCGACGAGCGACGCGCTCTACAGCTCGTCTCTCGAGCCATGGAGCGCGTGGCTGAGTGGCCCTGGTAGGAGCCCTGGCTACGACCCACTCGCCTTTGCCGTCGCCGAGGCGCACAAGCGCGGTCTCGAGCTCCACGCGTGGTTCAACCCCTTCCGCGCCACCACGGGGTCAAAAGGCGTCGGCCGCGGGCATGTCAGCCAGACGCTGCGCAGTCACATCAAGCGCGCTGGCTCGACCACCATGCTCAACCCCGCCAGCAGCGCGGCACGCGCGCATGTCATGCGCGTCATCCTCGACGTCGTGCGACGCTACAATATTGACGGCGTGCATCTCGATGACTACTTCTACCCCTACCCACCGCATCACAACATCAGCGATGGGCAGAGCCCCCGCCAGCGTCGCGCGCATATTGACAACTTCGTCCACTCACTCTACAAGAACATCAAGCAAGTCAAGCCCTGGGTACGCGTCGGCATCAGCCCCTTTGGCATTTGGAAACCTGGCGTGCCTCGTGGCGTGGAAGCAGGCGTGAGCGCCTACGACCACCTCGCCTGCGACTCGGCAAAGTGGCTGCGCAACGGCTGGGTGGACTACCTCGCCCCGCAGCTCTACTGGCGCATCAACGGACCTCAGAGCTACACGCGCCTCATGCAGTGGTGGAGCAGCCTCACGTCCGCGCGCCCCGTCTGGCCTGGCATCGCGAGCTCACGCATCAACAGCAGCGAAGACCCTGGCCGCCCCGCCTCCGAGATAGGACGCCAGATCGACTACTCGCGCAGCCTCGCCAAGCAGAGCGCAGGGCAGCTTTTCTGGAGCTGGAAATCCCTCGCGCAGAATCGCGGAGGAGTGAAGCGCGAGCTCGCCTCACGCTACGGCAGTGCCGCGCTGCCTCCCGCCATGCCTTGGCTGAATCGCACGCCACCCGCGCGCCCCGCTCAGGTCGTCGCCTCCACACGAGGCAGCAACGTCACCCTCGCATGGACACCCGGTGATCGCTACGCGCGCAAGTGGTTCGTCCAAGCCCGCATCGGTGGCTACTGGTATGGCATCTGCACGCTACCGGGGAGCCAGACACGCGTCACACTCACCCCAGCCATGATAGGAGCTGCCGACCGCCTCGCGGTGCGCGCCGTCACCGCCTACGGCACGTCGGGCGAGGCACTCGTGCTTGCGCGTTGAGTTCTTGCCGAACGAAGAGCCGCACGATGAGCCTATGGGGGCTTCTAATTTCTCGCGAGGTAAGATTTTGAGATGATTTTAGAGCTGGA
>CAYJID010000282.1:0-3046 GCA_964370135.1 uncultured Akkermansia sp. | reverse complement strand
AAGCGATTTTCTGTATTTGCTTATTTAGAATGACGAGAATTTAGAAGCCCCCTTAAGCTCCTGCGAATCGGTCTCGCTTGCGTGTGCGTACGGGGAAGGCGCGGGGGTGGATGACGCGTCTGGGGGCATCGCTGCGGCGATGGTCTCTGGGGAGTCGCATGCAGATGATCCAGATGGCGAGGATGCAGGTGATGAGGCCCAGCTGGATGCTCAGGCTGAGGGCAGGGCCACTCATGCGGGCGGCTCCGTAGTCTTGGCGTACAGCGAGCTCGCGTGCGGGGTTGATGTGTAGCGCGATGGGCTCTCCTATCTGGTAGCCTACGGCGGAGTGCTCCACGAGCTCGTGGAGCTGTGCCTCACCCTGCTGGTCGTAGTAGCGCACGGTGGGGCGGTAGTATGTGTCGCCCTTCAGCAGGAGCTGTCCTGAGGGGAGCAGCTGCCAGAGGGCTTCGCTGACGCCTTGGCGGTAGTCGACGACTTCTGCCTGTGTGCTGTGCGCGCCTGCGAGGAAGGCGCTGCGGTCTTGGAGCTTGTGGTAGCTCGAAAGTGCGAGTATGGATACATAGCTGAGGAGGGCTAGCGCTAAAGCAGTGATGGTGTAGCGCCTTACCTTTCTATTTGATTCGATGATTCGTTCAGCGTTCATGTCCCCTATCATAGCGATCGGATTCCTATTGTCAAGATACCAGTGAGTACAGCAGAGTTTTACTAATTACATAAACACTTGTTTTCAGTAGGATATAACTTGTTTTGCGTACTTAATAATTGCTATTTCTATCTAAAAATAAGTTAGTAGAGCATACTCCATGATCCCAAAAAAAGCTCCCGTGTCATAATTGACCGGGAGCTTTCTTGAAATACGCACGAAAGGACTCGAACCTTCACGAAGTTACTCACTAGAACCTGAAACTAGCGCGTCTACCAATTCCGCCACGTGCGCATGGAATGTGACTGGATGATAGCAGAGTTGGGCTCGCAATGCAAGTGATTTTTTTGACTATCGTGTTTTTTCTGCGGCGCACGCTGCGCGCCGCTCGATTTTTGCTCGATTTTTGCTCGACTCCGAGCTGGGCTTATATCCTTTTGCTCCTGATGGAGGTGATGGTGAATCGGTCGTCGCGCCACTCGGCGGTGAGGGTGTACTCCAGCGTGATGCGTCGCTCGAGGTTGAAGGAGGTCCACATGCGGATGGGGGCTTTGAAGTGGATGCTGTAGCTATTGAGATGGATGCGCGAGACGCTGATGTCCTGTGATTGGAATTGGCGACGGGGGTATCTCTTGTTAAAGATGATGTTGTCTCGTCTGATCTCATCGCGGCTGCGTATCCCCTGATCAAAGTAGTCGACGCGCTGGGCGTAGCAGGAGAGCAGCAGGTTGAGGTCTCCTGAGAGGCCGTTGACGAAGTTCGCCACAAGGCGCTCGCTCGCATGCTTGATGACGTAGGCTGCGGGTGTGTCCATGTAGTCGCGCGCGGCGTACTCGAGCAGCAGAGCGTGTCCTGTGGCTCGGGGCTGATTGCGCCTCGCGTGATGCTGTATCATCCAGCGGTCGAGCCCTGTGCGGCTCGTGCCGAGGCAGTCGAGGGGGGTCTGCTCATCTTCGTTGAGCTCGTTGATGCGTGCTCCGTGCTCGACGAGGTAGACGCAGAGGGCTTTGTTCTTCATCGCGGCGGCGTAGTGGAGGGCTGTATTGCCTGAGACGTGCGCGAGGTTGACGCTCTGTCCTGCCATGAGGGCGGGGAGTAGCTCGGTGAGTCGCTTCGCATAGTGGGTCATCGCGGTGCTGCGAAAGCTCTGCGTGCAGCGGTAGGCGATGGGGAAGAGCTCGCGCTGCCGTGCCTCGAGTCGGTCGTAGTGCTGGTTGTAGAATTCCTTGAGCGCGTCCCAGTTCTCCAGCGTATTTTGCTTGAGCAGGCGGCGGCTCAGCGTGTCAAAGCGGCGCGAGTCGGCATTGTAGCCCTCGTCCCCTACAGGCGGCTGGGGGCGTAGCGTGGGGCGGCTCGGCTCGGTCTGTGGGCGGGTGAGTTTGAAATAGATATTGCCCCAGAACATTTCCTCGCCTCCCCAGACGGCGATGCCAGAATGCGCGGTTTTGAAGTCCAGCAGGATCCAATTCTCAGGGTAGGAGTCATCGCGCTCATCTGCTCCGAGTGAGAGAAAGATCTGGTGGGGCGCGATGCGCTCGGCGCGGTAGTAGCGGCTCGTGGAGCTGTGGTCGTAGGTGTAGCAGAGCTGCTCGGAGAAGCGCATCTTCTCCACACCCAGCGGGTAGCGCGCGCGTCTCGCGTCCTGCCAGTCCCAGTGCTCGTAGTTGACGAATTTTGAATCAAAGGCGGAGAGCAGCTCCTCGCTGTCTAGTCGGTGCTGCTGGAGGTCACAGATGTCAAAACTCAGCACGTAGCCGTCGAGCGAGGCGGGGGCGTGGATGCGATTGTAGCTGGGCGGCGCGTAGGGGGAGCGCGCCTCGAGCATGGGGGGGAGGAGTGCGAGGGCAGACAGGCTCACAATCAGCAGGGATGGGAGGGGGGAGATACGCGTGTTCATAAAATGTTCGTACGATTGGTCTATCATATCTTGCCTCTGCTTGTTTGTCAATTACTGTTATTGTATGCTCTCTTCGCTAGGTATTGCTAGTCAGTCCTAGCGATTTTCGTCTTGACTTCTAGGGGGGCGTCGCCTATATTGCTCCTATTCTATGAAACCGTTGATTCTTGCCCTATTATCATGTTTTTTTGTCCTGACGAATCACGCGCGCGCCCATGAGGTGATCATGGCGGGGGGCGTCGCGCTCAAGTCGTGGGAGAATTACCGCGCCCCCGAGCAGGTCCATGACCGCTGGTGGGCGAACTTTATCCGCGCGTCTACGCTGCACATGGGCACGCTGCGTAGCAAGGATACCCACACGCCTGTCACGTGGATCGTCTACCGCCCCGCCTACGCCGCTCGTGCGACGGAGGATGGCAAGCCCTATGTGCAGTGGATTCAGGAGCATTCGGTGAAGTACAAGGCGCGTCTCGTCTGGGTGAGCAACAATAAGGAGGTCTTTG
>CAYJID010000281.1:0-3062 GCA_964370135.1 uncultured Akkermansia sp. | reverse complement strand
GCCATAGTCACCGATCGTGAACTCACCGACGTGGAAGAAGCCCCACTTGTCAAAGAAATCCGTGAGATCGGTCTTCGCGGTCTTGCACGCGAGCTTAATGAAGTTGAGCTGATGCTCCGCAGGATTGCCCCCGCGCGCACCCCAGCCATCGCTCTTCGCCGCGTGATTCTTGCGCATCGCCTCAAAGAGGTCGGGGTAGAAATCCGCGTCTCCGAGCTCGACCGAGTAGAGCTGCAGCTGCCAGAAGGGAACGAGGCGGCTGAAGACGTCAGGGCTCTGGAGGTAGCTGATCTTCTTGTCGAGGATAGCCTTTTTCGCCTTGGCGTACTGTCCGTTCTGCTTGAGGAGGCTGGGATTACCCAGTGCCATCGTGCCGTAGAGGGAGAAGACATTGTTGCTCACTTCACCGAGACCGCCCCAGTTGAACTCAGGGCGCAGCTGGTGGGCGTGTCCCACCTCGTGGTTGAAGCCCCAGCAGGGGTCACCCTTCGTGACGCGGTCGGGGTTGGCAACCAGCCCCATCGCGTAGCCGCTAGGCCCGCCCATGTAGGCGACACCATCGCCGTCGCGGAACATGTAGTAATTGTAATTCACACGGGCGAGGATCTTGTTCTTGGGCGTACGGTTGTACTTCGTGAGGCCCATGATATCGTGCTGCGCCTTCATCATCTTGTCATAGGCCTTGATGAGCTCGACGCCACGACCCGTTGCGTACTTCTTGAGCGAGGCGACAGGATAGCCGACCTGGATGCGCTCACCGATGGCGTCCATGATGGGGTACTTGGCATCAGCGAGGAGGCGGTCCCAGTCCTTGTCCGTGTGCTTGGCTAGGTCAAAGTAGCCGTTCTCTGTCGCGTTGACAAAGTGGATCTTGACAGGCTGCTGCTGCTCTGGTTGGTCAAAAAAGTAGACGACGTAGGCGAGGCCTTCCTTGTCAATATTGATCTTGTTGATGCCGTTTTTGAGCGGGTAGGCTTTCTTGTGCAGTCCCCAGCCCTTGGGGTCTTTGGTGGGCTGCTTGGGATTGGGGGGCTGGCGCATCCAGTCGGGGACGAGGATGCTGAGAGGCTGATTAGGCTTGAGCCCCTCGACGATGATGGTGGCTTCTCCCTGAGGGAGGACAACGCCAGTGATGCCTTCGTAGAAGCTATAGCCATTGCCGATGCCGAGGCTACGGCCGAGCGCGGTAGGGCTGAGCAGGGGCTGGTAGGTGGCGACGCGGTATTCAGTGGAGTACTTGCCCGCGAGCATCTGCTCGGCGGCTTGGCGGAGAACGGGGTCGGCGATGGCCTTGACCTGCTCAGCGGTGATACCGGGCTTGAGAGACTCGGCGAGAGGGGATGCGAAGTGCTGGAGGTCGTCGCCGTGGCACACACTAGCGCCGACGAGTACAACCATTGACTGGAATAGATGATGGTGATTCATGAATATGTCTATATTTGCTCAGGCAACCAGAGTACACGATAGAACACCAGTCACCTTCTGCGAACACGCTCTACTCTGTCAGATAGAGTCGAACTGTTCACAGGGGCTAATTATACAAATCTGCACACAGAACGCAATCTCATTTTTCACAATCCGTGACATAGAGCGACATTCTGAATTTTATTCTTGCAATGCGAAACGCAATGCACATAATAGCTGAATCATGAAGCAAATGATCCTCTCAGCCCTCGCGCTGTCCGCTATCGTCGCCCCCGCCATGGCCGCCGAATGGAGCACTGATCTCCCCTCCGCTCTCACCAAGGCTGCCGCAGAAAAGAAAGATGTCCTCGTCCTCTTCACGGGCTCTGACTGGTGCCCTCCCTGCAAGGCTCTCAAGGCAAATATCCTCGACAAGCCCGAGTTCGAAGCCTATGCGAAGGACAAGTTCGTCCTTGTAGAAATCGACCTCCCCCGCCAGAAGCAGCTCCCCGAGGGTCTGCTCGTCAAGAACCGCGAGCTCGCCAAGAAGTATCAGGTGCAGGGCTACCCCACCATGCTGGTGATGAACCCTGAGGGCACTGTCACGGCAGGCTTCATCGGTGGTCGTCCCTCCCTCGACGCGGCAAAGGACGCCCTCACGCCCAGCCCTGCTGTAGCGACAGCTCTCACGGCTGCGGCCTCCGCAACTGGTACGGCCAAGGCAAAGGCTCTCTATGATGCCTACAATGCCATCCCTGAGGATTTCCGCGGCAGCAACGTCGCGCTCATGGAGCAGATCAAGGCTCTCGACCCTGAGGACACACTGGGTCTCAAGAAGGCTGCCGAGGCCGAGGCTGCCGCCAAGGTAGAGATGCAGCGTATCCAGCAGGCTCTGCTGGCCTGTGGCACCGACTTTGCCAAAGCGCGCACGCTCATTGACACAGAACTCGCCAAGCCCAATCTCGCTCCTGCCATCCAAAGCATGCTCTTGGAGGCCAAGGTGAGCGTCTGCATGATCCTCGCAGAAACAGAGGCAGACATCGTGGAGATGGGCGCGATTTTTGAGAAGCTCGCTGAGCTCAATCCCTCCTCGGCAGGTCAGATCAAGGCTTTTGCCGCTCAGCTCACGGCTGATCCCGCAGCGGCTCTCGCTCGCTCCAAGCAGATGCGTGAGTCGATGCAGAAGAAGTAATTTCTTTTTCAAGTTATTTTTTATTCCCCTCTCTCGGCTCGATGGAGGGGATTTTTTTGTGAGGGGTGGCGGGGACGCTTCGCGTTGGCGACGGTGGATAAGAGGCGCGCTTCGCGCGCAGGTGGACGGGGGCGTCAGTTGGCGGCGTTGACGCCGTGCTGGGTTTGCCTCGCGGGCGTGTGTTTATAGGGCGAAACTGACGCCCGCTGGATCTGCGATCCAGCACTTCCGCAGGGCTTCGCCCCGCACCCCACGAGGGACTCTGTCCCTCGACCCTGCCGGGCTCTGCCCGGACCCGCCGGCGAACGATCGCCGGAGATCGCTTAAGGTCTAGACCTTAAGAATCCATTGACTTAACGCTGCTGGTTGCGCACTCTGCTGTCGTTTTATTCAACGGCGCACGGTTATGATAAAATATCTTGTTATTCGATTTCCTTCTTGCTATACCCTGCGCAAATCAGTAGAA